>CAYPWK010000001.1:0-5612 GCA_964414365.1 uncultured Burkholderia sp.
TGCAGCGCTGTGGCCGCAACGGCCTTCGTCACCGAGAAGACGTTAAAAAGCGTGTCGCCATCGACGAGCCGGCCGGTGACCGGGTCGGCCACGCCGCTCCATGCGTCGATCACGAGCTTGCCGTTCAGATAGGCCGCGACCTGCACGCCGATCTCGCCGCCTTCCCGCGTGGCCCGGTCGAGCGCCTCTTGAACGATCGCATTTTGCTCGGTGAAAGCTCGCACTGCCAGGTTCATATCGTCTCCAGAACGGTTCACCGCGCGTCCTCCAGTATCAGATCGGCGGCGCGCCAAGCCATTGCCATCATGGGGCCATTGGTGTTGCCTGAAATCATCGTCGGCGTGACGGAAAGATCCATCACGCGCAGTCCTTCGACGCCCCGCACGCGCAGCCGCGAGTCCAGCACCGCCAGCCGATCGGAGCCCATCTTGCAGGTGCCGCAAGCGTGAAAACCGGATTGACCTTCGCGCCGGTAGAGGTCGAGTATCTCGTCATCGGTCTGGACCGATGCGCCCGGGCGCGTCTCGCCGGCCACCAGGCTCGCGAGCGGCTCTGCCGCCAGCACACCGCGCATGAGCCTGAACGAATTGACGGACAGCTGCCGATCGTACGGATCGGCAAGGTAGTTGGCGACGACCTCGGGCGGCACCTGCCGGTCCGCCGATCGGATCCTCACGTACCCTTCGCTACGCGGACGCAGCGGATAACTGAAGAGCTGCATGCCCGGAAACCCCTCAAAGGCATAGCCTGCCGCGCCGAAATCCATCGAGAAAGGCGCCATCATCAGCTGAACGTCGGGTCGAGTCGCATCCGGCGCCGTCTTGACGAAACCGCCTACCGGATAGGAGCCGAGCGACATCACGCCGCGGCGGAACAGCACATACTGCATGGCATTGCGCCATAGGCGCATCCCGCCGAACTGCCGGTTCTGCGAATCGCGCCAATGCTTCAGACGCGCCTGAACCATATACAGATAGTGCTCGCGCAGGTTCAACCCGACGCCAGGGCTCGCCGCGACGACCGGAACGCCGAGCGACTTCAGATGGTCGGCATCGCCGATGCCCGACAGTTGCAAAAGGCGCGGCGACTCGATTGCGCCGGCCGAGAGCACGACCTCGCGGCGTGCCCGGTAAGCGACCTGCTGCCCGGCGCTATTGCATTGCACGCCGACTGCACGTGTACCCGCGAACGTGATGCGCGTGACTTCGGCCCCCGTGGTCACCGTCAGGTTCTTGCGTGCCCGCGCGGGCTTCAGAAAGGCTTCGGCCGAGCTTTGCCGCTTGCCGTCGCGGATCGTGTAGATCAGGTAAGCCACGCCCTCGTGATCGAGCCGGTTGATATCCTCGACACGTCGTACGCCGAGCGACCGGCACGCCTCGAGGACGGCGTCGCCGATACGATTGCGCTGCGCGTGCGGCGACACCTTGAGCGGGCCGCCCGAGCCCCGCAAGTCATCGGCGCCGAGCGCATGATCTTCGATCCGCCGAAAGCATGGCGCCAGCTGCTGCCAGCCCCAGCCTTCGACGCCGAGTGCGGCCCATCCCTCGTAGTCCTCAGGATGTCCGCGCATATACACCATGCCGTTGATGCTGCTGGAACCGCCCAGCATCTTGCCGCGCAGCCAGACTTCGTTGCGGTGTCCGTTGCCGTGATCGGGCTGCACGGGAATGAACCAGGCGTAGGCCGGGTCGCCCAGCAACTTTCCGAAGCCTTTGGGCATCCTGATTAGCGGATGGTGGTCCTCGGGCCCCGCTTCGATGAGCAGCACCGTATGACGCCCACTCTCCGAAAGACGGTTGGCGAGCACGCAACCCGCCGCGCCTGCGCCCACGACGATATAGTCGAATTCGGTCAGCAATGCGGTCTCCACCGTCCTTGTTGGCCGAGCTCGCTCGAAATCGGCACCGTTCTCATTAGCCGAAGACCACGGGAATCGCGTGCGGAACACGCATCATGATGCCGCTGATCTGCGGCGCCGGCGCGGCCGGATCGAGACGAAGATTGGGCAAGCGGTCGAGAATTGCATTGAGCGCACGCGTCATCTCCACCCGCGCGAGATGCTGGCCGATGCAAACGTGCGGCCCATAGGCAAACGCAAAATGGCGGTGGGCGGGCTTGCGGTAGAGATCGAACTTGTCCGGATCGGGAAAGCGGCTAGGGTCGCGGTTGGCGCTGCCCGCCACGACGTCGAGAAATGCGCCCGCCGGAATATCCACTCCGCCCAGCGTGATATCACGCGTCGCCATGCGCGACTGCATCAGCACGGGGCCGTCCCAGCGCAGGGCCTCTTCGATCGCCGGTGCGACCAGCGAGCGATCCTCGCGGACCGCTTCGAGCTGCTCGGGCTCGCGCAACAGCGCAAGGAGCAGCACACTGGTCGCGCGGTAGGTGGTATCGCCGCCCGCATTCACCAGTTGGCGAAGGAATGAAATGACGACTTCATCGGGCAGCCGCTCGCCTTCCGCTTCCGCGGTAGCCAGCGAACTCACGAGATCGTCGCCCGGATTGCCGCGGCGCTCCTCGACGAGCCGCGCGAAATAGGCGCCCAGCTTGGTCGACGCCTCCACGCCGTGCTCAACGTCGATCGACACGAGCGTCTGTGCGATTGCCAGCTTGTGAAAGACCTTCACGTCTTCGGGCGGCAATGCCAGCTGCCGGTAGATGATGTTGAACGGATAGTGGAGTGTGAACTCGTTGACGAGATCCGCATGTCCGCGATCGACGAACTTCGACATCAGCTCGCTCACGACCGGATCGACCAGCGTATCGCCCCACGCCGCGACGGTGTGCGGCAAAAAGGCCTTCTGGAAGATGCGGCGGTAACGCGGGTGCTCGGGCGCGTCCATCGTCGAGATGCTGCGCCCGAAGCTGATGCCGAGATTGCGCTCGTAAGACTTGTTCGAGAACGTGGCCGGGTCGCCCAGTACCTTCGCTACTTCGTCGTATCCGAATACGGAATAGTGCGCGACATCGGACATCGTCAGGTCCGCCGCCCCGCCCATCAGCACGCGATAGTCGCCTTCTTGCACCGTGGCTTTTTCGCGCAGCTCCGCAATGCGCGGATACGGGTCCACATCGGCGCCATAAGCGAGCGAGTCCTCGAAAAAAGGGTTGAACGTGGGATCGTCGAAGTCCTCGAGTCGCAGCGCGCGAGCCATGGTTCCTGTCTCCATCTGTCGTTCGTTAGCAAGCACGTCGGCTCCGCCCCGAAAGTGCCAATCGTTGAACTATGTTCGATTTTGCACGATTGTGCAAGAACGTTTTATCATTCGCTGGAAGGTACCCGCGCCCTTTCGAGTTCGCGCCCCTCCATGAAAAGGAAACCATGCCGTCCACGAACACGCGCGCCGCTCGTAGCCCGGCGACCGCCATCGAGGAGCCGCGCGCTTCGATACGGAGCATGACGCCCGAGCGCATTCTCGACACAGCCGAGAGGCTGTTCGCGATGCACGGCTACTTCGGCACGTCGATTCGCGACATCATGCAGACCTGCGGCATAGAGCTGAGCCTCGCGCGCTACCACTTCGGCAGCAAGGACGCCCTGTTCCAGCGGGCGATCGGCCGCCGCGCGGCCGTGATCAGCCAGCAGGTGATCGAATCGCTTGACGCCGCGCTCGCGGCGTTGCATGGCGAGCGGCCCCGTGTCGAGGCAATTGTGATCGCGCTTTGCGCGCCGGCCTTCGCGCATCTGAAGAGCGGCGACCCCGGGTGGCGAAATTACCTGCGTCTGCTGACCCAGATTGGCTGCCTTCTGGAGCGCCCCGACCTCACTGCACCGTTCTATGACCAGTACGCGCCAGCCGCCGCGCGCTACCGTGACGCCTTCGCCAAGGCGCTTCCCGGCGCCACGCGGGAAACCGTCGAACTGGTGCAGCATTTCGTCGAGTCCGTGTTCCATCTAGTGCTCAACGAGCTGTACGCGCAGGAGGCGCGTTCCGGAACGCGCGCACTCGCGGCGTCGCATATCGAGCGCATGCGCACCTACTTGATCCGCTTCGCGGTTGGCGGCATCGAAGCGATGGTCGGCTCCGGATCAGCCCGAAGGGGTTTGTAAGCATTGACAGCCGCGCCGACCGTCGTTCAAAATATGGAACATCATTCATAATAACTGAGGACCGTGGTGTGTCATGTCCATGGTCGTGCGAGACGGAGTTCCGCTTCATGGCAGGTGAAGACGCAGAAAACACCGCGCTGATCGTCGGCGGAGGTCATGCGGCCGGCGAATGCGCGACCGCAATCCGCGAGCAAGGATGGGCGGGCCGCATCGTCATGGTGGGAGAAGAACCGCATTTGCCGTATCAGCGCCCCCCCCTGTCCAAGGCATTCTTGTCGGGCGAATCGACCGTCGAGCAGCTTTATTTGAAACCGCAGGCGACTTACGACAAGGCGCGCGTCGAGTTCATTCCGAACACGCGCGCGCAATGCATCGACCGTCTCGCGAAGCGGGTGACGCTCTCCGACGGCAGAGAAATCGGCTATACGAAGCTCGTGCTCGCGACGGGCGGCCGGGCACGGCGGCTTACCTTGCCGGACATCGAAGCCATCGAGAAGCTGCAAAACTTTCACTACCTTCGTACGCTGGATCACGTCTCGCGCATTCGGACCCGGTTCCATGCAGGCTCGCGCCTGGTGATTATCGGCGGCGGATACGTGGGGCTGGAGGTGGCCGCCGTCGCGGTGAAACGCGGCCTTCAGGTCACCGTGCTCGAAGCATTGCCGCGCGTGCTCGCGCGCGTGACGGCGCCCGAGCTTTCCGCTTTCTACGAGAAGGTGCACCGCGAGGCGGGCGTCGACATCCGCACGAACGCGATCGTGAGCGGATTCGAAGTCGACGCGTCCGGCGATGCCGTGGCCGCGGTGCGCTGCGCGGACGGCACGCGCGTCGCCGCGGATCTCGTGATCGTCGGCGTGGGACTGGAACCCGCGACCGAGCTCGCGCAGCAAGCGGGCCTCGCCGTCGACAACGGCATCGTGGTCGACGAGCACACGCGCACTTCCGATCCGGATATTTTCGCCGTCGGAGACTGCACGAATCACCCCAACCCGTCGCTCGGCCGCCGTTTGCGCCTCGAGTCGGTGCCCAACGCACTGGAGCAGGCACGCACCGCGGCCGCGTCGCTGTGCGGCAAGGAGCGTATTTACAACACCGTGCCGTGGTTCTGGTCCGATCAATACGATCTCAAGCTCAAGATGGTCGGCTTGTCCCAGGGCTACGACGACTTTGTCTTACGCGGCAGTCCCGAAACTCGATCTTTCTCGGCGTTTTATCTCAAGGACGGCGTCATGCTGGCCGCCGATACCGTGAGCCGCGCGCCGGAATTCATGCTGGCCAAGCGATTCGTCGCCGAGAAAATTCCGGTCCGCGCGGCCGATCTCGCCGACGAATCGATCCCGTTGAAGAGTCTGCTGCCCCAGTCCAACTAACTTTCCAAAGAGTCACACGCCATGCCGCTCATTCGATTCATACAGCCGGACGGGAACGAAGCCAGCGTGACCGCCAACGTCGGCGACTCGGTCATGCAGACCGCCGTGAACAACCAGATCCCCGGCATTCTCGGCGATTGCGGCGGCAGTTGCAGTTGCGCGACCTGTCACGCTTATGTCGACGAGGC
>CAYPWK010000001.1:5712-31424 GCA_964414365.1 uncultured Burkholderia sp.
TTGACGAGCGAAAAAACCCGCTTACGGCGTGCTCGTCAATGCATCGATCGCGCGCTGCTCACTCGCGCTCCAGAATGTCGCCCACGTGGGAAAGCGGTGCGGGAGACGCGGCTGGTAGCGCTCGCCCTCATACTTGCCCGGCCAGTTTTGAAAGCGCGGCGCGCCGGGACGAGCCAGCCAGTCCGTCGAATACCAGTGCTGCTCGTCGCGCCGCTCGAAGTACCACTGTCCATCGCGGCGCACGTAGTGGTCGAAGTAGCAGATCGCCATGACCACCCAGGCGCCGTTGTCCTCATGCTCAGCCCGGCAATAGACGCTGCCGGTGGCGTGGTCGGCATCGATGAACTCGATCGCGTGACCGCAGATCTGATGGATGCTGCGATAGAAGCTGCGCAGGATGTGTTCGGAACTGTAGAAGGTCTTCAGCGCCGCACGTCCGACGCCCCATCGACCGCAATTGACGTCCTCGGTGAACAACTGCACGAGGCTGTCGACGTCGCGCGAATCGACGGCGAGCGCGTATCGCATCGGCAGTTGTTGAATCGCGAGCTGCGCCTCGATGCGCTCGATCCGAGCGATCAGTCCGGGATCGGTCGTCATGCGTGCCCCTCCGTGTTGCTACCGGCGGCCGCGGCTGAACGCGCACGGATTTCGTCCGCATAGTAAGGCTGGTGCGAGAGCAGTCCGCCATCGATGTTGAACACCTGGCCCGTGATGAATGCTGCCTCGTCCGACGCGAGATAGACCACCGCATGAGCGATGTCTTCGGGCTGTCCCAGGCGCGGCGCGAGATGGTGGCTCAACATCCTCTCGCCGATTTCCCCCGCAAAGTACGCGCGGGTGACCGGCGTCACGATCAGGCCCGGCGCAATCGCGTTGCAGCGTATGCCCTCCTTGCCGTGTTGTGTGGCGATGTAGCGCGTCAGCGCCTCGATGCCGGCCTTGCAGACGCCGTAGGCGCTGTATCCGAGCGCGCCGGCCTGGGCCGCGCCCGACGACGTGTTGATGATCGATCCGCCGCCGCGTGCCCGCATGAGCGGCAATGCACGGCGCGCCGCGAGCATCGTGCCGCGCAGGTTGATCCGCATCGTGTCGTCCCAGACGCCGACGTCCACGGCTTCGACTGCCGCATCGACGGTGCTCGAGAGCGACGTGGCGGCGGCATTGTTGTGCAGGATGTCGAGCCCGCCCCAGGTCCTCAGCGTGAGATCGAATAGTGCCTCGATCGATTTTTCGTCGCCGATGTCGACTTGCGCGGCAACCGCTTTTCCTCCCGCGTCCCTGATGCGGCCGGCCTGTGCCTGTGCGCCGTCCAGATTGAGATCGGCGACGACCAGCAGCGCGCCCTCGTCCGCAAGCATCGCGGCACATGCGGCACCGATGCCGGATGCGGCCCCGGTCACGATCGCTATTTTGTCCTTGACGCGCTGCATGTCCGTTTTGCTCCGTATCAGATCGTTATCGAGCCCGGCTGCTTGCCGCCAGCCGGCCGAGATGGAAGTCGATGTCACCGAACATCTTTTCCATCATCGTCATCTTGCGGAAGTAGTGGCCCACCGGATATTCCTCGGTGAGCCCCATGCCCCCGTGCAACTGCATTCCTTGCGCGCAAACGAAACGGTTCGCACGTCCGGCCACCGCCTTGGCTGCGGAAATGACACGGCTGCGTTCACCCGCCGGCCGGTCGAGATGAGCAATGCCGCAATAGAGCATCGAGCGCGCTTCCTGCGTCGCGACGAACATCTCCGCCATGCGGTGCTGCAATGCCTGAAACTTGCCGATCGGTTGCCCGAACTGCGAACGCCCCTTGATGTATTCGGCCGTGATGGCCATCACGGCTTCCATCATGCCGAGGCTCTCGGCGACGCTCGCGAGGATGGCTAACTGCGTCGCCTGCGTGAGCACCTCGAGCGCGCGCTCGGGACCGACGATCAGCGCATCGTCGCCAACCTCGACATTGCGCAGATCGATATCGGCGGCGCGCGATCCGTCGAGCAGCCGGTAAGGCCGGCACGTCACCCCTGCGGCGCGACGCTCGAGAAGGAAGACACCTGCGCCTTGCGGCGGCATGCCCTCGATTTGCGCGGTAACGAGTAGATGGTCGGCCGACGCGCCGGCGACAACCAGCGTCTTGGCCCCGTTGATCAGATAACCCGAGCCCGTCTTGCGTGCGTGGGTCTTCGCATGGCAGCCCACCGCGTAGCGGCTACCCGCTTCGCTATCCGCGAGGGAAAGCAGCAATTTTCCTTCGATCACCGCGGGTAGCAGCGCCTCCCGTTTTTCCTTCGCATCGCCGCGCTCGATAATCGTTGCGCAGAGCAGCGCCGTTTGCGCGACCGGCTCGAGGACCATGGCACGCCCGAACGCCTCCATCAGGATCGCGATTTCCACAAAGGAGCAGCCGAGCCCGCCGACGTCTTCCGGCAAGGTCAGCCCGAGCCAGCCAAGCTCGGCGTAGTCGCGCCAACGCTCGCGGCTGAAACCTTCTTCGCCCGCAGCGATCCGCCGTCGCGCTTCGAATCCATACTCCTGCTGGAGGTAGCGATCCACGCCATCCTTCAGCATCGATTGTTCTTCCGAGAAATTGAAGTCCATGGCTAGAGTCCGAATGCCAGCTTCGCAATGATGTTCTTCTGTACTTCGCGCGTACCGCCATAGACCGTGGACGCGCGCGCGATGAGGTAACCCGACGCTCGGCCGCCCACGTAGTCCGGCCAGTTGGGATCGACAGGCAAGCCCCCGCCGTCTTCACCATGATCGTCGAAGCGCATGGCGCGCGGCCCTAGCGCGTCGATTTGCAGTTGCGTCACCCGCTGTTGCATTTCCGACCCGCAGATCTTCAGCGCCGACACGACGGCATCGAGATTGCGCTCGCTCTTTTCCTCGGCGAGGATACGTAGCACGGACCATTCGAGCGCCATCAAGTCGGCCTCGACCTCGGCGATCTTGCGCGCGAATTCAGGCGTATCGATGAGCGGGATACCGTCCACCGTTTCCTGTGCCGCGATATCCTTCGCGCGCTGCAGCTCGCGCTTGTTGAAGTACAGGAATGCGCTGGTCGTGCGCTCCTTTTCGAGCAGGTACTTCGCATAGGTCCAGCCCATGCCGGCCTCGCCGACGAGGTGCGACCTCGGCACGCGCACGTTCTCGAGGAACACCTCGTTCAAGCCCCGGCCGCCCTCGATCGAGACGATCGGGCGCACGGTGATGCCGGGCGTGTCCATCTTGACGAGGAGGAACGAAATGCCCCGTTGCGGCTTGACTGTCGTATCGGTCTTGACGAGAAAGAAGCCCCAATCGGCGATCGTCGCGTCGCTGGTCCAGATCTTCTGACCGTTGACGACGTACTCGTCTCCGTCGAGGACGGCCGTGGTCCTCAAGCCGGCCAGATCCGAGCCCGCGTTCGGCTCAGAAAAGCCCTGGCACCAGAACTCGTCGCCGCGCAAAATCGGCTGCAGAAAACGCTGTTTCTGCCAATCCGAGCCAAACGCGATGATGACGGGCGCGACCATCTGCGTCGACTGCCAGCCGTAATCCATGGCGTCGGCGTTATACAGCTCTTCCATGAAAATGTGCTTGCGAAGCGCGCTCCAGCCGGTACCGCCATGCTCGAGCGGCCAATGCGGCGCGCCCCAGCCGCGTTCGTACAGAATGCGTTGCCACCTGCGGATATCCTCGCGCGCCGGCGGATGCACGCCGACCCGCCACCGGCGGGAAATGTCCGCAGGCGCATGCTCCTTGAAGAACTGTCTGACTTCCTGACGAAATGCTTCGTCTTCCTGACTAAATTCGAAATGCACGGCTTGGCTCCCTGAAGCTTTTTCACGCGGGTGCACCCGCCTATCATCGACCCTTGAAAGCCGGTGCGCGCCTCTCTCTCGCAGCCTGCCTGCCTTCCGCCGCGTCCTCCGAATTCACGGCAAGCGCCACTGCGTTGAGCTCTTGGGCGAGAAAATCTTCCATACTGCCGGTGTTCAACCGAAACAGCTGCTTCGTCAAGCCAAGCGAAAAGGTCGGCCCCGCGGCGAGCTCGCCGGCCAGCTTTCGCGCAGCTACATCGAGGTTTTCATCTTCGACAAGGTGGCTTGCGAGGCCCATATCGAGCGCGTCCTTGCCGGTCAGCTTGCGATTCAGATACATGATTTCCTTGGCGCGAAATTCGCCGCAATGACGCGCGAGCAGATGCACCATGCCGCCTTCGGGCAACGTGGCGCGCATCAGGAATGCGGGAATGAACTGCGCCGTATCGGAAACGATCAGCTGGTCCGCGCACAGTGCGAAGCTCCACGCGATTCCCACGGCAACGCCCCGTACAGCCGCAACCATCGGCTTGTCGAGGTTATAGAGTCGAAGCGCGATCTTCTGATACACGGCCATCGAAGCGCGCGCATGCGTCACCCTCATTTGCGGCGGCGCGGCCCCGTTGCCTTTGATGTCGGCGCCGGCGCAAAAAGCGCGGCCCGCACCCGTGAGAATCACCGCGCGAATCTCGGGATCGCGCTCGATCCGATCAAGGTGGCCGAGAATCAGCTCGAGCATCTCCGGCGTCAGTGCATTGAGCTTCTCGGGGCGGTTCAGGCACAGCGTCGCGACTGCGCCGTTCAATGTGAGTTCAACGTCCATGATGTTCCGATCTACATTTGGGTTGGATTCGTCGCATCGACGGACGGGTCAGCTGCCGCGGGCATGCAGGCGGATCATGCCGTCGCCGAAGGGCTCGTCGCGGCGCTTGAGCGCTTCCTTGAGGCCCATCGCTTCCATGTCCGCCTTGAACTGCGCGCGGCGCGGCCCCTGACTCTGGTGCGCCCGCGCGTCGTTCTCCACGGCAAGCCGCTGAAGCGTGCGCGAACCGGCCAGCTCGAGCCCGAGGTTGACGATGCGCTTGTTCGCCGCCAGCAGGTCGGCATCGACAAACGACAGACGGCGCGCCAGCTCGCCCACTTCCGCTTCCAGCTGCTCCGCGGGCACGGCGTCCATGACGAGGCCGATCTTCGCCGCATCGCGGCCCGTAAGCGAGTCACCGGACAGCAGGAGACGCTTCGCCCATTGCGGACCGACGTGATAGAACCACATTTGCGCGGGCGGCGACCCGTTGGCGCGCGTGGCGGGAAAGCCGATCCTTGCGTTGTCGGCGGCGATCACCATATCGCACGCGAGCGCGAGGTCTGTGCCGCCGGCAAGACAGTTGCCATGGACCTGCGCGATGATCGGCTTGTGAATTTCGGCCATCAGATTGACCGTTTCCGCCTGGCGCTCCATTGACCAGCAGTCGTCGTCGAAGCTGCGACTCGTGCCGCGATAGTCACCCGGGTCGACGGCTTCCGCCGCCCGATCTGTATACGTCGTCACGAGATCGTAGCCCGCGCAGAAGTCTCGACCCGCTCCCGAGAGCACGATCACGTTGACCGACTTCAGATCGTCGGCTTCGAGCAATGCCGCCTTGAGTTCCTGCAGAAGCGGATTGTTGATGGCGTTGCGCTTGTCGGGGCGATTCAGCGTGATGCGCGCGATACGCTCCGCCACTTCGAACTGCACACACTCCGCACTCTTGAGCCATTTGGCCATGATCGATTCTCTCTCAATAACGCTAGGCGATTGCCGCTTCACTGGGCAAACTGGTTGCGCAGAATCACCTTGCTGATCTTGCCGGTCGGCAGCCTAGGCAGTTCATCGACGAAAGCGATGGTTTTCGGGCATTTGTAGCTGGCAATGCGCTCGCGGCAGAACTCGATCAGCTCTGCTTCAGTCGCGTGCTCGCCGCGGCGCAGCACGACGACTGCCTTGACGCACTCGCCCCACTTTTCGTGCGGCACGCCGATCACGGCCACGTCGACGACCGCCGGATGCTGCCCCAGCGCATCCTCGACTTCACGGCTGTAAATGTTCTCACCACCGGAAATGATCATGTCCTTCTTGCGGTCGACGAGGAAGATATAACCGTCCTTGTCCTGGTAGCCCATGTCGCCCGAGCGGTACCAGCCGTCGCGCAGCGCTTCCACCGTGGCGACGCTGTTATTCCAGTAGCCGCTCAACTGCGTCTGCGAGCGCAGCCAGACTTCGCCGGTTTGGCCTTGCGGCAAATCGTTGCCGTGATCGTCGACGATGCGCAGTTCGATGCCGGGACAAGGCCGACCCACGGAAGCGAGGCGGCGCACCTCGTCCGGAGAGCCGTGCGGCTTGACCTCGTGCGCGGGCAGCCAGCACGCGTTGCTTTCGGTCATGCCATACTGCACCGAAAACACGGGGCCCAGCACCTCGATCCCGCGCGCAAGGAGTGGCGGCGGCACGGGCGCCGCCGCCGTCACGATGTTCTCGACGCTCGATACGTCGTAGCTCGACAGCTCCGGCACGTCGAGCACCGCCTGCAGCATGGCGGCGACCATGAAAGTGCACGTAATGCGCTCTTGCGCGATCGTCTCGAGCATCTGCTTCGGATCGAAGCCTCGATGAACGACCGTGGTGCCGCCCATCCACGCCACCGCGTTGACGAACCCGATGCCCCCAACATGGAATGCGGGCGTCGTTTGCAGCAGGCGGGATTTGCCCGAGAACTCCGTGACGAGCGCGCAGCTTTCCGCGGTGACGCACATGGCGTGGTGCGTACGAACGACACCCTTGGGACGCCCGGTAGTCCCGCTCGTGTACATGAGGTATGCGTAGTCTTCCGGATTCGAGCGGATCGGTGGCCCTTCCGCCGGGCCGTCTTGCATCATCGCCTCGAACGCAACGGCCCAATCCGGGGGCGTATCGCCGATGCAGATGTACTGCTCGATTTCCGGCAGCTGCGAACGCAGCTTATCCACGACATCGGCATACTGTGCCTCGAAGACGATCGCTTTAGGCGCCGCATCCTTGAGGATGTATAGAATCTCCGCCGGCGCGAGCCGAAAATTGACGGTTGCAAGAATGAAGCCGGCCCACTCGCACGAGCGATAAGCCTCGTAATACTCGGCGCAGTTCATCGCGAGGATCGCGACCCGGTCCTGTCGCCGCAAACCACGCTCGTAGAGCGACCCCGAAAAACGGCGCGCACGTTCCGCCAGCTGACCGTGAGTCAAACGGCGCTCGCCGTACACGAGCGCCGTATGATCGGCATGCAAGCGAGCGTTTCGCTCGATCATCTCGCCAAGGGTTCTCATTTCAATCCCGTCGTTGTGTTTTTCACACCGCGCGTTGGGCCGCCTCAGCCTGCGAGCGCCTGCGGGTCCGCCAGCGCGGTTCCAATGAATGCGGTGAAACGCGCCGCGTCCGCGCCGTTGATGACCCGATGGTCATAGCTGAGCGAAAGAGGAAGCATCTTGCGCCAGCTGACGCCGCCGTCTTCCGCCGGCGCGGCCGCGAGACGCGTCTTGGTCACACCGAGAATCGCCACTTCCGGCGCGTTGACGATGGGCGTAAAGCCGGTACCGCCGAAGCCCCCTAGCGAACTGATGGAAAAGCAGCCGCCCGACATTTCCGCCATCGATAGTCCCTTTTCGCGCGCCTTCAGCGAAATCGCCGCGAGTTCGGCCGCGAGTTCTTCGACACTCTTCTTGTCGCAATCGCGCAGGACCGGCACGAGCAATCCAAAGCGGGTATCCACCGCCACTCCGATGTGGAAGTACTTCTTCAGCACGAGGTTTTTGCCGTTGCCGTCGAGCGACGCGTTGAATTGCGGAAACTCCTGCAAGGCCCGTACCGCGGCCTTGATGAGAAAAACGAGCGGCGTAAGCTTCACGGCCGCGTTCGCCTCGTTGCGCGCTTTGCGATAGCTTTCGAGCGTCGTGATATCCGCGTCGTCGTGGTGGGTCACATGCGGAATCGTCAGCCAGTTGCGCGACAGGAAAGCCCCAGTCAGCTTTTGGATGCGCGACACCGGCTTGACCTCGACCTCGCCATATTCGGCGAAATCGACCTGCGGCCAAGGCGGCAAATTCGCACCGATTGCGGGGGGTGCGGGTTCGCCGGGTCCGGCATTCGCATCGGCCTGCTGCCGGTTGGCAATGGATTCGACATTCATCGCGGATGCCTCTTCGAACAACTGTTGACTAGCATGACGGCCCGTGGCCAATCAGACGATTTCCGCCAGCAGCGTGCCGACGGGATACACTTCGCCAACCTGAGCAACGATGCGCAGCGTGCCCGACGCCGGCGATTCAACTTCCTGAATCGATTTATCGCTTTCGAGCGCATAGAGCATCTGCCCTTCGCTCACGGTTGCGCCGTCTTCGGCCAGCCATTCGGCCAGCGTTCCTTCGTTCATCGAAAAGCCTAGTTTTGGAAGCAGAACTTGTGTGGTCATGACCTTGCCCTATTGAGAATGAAAACGTTGGCTGCACGCCGCGCTCATTTCAGCGTGGCGCGCACGGACGCCTCGATCTCCGCCACGCCCGGAACGAAGGCGTCTTCGAGCGGCTTGGAGAACGGCACCGGGCAGAACTGCGCGCCCACGCGTTGAACGGGCGCCTTCAGTTCGCGGAAAAGGGCTTCGTAGATGCGCGACGCGATTTCCGCGCCCACGCCGAATGGCTTGACTGCCTCGTGCACCACGACGGCGCGCCCTGTCTTCGCGACCGAAGTCAGGATCGTTTCGATGTCCAAAGGAGCGATGGTGCGCAAATCGATCACTTCGCAGGCGATGCCTTCCTTGGCAAGCGCCTCGGCGGCCGCCATGACTTCCTGCACGCGGCGGCTGTAGCTGATCACCGTCACGTCGGTACCCGCGCGCACCACGTTGGCCTTGCCGAGCGGAATCGCGACGCCGCGCTCCGGCGCCTTGCCCGGGTTCCAGTAGGTCGGCATGTTCTCGATGAAGAGACACGGATCGTCGTCCCGGATGCAGGACAGCATCAGGCCATAGGCGTCGGCCGGATTCGACGGCGCAACGACCTTGATGCCGGCGACATGCGCGAACCAGGCCTCGAGGTAATCCGCGTGCTGGCCCCCAGTGCCGAAACCCGCGCCCGTCATCGTACGGATGACGATGGGTACATTCGTCTGGCCGCCCGACATGAAGCGGAGCTTCGCGGCATGGTTCACGATCATGTCCATCGCGACGGTCGTGAAGTTCATCAACATGATTTCGGCCACGGGACGCATGCCGACCATCGACGCGCCGATCGCCGCACCGATAATGGCCTGCTCCGAGATCGGTGTCGATCGCACGCGCGACGTCCCATACTTCGTCGACAGTCCCTTCGTCACGCCGACAATGCCGCCTTCCTGGCCGTCGGCGATGTCTTCACCTAGCACAATGACGTTGGCGTCCGCGGCCATGGCGTCGTCGAGCGCGTAATTGACGGCCTGGATGGTATTGATGTTGGTCGGCATTTGGGTCATGCGAGCACCTCGTCCTTGAAGATGTCGCGCCGAAGCTCCGCAACATCGGGATATTCGCTCGACAGCGTGAATTCGACCGCGGCGTCGATCAGCGCTTCGTGATCCGCTTCCATCGCCGTCAGTTGCGCTTCGGTCGCATGTTCTGCGTCGATGAGCCACTGCCGGAAAAGCGGCACGGGATCCTTGGCCACCCAGGCCGCCTTTTCGTGCTTGTCCATATACGCGTCCGCATCGCCAAACACGTGGCCGTGGAAGCGGAACGTGTTCGCTTCGATGAGCGTCGGGCCGCCACCGTTGCGCGCGCGCTCGACGGCGTCGCGCGCCGCCTTGTGCATCGCGATCGGATCGTTGCCGTTCACGGTCACACCCGGCATCTGGTACGCGACGGCGCGCTGCGCGATATTGGAGACGGCGGTGCCGTAGGCGTATTTGGTGTGCTCGGCGTAGCCGTTGTTCTGGCACACGAAAATCACCGGCAGCTTCCAGATCGAGGCCATGTTCAGCGATTCATGGAAGGCGCCGATATTCGACGCGCCGTCGCCGAAATAGGCCACGGCCACGCGCGGCTCGCCGCGAATTTGCGCCGCGAGCGCAAGACCGTTCGCGATCGGCATCGAACTGCCCACGATGCCCGTCGTGACCATGACGCCGGAAGCGGGATGGGTCACGTGCATCGGGCCGCCCTTGCCTTTACAGGTGCCCGTTACGCGCCCTCCGAGCTCGGCCCAGAGTTGCTTGAGCGGCACGCCCTTGGCAATCATGTCGTGAACACCGCGGTAAATCGTGCAGATGTAGTCGTCGTCGGTGAGACACACCGACATGGCCGAAGGGATCACTTCCTGGCCCCGCGGCGAGTAATACGGCATCACCAGCTTGCCGGACTTGATGACGGCACGAAAGCGCTCATCGTTCTGCTTGATGAGTGCCATCCGCCGGTAGATGTCGACCAGGACTTCGCTGCTGGGCGGCTGATAGGCATTCATTCGTCACTCTCCTCTGTCACCAGATCTTGTGCGCGCCGCTCGCATGGAGCGCCGCGATGTAACCGAACACGAACGACGCGCCGATGCTGCTGCCGGCACCGGGGTAGCACCGTCCGACCACGGACGCTGTGCAGTTGCCGGTGGCGTACAACCCCGGAATGTGGGAACCGTCCTCTTTGAGCACGCGAGCGAATTCGTCGGTCACAAGGCCGCCTGCCGTTCCCACGTCGCCGGGGTACATGCGTACGGCGTAAAAGGGGCCCTCCTCGATCGGCCCGAGGTTAGGGTTCGGCTTGATCGTCGGATCGCCATGACAGCGGTCGAACGCTCGCGAGCCGCGGCCGTAGTCTTCATCGACGCCCGTCTTGCAAAAACCGTTGAAGCGATCGACCGTTTCGAGCAGACCGGCACGGTCGATATTGCATTTCGCCGCGAGTTCATCGAGGGTAGCGGCCTTGATCATGTAGCCGCTATCGAGCCATTGCTGCGGAACCTGGCCCGGCATCGCCGTGCCCCACGGGTAGTACTTGCGCTGCCGGCTGTCCATGACGACCCACGCCGGCACCGCCTTGCCCGTCTCTTTGTGGCGCTGATACATGCGCTGGCCGATTTCCATGTAGGCGCCCGCTTCGTCGCAGAAGCGCTTGCCATCTTGATCGACCATGATCGAAAACGGCAGCGAGAGATCGAGGTGATGCATGAACGGCAGCGGAGAACCATCGGGCGCGCGTGCGCCTTCCGGCAGCTCTTCGTTGGGTCCGAGCGACGTCACGACCCACCACGCTTCCTCCATGCAATCCACCGCCCCGCCAAGAGCGATGGCGGCTTCCAGGATTTCGCCCGTGTCGCCCGGATTCGCATTCGTCCAGTCCGCCGACGACGGTTGCGGCTGATATTTGCGGCGCATTTCCGCGTTGCGCGAAAAGCCACCCGTGTTGAGGAGCACGCCCTCACGCGCGCGCACACGCAATTCGCGACCGCTGCGGACCGCGATCACGCCGGTCACGCGCCCGTCCTCGACGATGAGCTCGCGCACCGGCGTGTCTGTCCAGATCGGTACGTTCGCGCGCAGCGCCATCTGCAACATGCGCCCTTGAATCGCGGCGCCGTTCGAGACGAGCTCCTTGCCGGTGAGCTTCTGATAGAGCATGCGCCCGCCCAGTTGCATCGCCTTTCGCTTGCCGCCCCACGTGCGCTTCATGAGAAAGAGCTGCGGGTACTCGTTCGAGTTGGCCGGCATCACCGGGCCTTTGTAGCGCGACAGGCGCGGCGCCCACTCGCCCAGCTCTTTCAGGTCGAAGAGCTTCGCCAGCAACGAACGGCCGCGCGGTTCGCCGCCCGGCAGCGTGTCGTAGTAGTCCGACCAGCCATCCGCGTATTCGAACTGCATGCCGTGCTGTTCGAGAAACTCGGCCATGATTGGGCCGGTGCGCAAATAAGCTTCACGCCGCGCTTCGGATGTGCCCGGACCTCGATAGGTCACCGCCGCATCGAAGTACTGGCGCGCGCGCTCATAGGAGTCGCTCACGCCGTGCCGCTTCATCACGTGATTGTTCGGCAGCCACCAGACACCCCCCGAATAACCGGTCGAACCGCCCACCTTCGCCTGCTTCTCGATGATGAGCGCTTCCTTGCCCGCCGACTTGCACGCGAGCGCCGCACACATCGAACCGCCGCCGCTGCCGACCACCACGAAATCGTAGGTTGCGTCCCAGGTCGCCGACATCACTCCTCCTGCGCGATGAATTCGCGCAGCGCGCGATGGAAGTTCGACACCGACGTTTCCTGCAGCGGATTCGTGCGCGATCCCTTGAAGCCGCGCGATTTCATACCCTGCTGCACGTTGGTCATGTTCTGGAAGTCCTGCCACAGAATCAGACCGAAGTTTTCGAGCGCGTTTTGTTTCCAGTCGTCCACGCCGTAGTAGAACTCACGCGTGAGCGGGGGCTCCGCGCCCGGCGCGAAACGCTGCAGCGACCATATGTCGTAGATGCACGAATCAGGATTGTCGCCGTCCGGCCGCGCGCGATAGAAGAGCGCACCGTCCGGGTACGGGAGAAACACGAGGTTCGGGAAGACGTGCCAGTCCGCGCCCGCGCGGCCCAGTTGCTCGAAGGAGATCTCGGGCCAGCCCGCGCCCTCGGCGATGGCCGCTTCGCGCTGGAATTCCATCGCTTTTGCAAGCACTTCGAACTGGTTGCCCGACGGCGACATCTCGTGCATCAGCCGCTTCGCCGCTTCGTAGTCGCGCGCGGTGTTGATGGCCTTCAGCGTCTCTTCCATGACCCGGAAAAAGTTCACGAGCCCCTGGCGCACATCTTCCGGCATGGGCTTGCCGGTTCTGGGCGACGGCGCGCCGATCATGCGCGTGGCCGTCGAATAGCCGAACATCCCATGGCGGCCATAGGCGAAGCTTCGCGTCACGTCGTCGCCCGCAACGTCGAGCAGCTGCGGATGCGTTGCCGCTACGTGATAGCCCTCATTGAACGCTTCGAGCGCGACCTTCCAGTTGCAGGGCAGGCGAATCGACTTGTACCAGCGGTAACGCATCTTCTCGAACTCGAAGCAGTTCGTGATTTCGGGCACCGGGTCGAGAAACTTCGCGAGAGGCTCGGCGTTCAGGTCCATGTTGATGAACACAAAGCCACCCCATGTGTCCACCAGGACGGGCGCGAGACGCAAATCGCCATCGGTCATCTCGGGGCAACCGGCCCAGTCGTCGCGGTCGAGCACGCGCGCCACGCTGCCGTCGAGATTCCACTGCCAACCGTGATAGGCGCAATGGAACTTCGCCGCCTTGCCGCAGCCGTTCGTCAAACGGCGACCGCGATGTTGGCAGACGTTGAAATAAGCCTTGATTTCGTCCGCCGCCGTGCGCACCACGATGATCGACTCGCCGGCCACATCGAACGTGATGTAGTCTCCGGTGTTCGGAATCTCCTCGAGACGGCAGGCGACTTGCCACACGCGCGGCCACAGGCGCGCGTTCTCCCGCTCGAGGAATGGCTTCGACAGGTAACTGTCCTTCGGGACGAAATCGACGCGGACCGTGTGCTCCCCCGGATTGGCACTTCTGTTACCCATTGATATCTCCTTCATGATATGGCCGGCGTAGGCGCCAGTTCCGACTTTTTATGTGCTAACTGGGATCGAAGCCAATATGCAACTATCGGTCCAATTTGCATGAACGGCGTTCAGATGCTAGGCTTCCCCTCGGATCAATGTCAATCCGTGCGAACGTCAATCGAGCGCCGCGGTCAGCGCCGGCACGGCTTCGAAAAGGTCGGCCGCGAGTCCATAGTCGGCTACCTGAAAGATCGGCGCCTCGCTGTCCTTGTTGATCGCGACGATGACCTTCGAATCCTTCATGCCGGCGAGGTGCTGAATGGCCCCAGAGATGCCCACGGCGATATACAACTGCGGCGCGACGATCTTGCCGGTTTGACCCACCTGATAATCGTTCGGCACAAAGCCGGCGTCGACGGCCGCGCGCGACGCGCCGACCGCAGCGCCGAGCTTGTCCGCGAGCGCATCGAGCAGCTTGAAGTTCTCGCCGTTGCCCATTCCCCGGCCACCGGAAACCACGATGCTGGCCGCCGAGAGTTCCGGACGGCTCGACTTCGTCAGTTCCTGGCCGATGAAGCGGGCCCTATCGAAGGCCGGCGCCGGCGCAACCGCCCGTGACGGCGCGGCGGCGGCGCCGGTGGCTGCCGCATCAAACGCGGTCGGGCGAATCGTGACGACCTTGATTACGTCGGCGGATTGAACCGTCGCGAGTGCGTTGCCGGCGTAGATGGGCCGCACGAAGACGTCGGGCGCCTTGATGGCGACGACATCGGAGATCTGCGCGCTATCGAGCAGCGCCGCCACACGCGGCATGAAGTTCTTGCCCACAGCCGTGGACGCGGCGATCACGTGCGTATAGCCGTTAGCCAGCGAAACGATGAGCGAGGCTAGGTTTTCCGGCAGCGCGTGCGCATAGTGGGGCGCATCCGCAACGAGCACCTCTGCGACGCCGGCGACGTTCGCGGCTTGCGCCACCACGGCCGAGGCGCCGTGGCCGGCGACCAGCACGTCAATGTCGCCGCCCACCGCGCCCGCGGCCGTAATGGCGCTGAGCGTGGCGCGGTTGAGGCTTGTATGGTCGTGTTCCGCGATAACGAGAATAGTCATGATCAGATCACCTTCGCTTCGTTTCGAAGCTTTTCAATCAGTGCTGCAACGTCCGGAACCATCATGCCGCCCTTGCGCGCCGGCGGTTCGGTGACTTCGAGAACCTTCAGACGAGGCGCGACGTCGACGCCCAGCGCCTCGGGGCTCAACGTGTCCATCGGTTTCTTCTTTGCCTTCATGATGTTGGGCAACGTCACATAGCGCGGACTGTTCAGGCGCAGATCCGTCGTGACGACCGCCGGCAGATCGAGCGCGACGCGCTCGAGCCCGCCGTCGATTTCGCGCGTGACGGCCAGTTGCTGACCGTCCACTTCGACCTTGAATGCAAATGTCGCTTGCGGCCAGCCGAGCAGCGCGGCGAGTTTCTGGCCGGTCTGGCCGGCGTCGTTGTCGATGGCTTGCTTGCCGAGCAGCACCAGTTGCGGGTTTTCCCGCGCGGCCACGGCGGCCAGCAGCTTCGCGACGGCGAGCGGCTGTAGCTCGGCCTCGCTTTGCACCAGCACGGCGCGATCCGCCCCCATGGCGAGCGCCGTGCGCAAGACTTCCTGCGATTGCGCCGTCCCCGCGGACACCACCACGACCTCGCTCGCCATGCCCGCTTCCTTGAGGCGCACCGCCTCCTCGACTGCAATCTCGTCGAACGGATTCATGGCCATTTTTACGTTGGCCAGATCGACGCCCGAACCGTCGGACTTCACCCGAGGTTTCACGTTGTAGTCAATGACGCGCTTCACCGCGACCAGTATCTTCAATTTGACGCCCCGAACGATTTGCTGAACAATGTTCTACATTCTGAACTCATCTTTTTACCGCTGTCAACGAGAAGAAAGAGGAAGGTGTCGCGCGCCAGAGGATTCGACGCCCCTCGGTCAACACCACGGAGACAACAGTGAAGCTTTATCGATGCGAGCGTTTCGAAGGCATTGCGGGTCTTGCGTTATGCGAGGAGCCCGATCCCCCGCCGCCCGGCGCTCATCAGGTGCTGGTGCAGGTGAATGCCAGTTCGCTGAATTTTCGCGAGCTGCTGCTGATGAACGGCGCGTTCCGCGACTGGATGGCGCCGAACTTCATACCGGCATCAGATGGCGCCGGCGTCGTGCTTGCGGTTGGCGAGAATGTGCGCCGCTTTCGGCCAGGCGACCGGGTGATGGCCAACTTCGCGGAAAATTGGCACGGCGGCATGCGTCCGCGACACGCAGACACATTGGGCCGCGGCGCCATCGTCGAAGGCATGCTTCGAGAGAAGGTCGTGCTGAGCGAGGAAGAACTGGTCGCCGTGCCGGACCATCTCTCCGACGAGGAGGCCGCTACGCTGCCTTGCGCCGCGCTCACCGCGTGGAACGCGCTCTGCCAGCACGCGCCGTTGCTGCCCGGCCAGAGTGTGCTCGTACAAGGCACGGGCGGCGTATCGATCTTCGCGTTGCAACTGGCCCGTCTATTTGGCGCGCGCGTTATCGCGACGTCATCGAGCGATGCCAAGTTGAAGCGCCTCGTCGAGCTGGGCGCCGACGCCACGATCAACTATCGCAAGACGCCGCGATGGGATGAGGCCGTGCTCGCGCTCACCGCTGGCGAGGGCGTCGACCTCGTCGTGGAAGTGGGCGGCGCCGCGACGTTCGCGCAATCCGTCGCGGCAACGCGGGACAGCGGGCGAATCAGCGTCGTGGGCTTGCTGAGCGGCGCCCCCTCGCCCGGCGACGGATTCTTCATGCGCGGATTGTCCATTGCAACGATTCGCGTGGGCTCGCGCCAGGACTTCGAGACGATGAACCGCGCCATCGGCTTGCACAAGCTCAGGCCAGTCATCGACTCCGTCTACGGCTTTGCCGACGTGCCTGCCGCGCTGCGCCACCTCGAAAGTCAGCAGCATTTCGGCAAGATCGTCATTCGCCACCCATTCGCCACCGATACGCGGCACTCTTGAACTTCGCAGGAGGCATTCATGAAGATGTTTTCACTGGAAGGGCAAGTCGCCCTCGTCACCGGCGGGTCACGGGGGCTCGGCTTTGCGATGGCGAGCGCGCTGTCATCCGCAGGAGCAACGGTCGTCCTCTGTGCACGCTCACGCGCCAATCTCGAAGCCGCCGAGGCGTCGATCCGCAAGGCGGGCGGCAACGTCGACATCGAGCCCTTCGACCTGACCGATCAAGCCGCGATCGGCAACGGCGTGCGCAACGTTCTCGCACGTCATGGACGCATCGATGTGTTGCTCAACAACGCAGGCATTTGCGAATGGAGCGATTTCCGGCAATCCACGCTGGAAATGTGGCAACGCACGATGCATATCAACGTCACTGCAGCCTACCTGCTCGCGCAGGCCGTCTCCGGGCCGATGATCGAACGCGGGCGTGGCCGCATCATCAATGTGGGCTCGTACGTCTCCGTGCTTGGGCGCGAGAAACTGCAGGCCTATGTTGCCAGCAAACATGCGCTGGCCGGTCTCACCAAATCGCTCGGCGCAGAGCTGGGACGTCACGGCATTCTCTGCAATGGCATCTGCCCCGGCTACTTCATGACCGATATGGCTGAACCCGTCACCTCGAATGCGCAGATGAAAGAAATTGTCCGCTCGCATATTTCCGTCGGACGCTGGGGACGTCCCGAGGAGCTCGGCGGCGCGGCGGTATTCCTCGCCTCCGAAGCGAGCTCCTATATGAACGGCCACATGCTGATGGTCGACGGCGGCGTCTCGGAGATTCTCAGCTTTTCGATGTCGGTCGTATAGCTGGGACGCGCCGCTTCGACAGCAAAGCACTCTGCTTAACGCATTAGCGCAGGTCGATTACGCACCCTTCGATTTCTCGGCGGCGAGTGCCATGCTGTTTCCGAGCGCGGCCCGTTCGGGCTTGGCCGACGCCCTGCGCAGCAAGAAGTGCGACAGCGACGGGATCAGGACCAGCGCGCCGATCATGTTTCCGACGAACATGAACGTCAGCAAGATTCCCATGTCAGCCTGGAACTTGATGGGAGACCACGCCCAGGTAACGACACCCGCGGCCAGCGTTACGCCCACCAGCGCCACGACCTTGCCTGTGAACTGCACTGCTCGACGGTATGCCTCGCGCAGCGGCAAGCCGGCACGCTGATAGTTGAGCTGAACGGACAACAAGTAGAGTGCGTAGTCGACGCCGATCCCAACCCCCAGGGCGATCACGGGCAATGTCGCGACCTTGACACCAATGCCCAGCATGACCATCAGTGCTTCGCACATGACCGACGTAATGACGAGCGGCACCAGTGCGACCACGGCGGCACGCCAGCTACGGAACGTGATCAAGCAAAGCAGGATGACCGCAGCATAGACCAGCAGCAGCATGCGTTGATTCGCTTCCTTGACGACAATGTTCGTCGCCGCATCGATGCCTGCGGAGCCCGCGGCCAGCAGGAACTGATGAGTCGGGGTCTTGTGCGAATCCGCGAAACGCTGTGCCGCGTCGAGCACCCGGTTGAGCGTCGCCGCCTTATGGTCGGTCAGGTATGCGATGACGGGCATCGTGTTACAAGCCGGGCTGATGAGATCGGGGCGATCGAGCAGCACCTGGAAGAGAGACCGATTGAGGATCGCCGGCGTACGGTTGATCGTGTACCACTTCGGATAGCCCTCGTAAGCGCCGGACGTGATGAGCCGAGTGAGCGATGCGGCCGAACTCGTGGTTTGTACGCCGCGCACATCTTGCAGTGCCATCTCGAGGCGATCCACATCGGCCAACATCTGATAGTGATCCGCATCGCAATTGGTCAATGACGATTTGCCGATCACCACGAACATATCGCTCGACAGGCCGTAGTGGCCATTGATGAACGCATTGTCGCGGTTGTAAAGCGAATCGGCTCGCAATTCCGGCGCCCCCGCATCCAGATCGCCGATCTGCAAGCGCTCACTGACGGCGAAACCTGCTCCCGCCAACAGCAATGCCACCGCAATCGCCCCCAAAGCCCAACGCCGCTCGGTAAAGCGATCCAGTACACTCCACAGTCTAGCGATACGCGAGCGGCCGCCTTGCTCGTCGGCCTCTTCGATCAGCGTGCGCTGCGCGGCCACCGGACTCACGCCAAAATACGAGAGCAACACCGGCAACAACAGAAGATTCGTGAAGACGAGGACACCGACGCCGATACTGGCTGTCAAGGCCAAGTCCTTGATGACCGGGATATCGATGATGGTCAGCACGGCAAAGCCCACCATGTCGGCCATCAGTGCCGTCAGGCCCGCGAGGAAAAGCCGCCGGAAAGTGTAGCGTGCTGCTACGTACTTATGCGTGCCGCGCCCGACATCCTGCAAGATGCCGTTCATTTTCTGTGCGCCATGCGAAACACCAATGGCGAACACCAGAAATGGCACCAGGACCGAGTACGGATCGACGACAAGCCCCAGCGTCGTCACAATGCCAAGCTGCCAGAGCACGGCGACGAGCGAGCACGCGACCACCAGAAAGGTGCTGCGCGGGCAACGTGTATAGAAGAAGATCACGCAAAGCGCGATAGCCGCCGCGACACCAAAGTAGGTCATCACTTGCTTCAGGCCATCGATCAGGTCGCCGATCAATTTGGCAAAGCCGACTATGTGGATGCGGACGTTGCCGTTTTGCTGGGCGCGCACCATGTCGTCGAGCAGGTGCGAGAGATGTGCATAGTTGATGGGCTGGCCGGCCGCGTCCCGCTCGAGCAGCGGCACCACGATCATGCTCGACTTGAGGTCATTGGCGACGAGCGAGCCGGTGATGCCCGCACGCGCAATGTTGCTTCGCAGCGCGTCGATCGATGCGGCCGAGCCGTTGTACGTCGATGGCATGACCGGGCCACCCGCATAGCCTTTTTCAGTCACGATGTTCCAGCGCACCGCCGGCATCCAGATCGATTTCACCCACGGCCGGTCAACCCCGGGCATCAGGAATACCGTGTCGTTGATTTTTCTCAATGCCTCGAGATAGGCGGGATCGTAAATGTCTCCGCGCGTGTTCTCAACCACGATGCGCAGGCTATTGCCGAGCCCTTTCAAATCGCCCTTGTTTGCCACGTAGTTCCGGATATACGGGCTAGACTGCGGGATCATTTTCTCGAAGCTGGCGTTGATCTGCAGTCCGGTCGCCACCTTGAAGCCGAAAAACACCGATAGCACGGCACACAACAGGATCAGCGCGAACCGATGATTGAAAACCAGCCGCTCCAGCGCATTGCCGGAGTTCGCGTCGAACGCGGCGAGATCCCGGACTACGGGCATGGAATTAATCTGCTCACTGCTGTTGCCGGCCATCTTGCGCTCCCCTCTCCCGCGGTTCACTTGAGTACAGCAATGTTTTTGACCCCACCTGAGCCCACGGCCACCAGGCCGCCACGCTCAAGACTCGTACCGTCCCAAAGTGACCAGTGCTGACCCGGCACATCTGCCGTGCTGAAGCTCGCGCCCCCGTCCGTGCTGACCAGGATACGGCCGTCCTGGCCGAGCAGCGCAAGCCGCCCATCAGCGAGCCGCACGCCGCCGAGCAGACTCGATTCGTCAGGAATCTCGACTTTCGTCCAGGTCTGCCCGCCGTCGACGCTGCGCAGCGCATTGCCGCGCAAACCATAGAGAATCATGTTCTCAGGTGTACCGAAGATGCCGAAAAAGCTGCCCTTGTAAGGCACGGGGAGCTTCACGAACTGCTGCCCGGCCGCATCGAGGCGCATGACGAGGCCCTGCTCGCCGACGATGTACAACGCGCTGCCGATCCTGCGTATTGCATGCAGGTTCAGGGCGTCCTGTTCGTTTTCGGTGCGGTCGAACCACGGTGTCCAACTCGCACCGCCATCGTCAGTCCTGAAAATGACATTGAACGAGCCGATGATGTAACCCGTGCGCTCGTTGTCGAACCAAACCGAAAGGAAGGGGCGTCCGGGGCCGTCATTGACAAAGCGTTTGGCTTCTTCGAGTGCGGCAGCGATCTTGGGGTTCGACTGGTCTTGCTTTTCGTAGTAGGCCAACATCAGGGCAGCCGCCGATCTGCCGTCGAGTTGTTTGACCCAGGATGCCCCGCCGTCCGCGGTATGCAATACGATGCCGTCCTGACCCGTCGCCCAGCCCGAGCTTGGCGAAGCGAAGTACACGGCCACCAGGTCCGAACTCACCGGTGTAGGAGCTTGGCGCCAGTTCGCGCCGTTGTCATCGGACAAGACGATCAGTCCACGCAGGCCGACAGCAACCAGCCGGCTTCCGGCATGCGCTACCGCGAGCAAAGGCGCCGTTCCGGCACGCGGGTTAGCTGCAGCCGGCGTATCGATAGGATCGGCGAATGCCGCCAGCGCAGGCTCGGCGACAGCTAGCGCGAGCGCGAGCAGTGCCGCGTTCAAACAGATACGGCGCATGATGTCTCCTTGTTAGCTTTAGCGCTTATTCTGGTCCCATGCAAACCTGGCGCCCTTTCGGCACAGGCGGTGAGCAGCGGGGAAAGACCCGTTGCATACCGCCCGTGTTGGGTCGTGCTGTCGGCGACTCCCAAACTGAACGGGAGTTAGCCGAGTCGATTTGAATCAACGAATACCGGTGGACTGCATCCGTTCAGGCGTGAAATAGCCGCTCGGAAAATCGACATTGAAGAAGATGCCGGCGGTGTCTGAAGGATGACTGCCCAACAGATATACGCCACTGTTGAAGTCGAAGAACCAGTTGCCGAGCGAATACGGAACCCTCGTGTCGTATGCCGGTACCGTGTCCTCAAACCCGCCTCGATACAGCTTGCCTGCCTGGTCGTACGCGTCCATCATGCCGCCGCCCAAATCCTCGTCCGTATAGAGGATCTTCTTGCTGTAGAGGTGCCGCGCGCCGGGCTTGAGCGTCAATTCGATCACGCGTACTCGATGCAGCTCCCAACGGATCTGATTGGCGTTCGGGAAATGCGGCGTGAGCATTTCCTTGTCCGGAACCGCGTACTGCCATTTGTACCCGTTGTACGGGATATACATTTCCCGGGTACCCAGCAACTTGGCCTTCCAGCGATCCAGCTTACCGTACATCAACTGGATGTCGTCCATTGTAATCACGCCCGAGTAGCCGGGGTTGGGGGTATCGTAGGCGAGGTCGGGGGCGACGCGGGTGCGCCGCTGACCCGGCGCATATTCCCACCCTGGCCAGTCGCGCGAGCTCGACATGTAGTCCCAGAACAGCGTCGTATCGCCCTTCAGGCGCGCGGGTGCGGCGTAGTCATTCTGCACCTGGTACCAGACGCCATCCGTTTTCTTGAACCCGTCCCGACCCAGTGCCGGATCGTAGTACGGAAAATAGATGCTGCTCTTGAACGAGCCCGTCAGCACAGGATTGCCCGCACTGTCCATCAGCCAGGTGTTGACGAAGTTCTTCTGCTTGGTGCCGACGAACCGCATGATGTAATTGTAGAGCGCTTCCTCGCCCGTCTTCGGAATCG
Source organism: uncultured Burkholderia sp. (assembly GCA_964414365.1). Taxonomy (GTDB): domain Bacteria; phylum Pseudomonadota; class Gammaproteobacteria; order Burkholderiales; family Burkholderiaceae; genus Trinickia. The sequence goes on from CAYPWK010000001.1 coordinate 27,584, forward strand.
GGAATGGAATGCAGCCAAAGGCGTCTTCGAGATCCTGTCCGCCATCCGCCAGCTTCGCTTTTACTGCGTTGATCTTGCAGTTCTCACCGTACCAGGCAGGAAACGACGCGCTGCGATGCGTCGGATAGACGACCATCTTGTAATCCGGATAGCGCTTGAACAGTTCCTTGGACGACTCGCTCAGCTTATCCGCGTACTGCTGCCAGTTCTGAGCGGTGATCGTCAAAATCGGCTTTTCGCCGGCAAACGGATCTGCCCACTTGCCGCTATTGGGTTTGAAGTCTGCGGGCGGCTGGTTGATGCCGCCCGTGTACGCTGGAATCTGGCCGTCCGCGCTGGCCGCCGCCTCTGCGCCGAACGGTGTGAGTTCAGCGCCGAGTTTCGCCGCTTCATCCGCCGATACTGCCGCGTAGACATGGCAACCATAGGTGACGGCGATCGACGCAGCCGTCAGTAACTTTGCGATCTTCATTTGCGAATTTCCTGTGAAGTCCCGGGTGATCAGCTTTATCTTCAAAGCGTGGTCTGGTAGGTGATGCCGAACCAGCCTTTATCCGAATAGGGCGCGCCGTTGACATTGGTCGCCGTGCGTTTCCAGTTCGTGTAGCCGGTGTAGGTGAAATTCACGATGTGCTTGTTGTGGATGGTGAATTGCAGACCCGCCTGGTAGATGTTGCTGCCCTGGTTGCCGCCATCGACAGTCGGCGTATTGCCATGAATATTCCATTGTACGAAGAGCGGCAGGTCGAGATCCACACCGGGGAACACCTGATTCCAGTGAGGGGTGAACGATACGCCAAAGGTATAGAAATTCCTCGTCGAGCAACCGAGCGCTACCGCGTCGGGCGCCGACGTGCACGCCGCGGAGTAACCGGGGGCGTTGAAGTTTTGCGCACCGGAGGTCACCTTGATTAGGTGCGCCGCAGCAATTTCCATCGCAAGCGGCGCCTCGTTCCAAAGGAACGACTTGCCCAGGTAGGTCGTCGTATTGAGCAGCGCGTGCAGCGTATCGCCACGCGCGCCTTCGAGCGAACCCGGCAAGCCGCGGCCGGCCGACGCCAAAGGCGTATTGCGGCGATATGAGACTTCCGCGCCGACCGCCGTGCCGGCAATCTGACTGTTCACACCGATGCCCAGCAGCTGGACCTTGTTCGCGTAGATATCCTCGGTGGTGAAATTGTTCGGATTGAACTGGTCGAACCACGGCGTCTTGTAAGTAAAGCGGCGGTAGGTCAATTCAACGGTGCTCGAGAACTTTTCGAGGCGGTATTTGGCCTCCACACCGATGTCGCCTATGTCGCCTTGCGGTCCCTTGCGGTTGAAGATCGGGAACGTCCCCGCGTACGCCGCGACTGGCGGACCATAGTTGATCGAATCCGACCCACCGAAATAGGTGCCGCCTTCGGGATACCGGTCTGGCAGCCATTCGAATGTGTAGTAGCCGCTCAGCTGCAACTTATTCGTCAATTGAGCGGAGGCGGCCACTTGCCCCGTGGGCAGCGACAATTCCTTCAGCGATGCACCGGGGCTTTGCGTCGCGGCGATCAGGTTTTGCGGCGCCTGTGACACGGCGACCGAGTTCACACCGCCCACACTGCCGATGAGCGACTGCCCCCAGATTTGCGCGAGACGGCCTACCTTGAGATCGATCGGCACGTGACCCGCATTGATGGTGGTGAAGCCGAACGCGTCGCGCACTTCGGCCGACGGCCCGATGTAGTACTTCTTGATGTAGCCCGTGTAGTTGTTCCCCGGATAGTTCGCGACATTCTGCAGACCCGGCGCGCTCTTGTCCTTGCCCGAATAGGCGGCGTCATACCAGCCCGCGATGCTGAAGCGGAAGCCGGTCGTTTCCTTGTACTTGAAATCGAATTCGCTCGTGATGTCGAGCCGCGCGAGCATGGTCTGGTAGCGCTTGAAGGTGTTGTCGCCTTCGTCGTAACTCGGGTTGTTCGCGATCGTCGGATTGAGTCCTTGCAGCCGTACGCCGTAGTTCGCGCGCAGCGTGGTATCCAAGTCCATCTGGATGTCCGGATTCGGGGTGGTGATCGCAAACGCATGCGCCATGCTTGCGAAACCCCCGCACACGCCAGCCAGTAGCATCGCTTCTAGGCTGCGCCTAAGCGCAACGCCGCCTTTCACAGTCGATTTCATTTTGTCTCCTCTGATTCGGAATCCACTCGGACGCGTCACTCTCTTTCCCGCGCATCTGACCGAGGTTTCAATCAGTGCGTCTTTTGGAATGTTGTTCAACATCGTAAATGCGCCGTCGACGGGGTGTCAATAGTGTTTTCCAGTAGAGAATCCGTCGTCGTCTTCGCAGCAAGCGGTCCTCTGAGAGGCAAACCTTCGCGACTGCAGTGATGGATCTGACTGCCAACGTAGCTTCCGATCGATAGGACTCCTCACGGCGACGTGCGCCGGAATGTGAAGCGCGAAGCGGCCCGACCAGTTGAACATAGCGTCGACTTTTTGCGAGCGGTGGGATGCAGCGGAGCGCGATACGGCGCCGAAAGACTGCGGTGCTTGAATCTTGAAACCAGCAATGCGCCCGAGCCATTCCTGCAGGAACACTTTCAACGCCACGCGTACCAGAAACGAACGCGGGCAGCGATGCGGCCGTTGTCGAAGATCGAATGAATCGGTGGGGGACGAGCGTCATGGGGAGCGCGGTCTTCAGACTCTCGTCGGCGAATTCCGATTGTGAGCTTGGCCGGTTGTCGCTCCTTATGCAGCGTAGGCCTGCATGACAGATCGTCGCGGCTCGGGAGGGAATACGCGCCACGTTCCGTCATCGTGCCGGAAGAAGAAAATTGCCAATGAGTTCTCGCGCGTCGACGACTGCACGAGCACGCACCGCGTCTGGCTCGAACTCGAGCGACTGTATCGAATCAGCCGAACTGGGTGAGCTGGCGTAGGCGCGAGCCACTTGTCGATGAGCCAACGCAACGACCTTTCTCCGAAGTCCATTTTCCCGCTCCTTCCGGCCGACTAAGCGTCTAGGACGACCGTCCTCGCCACGCTGTGAATGGCGCTCATAAATGTGTCACTCGACTAAATATTAGTCGTCGGCTGACCCATTATCAAGGAGCACCTTTGCGAGTAAAAACCCTAAGGGCAAGCCCGCCCACACGCCGCCAAGGGTGGCTCTGGTGGTAGATTCAATAAGTCATTTGGGGCTACACTAAATTCGTCAGGCGACGAGTAGAATGGTTCAGAATTGAGCTGGACCCCGGTGCACAAGTCGGTTGGCGCTGCGGGACCTGCCAGTCACGCCAGCGAAGACGACCGACAGCACTGCCCCTCATAGATGCCGGCATGGCGGGTGATGACACATGAAAGAGATGACCATTACATCGGCGGACGTGCACGCGGAAACGGAAGCGGGTACGCCGAGGCGGCGAGGAAACCGAACAACACGGGTACCGGCGATTATCGAGGCGGCAATCCACGTCTTCGCCTCCGAGGGCAATGGCGGGTTCACTCAACGCCGCATCGCGAGTGATGCGGGCATTCAGTTGAGGACCTTGCAGCACTATTTCAGCACGCGGGAAGAACTGCTGCGCGCAACGATTGACTCGTTCATCGGTGGCAATCTCGAGCACTACCGTGCCATTGCACAGGACAAGCTCCGATCACCGGAAGCTCGTCTCGAAGCCATCGTCGATGAAGCGTTCGCCGTGTTGACGGAGCCAGGCAATAAAGCCAGCGCTTTCATCTTGGAATGCTGGAGCCTGGCGGAGCATGAAGCGTTTCTGCGCGATGTGATGGCGGAGTCCACCAGGGGGTTCCAGGACCTCTTCGCGGGACTTGTTGCAAAGATCAATCCGGCGCTGACGTC
>CAYPWK010000001.1:31434-57605 GCA_964414365.1 uncultured Burkholderia sp.
AATGTTCGCTGCGCGCCGCTCTACTGCTCTCGCAGCTGCAAGGCCTCCTCGTATTTCTGCGCCGGTCCGGAGAAAACATGCCCGACTTGGGCGATTTCCGGCGCGCCATGAAAGTCGTCTGGAGGGCGCTGATCAAGGCGCCTGAATAGCAGGAAGCGGCCGGCGCGAAAACGTTCCTGCCGCCCGGCATTCATTTCACTTCCCACACGAGCGGCAAGTGATAGATCGTGCCGTTCACGCCGCCGTGAACCCCAGCCTTCTCGCCCGGCTTGATCTGAAAATCGGGAATGCGCTTGAGCCATTCCTGCAGGAAGACCTTCAGCTCCACCCGCGCCAGGAACGAACCCGGGCAGCGATGCGGACCGTTGCCGAAGGTCGAATGAATCGGCGTGGGACGAGAGAAGTCCACGGTGAGCGGGTCGTCGAACTTTCTTTCGTCGAGGCCATGCAGCGTGGTCGGCATGACGATCATGTCGCCCTCCTTCAACTGCACGCCCTTGTACTCGAAATCGTGGGTGATGCGCCGCCCCTGGTTGACTACTGGGAAACGCCGCAAAAGCTCGTCGACGGCCTTTTGCGTCAGTTCGGGATGGTCGATGAGCTGCTTGCGATGCGCGGGGCTACCGGCGAGAAACCGGGCGATGAAGCCCATCGCGGAGGCGACCGTGTCCAGCCCGCCGATCAGCACGAGCCCGCACAGGCCCCTCACCTCTTCGTCGGTCAACGCGCGTCCGTCGATCTTCGAGTGGACGATTTTGCTGATGAGGTCGTCGCCCGGGTTCGCGCGGCGTTCGGCGATCTTCACTCCCAGATACTGGAAGATCGCGCCGAGCGCGGCGAGCTTCTCGTTGGCATCGGACGGCCGCACCATCTTGTCCGCCAGACTCAACAGGTATTCACGATCTTCAGGGGGCAGCGCCACCATGTTCATGAAGATGCCGATCGGCAAATGCTGCGCAAAGCCCGAAACGAACTCGACCTCGCCCTTCGGATAGAAGTCCTCGATCAGTTCGATCGCCATTTCCCGCGCCTTGTCTTCTAGCTTGCTTATCGCTTGAGGCATGAAGGCGGGTGCAATCAGCGAGCGATAGGCAGTGTGCTCTGGCGGATCGAAGAAGATGGGCGCCAGCGGCTGATGCTCCACGAGCGGCACGGTCAGCTGCTTCGACGAGAAGTTCTCGTAGTCTTTCAGGATGTGATAAATATCGTCGCCGCGCGTGGCGATCCAGTGACCGCCGTTGCGCGGCGTCCAGAAGATGTCGGGGATGCCGTCCGCGTGCAGCTTTTTCAGCGCGAGGTGGTAGTCGTCCTCGGCGCCCGGCGGATCATAAATATCCACATCGACCACCCGTTCGGGTGACACGTGTGCGGGAACCGGTGCCCGTTCCGACGTGTTGGCGTGACTGGCTGCTGACATGGGGTGTCTCCTTCTTTTGGATCGATCAGACCATTCGTGAACCGCGGTTTTAAAGGAAGGCGCCGTATAGCTCGATGTGATGTTCCGTGTTACCCCACGTCATGTCGATGCAGGTGAGACGCTTCACGTACCAGCCGACCGCGAGTTCGTCCGTCATCCCCATCCCCCCATGAAGCTGGACCGCCTGCTGTGCGATGTATCGGGCGCTCTTGCCGATCAGCGCCTTCGCAGCGGTCACCGCACGGCGCGCCGCCTGCTCATCGTCATCGCCTAGCTTCGCTGCCGCGAAATAGACGATCGATTTTGCCTGCTCGACTGCGCTCAGCATGTCCGCGGCGCGATGCTGCAACGCTTGGAATTTGCCGATCGGCGTACCGAACTGCTTGCGCGTGCGCAGATAGTCGAACGTGAGATCGGTCAGCCGCGACATCGCCCCCACCGCTTCGGCGCAGAGCGCGAAAATGCCCTGATCGACGGTCCATTCGAGTAAGGGGTAGCCGTGATCGACGGCTCCGATTACCGCCTGCGCGTCGACGCGTACGCCGTCGAAAACCACCTCGGCGACACGCTGGCCGTCGAGCGCCGGAAAACCTTTGACGCTCACACCTGGCGCGCGCGCATCGACCGAAAAAAGCGTGATGCCATGCTTGTCCGTCTGCTCGCCCGAGGTGCGCGCGGACACCAGCAGGATGTCCGCACTATCTCCGTGCAGCACGACGCCCTTTCGCCCCGTCAGGACGAACCCGCCACTCGTCGGCTGGGCCGTGGTCGCGACGCTCCACAAATCGAAACGCGCGCCAGGCTCGAGCGTCGCCAACGCGGTCTTCAGGCTGCCGTCCGCGAGGCCCGCAAGCATCTGCGCCTTGCGCGCCTCGTGCCCGGCACGCCCGATCAGCTTCGCGCCGATCACCGCCGACGACAGAAACGGTTCCAGCACCAGTCCGCGCCCGAACGCTTCCGCCACGAGCATCGTCTCGACCGGCCCGGCCCCGAGGCCGCCGTGCTCCGGCGGGATGTTCAGCGCCAGTACGCCCATCTCGGCCAGCGTGGACCAGTGCGCGTCCGACCAGCCCTGCGCGGTAGCCGCCAGACGGCGCCTCGCCTCGAAGTCGTACTCCTTCTCGACAAAACGGCCGACCACATCGGCCAGCATCTGTTCTTCTTCAACCAGCGTGAAGTCCATGGCGTGCCCTCAGATGCCGAGCGCCTGCTTGGCGATGATGTTTTTCTGCACTTCCGTCGAACCGCCGTAGATCGAGATCTTGCGCCAGTCCAGATAGTGGGCGGCGAGCGAGTTGAGCAGTTCGCCGTTGGCCGTCTCGCCCTGCCAGTCCGCCTCGAGCGCTTCACTGACAAAGGGCACCGCATAAGGGCCCGCGCACTCCATGATCAGTTCGGTCAGTTGCTGCTGAATCTCCGAGCCGCGAATCTTCAGCACGGACGCTTCCGGCCCGATGGGGCGTCCTGCCGTCTCGGCGGAGACGATACGCAAGAGCGACCATTCGTGCGCAATCAGGTCGATCTCCACGCTGGCGATCCGGTCACGAAAGCGGATGTCCTCGATAAGCGGCTTGCCATGCTTGCGTTCGACGCTCGCAATCTCCTTGAGACGGCGCATGAAGCGCTTGCAGTTGCCAAGGCCGGCAATGTTGGTCCGCTCATGACCGAGCAGATACTTCGCGATCGACCAGCCGCAATGCTCTTCGCCGACCAAATTGCTCATTGGAACCACCACGTCGTCGAAGAACACTTCGTTCACGTCGTGGCCGCCATCCAGCGTGCGGATGGGCCTCACGGTGATGCCGGGTGTGGCCATGTCGATGAGCAGGAACGAGATCCCTTCTTGCGGGCGTCCGCTGGCATCCGTGCGCACGAGGCAGAAGATCCAGTTTGCCCATTGCGCAAAGGACGTCCAGATCTTCTGGCCGTTGACGAGGTAGCATGCCTGACCGTCGCGCCGAATGCGTTCCGCACGGGTCTTGAGCGACGCCAGATCGGAACCCGCACCAGGCTCGGAATAGCCCTGGCACCACCAGTCTTCCATCGAGATGATGCGCGGCAGGAAGCGCTCGCGCTGCGCGTCGGTGCCGAACTTCTGGATCACCGGTCCAACCATCGAAAGCCCGAACGGCATCTGGCGCGGCGCGCCAGCGGTAAAGCATTCCTCGTCGAAGATGTTGCGCTGCGCGGCGTTCCAGGCGGCGCCGCCATATTCCACGGGCCACGCCGGCGCACCCCACCCTTGCGCCGCGAGAATACGTTGCCAGCGAACGTAATCTTCGCGCGGCACATGGCGGAAATTCAGCACGCGGTCGCGGATATCATTGGGCAAATGCGTCGCCACGAATTCGCGCACCGTAGCGCGGAATTCCTTTTCGGCGGGACTCTCTGTCAGGTCCATCGTCAGACTCCAGTCGCTGCTTTCAGGCGATTTCCACGATTCCGTTATTGAGCACCACTGCATCGCGGGCGTCGACGCGTGCGCGCAGATGCAGACGCGTGTCGCTCTCGCGCCAGAACTGGAAGCGCACTTCCTCGCCCGGGTAGACGGGCGACGTGAGGCGCAGCGCCAGTCGCTTCAGCCGCGTGGCGTCATTGGCCGCGAACGTCCGGATCGCGGCGTAGCCCGCCATGCCGTAGGTCGCGAGGCCGTGAAGAATGGGGCGGCTAAATCCGGCCTTCGACGCCACCTCAGGATCGGCGTGCAGCGGGTTCGCGTCGCCCGAGAGGCGATAGATCAATGCAGCATGAGCACCGGTTGGGAACACGAAGTCCGCATCCGGAGCGCGCTCCGGCACGGCCGGCAGCGGTTCGGGCGGCGGATCGCTCATCCCGGACTCAGCGCTGAAGCCGCCGTCGCCACGAAGGAAGGTCACCTGCCGGACCTCGGCGAGCCGATCGCCACTCGAGGCATCGATGATGTCCCGCAACAGTTCGACGATTGCACCCTTACCTGCGCCCTTGTCCGTGATCCGGCTCACGCGCGTCTTGCTGAGGATGGTCGCGGCGACAGGCATGGGGCGCAGGAAGCGCACGTCCTGCTCGCCGTGCACGAGCTTCACGTAGTCGATGCCCGTGCGGGGATCGCGCATCCACGACTTCGGCCACGCGAACGCCGCAGCGCAGGTCGGCATCGCCTGCAGGTCTTTTTCATAGACGTAGCGCAGTTGCGCGGGGTCGAGCGGATCCGAGCCCAGGCCGAGGCCGAGCGAATACAACATCACGTCGCGCTCGGTGTAGGTCTGCGTGACGTCTTCGATCGGCCAGTTCTTGACCACTTCGTAGTTCAACATGAGGGTGTCCTGTCAGTGCTCAAAAGGAAACGCCGGGCCGGCCCAAGTTTCCTACCCCAAGGGGGCCTGGAGAGAAACTCTTGGTCTTGGGCGGGTCAATAGTCCGTGAAGTTCGGTTTGCGCTTCTCGAGGAAGCTCGCCATGCCTTCCTTGTAGTCGTCGCACTGGTTCGCGATCGGCATGTCCAACCCGGCGTACATCACCGCCTCGTGCGGCGTCTGGAACGGCACTTCCCAGACCTGCTCCTTCATGATGCGCATTGAGCGCGGCGAGCAGTACTCGGCCATTTCGCGCGCATACGCGTAGGTCTCTTCCGCCAGCCTTTCGGCCGGAATCGCACGATTCACGAGGCCCATGCGCTCCGCTTCGCGGCCCTTGATCTTGCGTCCGGAGAGCAGCAGATCGAGCGCATGCGCCTGGCCCACGTGACGCGCGAGGATCCACGCCATGCCGTATTCGGCCGTCAGACCGCGGCGCGCAAACGCCGTTGTGATGGTGGCGTCCTCGGAGGCAAAGCGGATGTCGCAAAAGAGCGCGTGAATCAGGCCGATGCCGACGGTCGCGCCGTTGAGCATGGCAATCACGGGTTTCGGAATCGACGGATAGTAGGAGCAGCGCGTCTGCCAGTCGGCCCGCTTGCGCATATCGAACGGGCGCGGGAGCTTCGTCATGAGGGCTGCAGGATCGCCGCCGAAGCTGTGGATATCGCCGCCCGCGCAAAACGCCTTGCCGGCGCCGGTAAAAACGATGACGCGCACGCCACGGTCCGCGCCCGCCGCCTGCATCGCCTCGTACACCTCCGTCGCCACCTGGTCGTTCCAAGTGTTCATGTGCTCCGGGCGGTTCAGGGTGATGGTCGCGATACGGTCCTTGACGTCGTACAGAATGGTCTCGAAGCGCATGAGATCCCCTCGATGCTTAGAATGAACGCGGCAGGTCGAGCACGTGCTCGGCCACGTAGGACAGGATCAGGTTCGTCGAGATAGGCGCGACCTGATAGAGGCGCGTTTCGCGGAACTTGCGCTCGACATCGTACTCGCACGCAAAACCGAAGCCGCCATGCGTCTGCAGACACGCGTTTGCCGCCTTCCACGAAGCCGTGGCCGCGAGATGCTTGGCCATGTTCGCTTCGGCGCCGCAGGGCTGGTGGTTGTCGAACAGCTCGCACGCCTTGTAGCGCATGAGGTCCGCCGCGCGCACGTCGATGTACGCTTCGGCAATCGGAAACTGGATGCCCTGATTCATGCCGATGGGCCGGTCGAACACGACGCGCTCGTTCGCGTACTTCGACGCGCGGTCGACGAACCAGTAGCCGTCGCCGATGCACTCCGCCGCAATCAGCGCGCGCTCGGCGTTGAGACCGTCCAGGATGTACTTGAAACCCTTGCCTTCCTCGCCGATCAGATTCTCTTCGGGAATCTCCAAGTTGTCGAAGAACAGCTCGTTCGTTTCGTGATTGACCATGTTGGGAATGGGCCGCACGGTCAGGCCATTGCCGATGGCCTGATGCAGGTCCACGAGGAAGCACGACAGCCCCTCTGACTTCTTCTTCACGTCCGACAAAGGCGTGGTGCGCGCCAGCAGGATCATCATGTCCGAGTGCTGCACCCGGGAAATCCATACCTTCTGACCGTTCACCACATAGCGGCCGTCCTTCTTCACGGCGGTCGTTTTCAGCTTCGTGGTGTCCGTGCCCGTCGTCGGCTCGGTCACGGCCATCGACTGCAAGCGCAATTCGCCGCTCGCGATCTTCGGCAGGTATTTGCGCTTTTGCGCCTCCGAGCCATTGCGCAACAGCGTGTTCATGTTGTACATCTGGCCGTGGCAAAACCCGGAGTTGCCGCCGTTGCGGTTGATCTCCTCCATGATCACGGACGCCTCGGTCAGCCCGAGACCCGAACCGCCGTATTCCTGCGGAATCAATGCGGCCATCCAGCCGGCCTTCGTCAATGCGTCGACAAATGCTTCCGGATAGACACGCTCGTGATCGATACGGCGCCAGTACTCGTCAGGATATTCGTTCGACAGATCGCGCAAGGCGTCGCGCAGTTCCCGATACGGGTCGAGGGTGGAATTTCGGCTCATGAATGTTTTCCGTTTGCTTGGCTGAACGCGCGCGGCTCACGCTGCTGAATCGATCAGCCCACCTGCATTGGCGAGCTGGGCCAGATGATGTTCGGTCGAACCGAACTGGATGTCGATCGCGCTCAGGCGCCGAAGGTAGTGACCGACCTTGCATTCCTCGGTCATGCCGATGCCGCCGTGCAGTTGCACGCCCTGTTGGCCGACGAAGCGGCCCGAGCGTCCGATCTGAACTTTGGCCGCGGAGATGCTGCGGTCGCGCTCTTCGGTGTCCGGCTCTTCGCTCATCATGGTCGCGAAAAGCGCCATGCTGCGCGCCTGTTCGAGCATGACCAGCATGTCGACCGCGCGATGTTGCAGCGCCTGGAAAGAGCCGATGGGCACGCCGAACTGCTTGCGGACCTTGAGGTACTCCACGGTTTCCTCATGGGCGGCGGCCATCGCGCCTACGGCTTCCGCGCTCACTGCCGCGATCGCCTGCGCCACCACCGTTTCGATCAGCGGCAAGGCGCTGCCCTCAACGCCGAGAACGTCGCTCTGCGCGACGCGTACACCGGACAATTCGATGTCCGCTGCGCGCAGCCGATCCTGCGTCGGATAAGCACGTCGCGTCACGCCGGCCGCACCGGCTTCGACCAGAAAGAGGCCAATCCCGTTACGCTCGCGTCTTTCGCCCGACACTCGCGCGGACACGACGAGCTTATCCGCACTGCCGCCGTGAAGCACCACGCGCTTTGCGCCGTCGAGCACCCATCCGTCTCCTTTGCGCCGCGCGGTTGTCGCGACATCGGCAAGATCGTAGCGCGACTGCGCCTCGCCATGCGCGAACGCCATCAGCAACTCGCCTTGCGCAATCCGCGGGAGAATCGCCGCACGCTGCGCCTCATTGCCGCCAAGCCGCACGAGGCCACCGCCCAGCACGACCGTCGACAGATAGGGTTCGACTACGAGTCCGCGCCCCAGCGCCTCCATCACGATCATCGTTTCGACGGGGCCGCAGCCGCTGCCTCCGTACTGCTCGTCGAACGTAAGGCCCAGTAGCCCCATCTCGGCGTAGCGCGCCCATTGCGCGCGACTGAAGCCGTCCGGCTCCGCAAGGTATTTCGCGCGCTGCTCGAAGCCGTACTCGTCTTTGACGAGCCGCTCGACGCTGTCCTTGAGCATCCGTTGCTCATCGGTGAAATCGAAGTCCATAGCCCATGCTTCTCCGCAGTTCGACGTCGCTCAGAGTCCCAGTACCGACTTGGCGAGAATGTTCTTCTGAATCTCGTTGGAGCCGCCCACAATCGAGACGTGACGCGCGAAATAGTGGTTCGGCGCAATCGTCAGCGCCCAGTCGGGTTGGCGGACCGGATCGCCGAGGCCACGCAGGAAGTCGATATCAAGCGGCAGCGCGTCCGGGCCCGCCACCTCCAGTAGCAGCTCAGCCGAGCGTTGTTGGAGCTCTGAGCCCTTGATCTTCAAGATCGAGGTCTTCGGGTCCGGCACGTGGCTATCTTGCGCACTGGTCTCGGCGATCACGCGCATCTGTGTCATCTCCAGCGCCTTCAACTCAACCTCGACGTCGGCGACGCGTTCGCGAAAGCGCGGATCGTCCCACAGCACGCCGTCACCGCAGGGAACGCGCTTCGCGAGCTCCTTCGCGTGGCGCACACGCATCTTCGACACACCCACACGAGCAATACCGCTGCGCTCGTTGCCGAGCAGATACTTGGCGTAGTCCCAGCCCTTGTTCTCTTCACCGATGCGGTTGGCAACCGGCACCCGCACGTTGTCGAAGAAGACCTCATTGGTCTCGTGGTAGCCGTCGATCGTGATGATGGGCCGCACCGTCAGGCCCGGCGTTTTCATGTCGATCAGCAGGTACGTGATGCCCTGTTGCTTTTTGCCGCTCGAATCCGTGCGCACCAGGCAGAACATCCAGTCGGCGTGATGCGCCGTCGACGTCCAGAGCTTCTGTCCGTTGATGACATAGTGATCACCGTCGCGCGTAGCCTGCGTTCGCAACGCGGCCAGATCGGAACCGGCACCCGGCTCGGAGAAGCCCTGGCAGAACCAGTACTCCAGGCTGGCGATACGGGGAAGGAAATGACGCTTCTGTTCTTCGCTGCCGAACGCGATCAGCACCGGGCCGATCATGTTGACGTTGAAGGACAGTGTCTCGGGCGCCGGGGCCATGTGCAGCTCTTCCTTGAAGATGTATTGCTGCACGGCGCTCCAGCCGGTCCCGCCCCACGCCTTGTCCCACGCTGGCGTAGCCCACCCGCGCTCGTAGAGGATGCGTTGCCAGCGGCGCAGATCGGCCGCCGAATAGCGCTGCCCCATCACGGCCTTGCGTCGAATGTCGGCGGGCAGCGCCTCCTTGAAGAAGGCTCTCACCTCATTGCGGAATGCCAGTTCTTCGTCGGTATATCGCAGGTCCATGAGTGTCTCGTTCCGTTTTTATGGGTCGACTGCCGCGTGCGGCTCACGCCAGCGTTCCCGCTTCTTTCAGCTCGCCGATGCGCTCCGGTGCAAGCCATGCGGCCAGCGCGGCATCGACCGTCGTCGCGTCGGGCGCTTCGGGCGCGGTCGGCGTCTCGGGTACCGTGACCGAGAAACGCGGCGCCGGAGCCGGCTGAACGATGCCGTCGATTTCGATAAACGTCCCGCGCGCTTTCAGGTGCGGATGCTCGGGCGCCTCGCTCCACGAGAGCACCGGCGCGAAGCACGCGTCCGTGTGCTCGAGGAGCGTCGTCCACTGCTCGCGTGTGCGGCTTTTGAACTTCAGCGCGAACAACGCGCGAGCCGCAGGCCAGTTGCGCTCGTCGAGTTGCGCGCCGAGCGTTTCGGGATCGATGTCGAGCACGCGGAGCAGTTCGAGGTAGAACTTCTCTTCGATAGGGCCGACCGAAATCCACTTCGAGTCCGCGCATTCGTAGACGTCGTAGAAGTGCGAACCCGAGTCCGTAATATTCGTCCCGCGTCCCTCGCGCCAGATGCCGGCCGCCTGCATCCCAAAGAACGTCGTGGCAAGGTTGGCCGTGCCGTCGACGATGGCGGCGTCCACGACCTGGCCTTTGCCACCGTTGCGCGCATGCAGAATGGCGGAAAGCAGCCCCATGGCGAGGTACAGGGAACCACCCGCATAGTCGCCGATCAGATTCAGCGGTATCGACGCAGGCTGATCGCGGCGGCCGATCGCGTTGAGCACGCCGGTGATCGCGATGTAGTTCAGGTCGTGTCCTGCGTACTCGGAAAGCGGACCGTCCTGTCCCCATCCCGTGATGCGTCCGTAGACGAGCTTCGGATTGCGCTCGAGGGCAGTCTGCGGGCCCAGACCAAGGCGCTCGGTCACGCCGGGGCGGAAACCCTCGATCAAGGCGTCGGCGCGCTCTACGAGCGACAGCACGAGCTCGACCGCCTTCGGGTCCTTCAGATCCAATGCGATCGTCTTCCGGTTGCGCAGCAACAGGTTGTAGCGCAAGGGCCGCTCGATGCCGAGCTTGACCGGCTGGCGCCGCTCGATGCGCAGCACCGTCGCGCCTAGATCGGCGAGCAACATCGCCGCCATGGGCCCCGGTCCGATACCGGCCAGCTCGATGATTCGGATTCCTTCAAGCGGTCCCATTGGTCAACCCTTGCGAGCATGGGCGCGCATGGCATCCCATTGTTCGTCGGTCCAGTCCTGCATGGCGCGGAATGTCGGACCGCCAACGCCCTGCATCCAGCGGCCGCCGTCGATCACGATCATGTCTCCAGTGATATAGCCCGAACCCTCCGAAGCCAGGTATGCGTAGAGATCGGCAAGCTCGCTGTGGTCGCCGAAGCGCCGCAGCGGCACCGAGCGTTCCTGCGGTTCGACCTGCGAGCCGGGCGGATACAGCTGCTCCCATGCTCCCGGCGTCGGAAAGAGGCCAGGGGCCACCGCGTTCAGGCGAATGCCCTTCGGCCCCCACTCGACAGCGAGGCTGCGCGTCATTGCGAGCACGCCGGCCTTCGCCGCCGCGGAGGGCACCGTAAAAGCCGAGCCGGTCATCGTGGGCGTCGACACGGTGCTGATTACGTTACCCTTGTGGCCCGCGTCGATCCAGCGCCTGCCCGCGGCGATCGTGCAATAAAAGCTGCCGTGCAGCACGATGTTGAGAACGGCATCCACTGCGCGCGGCGAGAGGCTCTCCGTGCGCGCGATGAAGTTCGCCGCCGCGTTGTTCAGCAGTACGTCGAGCGGGCCGTCCCGCCAGATGATGTCCATCATCGACTCGACGGACTCCGCGCTACGCACGTCTGCCGATATGGTCGTAATGCGCGCGCCAGGCATTGCCGCCCGGAATTCCTCGGCCGTCGCATCGAGCACCTCTTTACGGCGACCGCAGATGATGAGATCGGCGCCCAGTTCGACATAGCGCCGGCCGATGCTCTTGCCGAGACCGGTGCCGCCGCCGGTGATCAGAATTCTTTTGTGCTTCAGCAGGTCAGGCGTAAACATAGGCGTTGAACGTCCAGTAGAAACAGCAACAGAGAACAGGCACCTTCAACCTTCAGGCGCCCGTGAATACGGGCTTGCGCTTTTCCATGAAAGCCTTTACGGCCTCGATGTGATCGCTGGTTTGACGCGTCAGCGGATTCAGGTCGATCTCGAGCCGGCACGCGTCTTCGATCGAATTGCCCGCGTTGACGAGACTCGCCTTCAAGAGCGCCAGCGTCACCGGTGGATAGCTCGCGAAGCGAGACGCGGCCGCGATCGCCGCATCGAGCGCGCGCCCGCTCGCGGCAATCTCGCTGACGAGGCCGATACGGCGCGCCGCGGCTGCCTCGATTACGTCGCCTTTCAGCATCAGTTCGCGTGCCTTGCCCCCGCCGACCTTCTGCGGCAACGTCCAGAGAATTCCGGTATCGGGCAGCAATCCGACCTTGCCGAATGCGCACGAATATTTCGCCGTCTCGGCGCTGACCACGAGGTCGCAAGCCGCGGCCAGCGAGAGGCCTGCGCCATAACACGCTCCCTCCACCGCAGCGACGACCGGCTTCGTGCCCGTGTAAATCAGCTTGAAAAGGCGCACCCCCACCGCGATGCGTTCGCGCAGCGCCAGCAACGACGGCGTCGCCGCCTGCATTTCGGACAAGTCGCCACCCGCGCAAAAATGACCGCCGGCGCCCGTCAGCACGATTGCCCTCGTGTCGGGGTCGTCATGCATGAGCCGCTGAAAAACCTCGGTCAACGCGAGACGCATCTTCATCGAGAATGCATTGCGGCGCTCCGGATAGTTCATCGTGACAACGGTCACGTCGCCTTCGCGACGAACCTCAACGATTGGGTCGCTGCCCGCCGCCGTTGCCTCTTGTTCGATACTCATCGCATCACTCCCCCGCCCTCACTCGCCAGTGAACACCGGCGTGGTGTTTTCGAAAAACGCCTTGCAGGCAGCCTGATGGTCCTTCGACCGTCGCAAGATGGGCTGATAATCGATCTCGGCTCGCAGCGCGCCATCCATGGTCGTCGCGGCATTCGTAAGCGCTTCCTTCAGGAGTGCCACGCCGAGCGGCGGCAGCTCCGCCAGGCCACGCGCAACATCGATTGCCTTTGCGCGTGCGGCGCCAGGCTCGACCACTTCGTTCGCGAGGTGAATGGCGTGAGCCTTGTTGCCGTCGATCTCCGTGGCGAGCGAGAGCATTTCCCTGGCACGGGCCATCCCGATGCGCTTGGGAAGCGTCCATAGAATGCCGGTGTCCGGGATCAGGCCGACGCGCAGAAAGGCCGCGCAAAAACGCGCGTTCGATGCCGCAACGACATAGTCGGTCGCGACCGCGAGCGAGAGACCCGCGCCGAAGGCCACGCCTTCGACGGCTGCCACCACGGGCTTGGGGCCGGCCAGCATTTCGCGCACCACGACACACGATTCGGCCAGAATCTCGCGGCTTTGTGAGATCGTGCGCTTCGTCATTTCGGAGATATCGGCGCCCGCACAGAAGTGCTCACCCGCGCCGACCAGGACGATGGCACGCGACTCGGCGTCATCGACCATGAGGCGATGCATCGTGTCGCGCAGCATCTGGCGCATCTGCCGGCCCATGGCGTTGCGACGCCGCGGATTGTTCAAGGTCACGATCGCGACGTGCCCCTCGCGCGTCACCTCGATCAGCGGCGCGACGTCGGTGGCTGCCGTTTGCTTTTCGCTCATGATGGCTTCCTCAGTCGGCCACGAAGACAGGCTTGCGCTTTTCCATGAAGGCGCTCACGGCTTCCTGATGTTCGCGGCTGCGGCGCAGGATGGGCTGCAGGTTGACTTCGGTTTCGATCGCGTCGTCGAGCGTGCGAATGCCCGTGGCGAGCGCGCTCTTCAGATGCGCCGTGGCCACCGAGGGCAGTTCCGCGTACTGTTGCGCCACTTCCATGGCCGCATTCAGCGCCTCGCCGGGCTCGACAACCTGATTGGCAAAGCCGGTCTCACCCGCTTCGATGCCGTCGAATTCTCGCGCGCTCAGCATCAGCTCGCGCGCGAGACCACCGCCTACGCGTTGCGAGAGCGACCAGAAGAGCCCCGTGTCGGGCAGCAGCCCCACCTTGACGAACGCACTCGCATATCGCGCGGCCGAAGACGTGACGACGTAGTCGCACGCCGCAGCCAGTGAAAGACCCGCGCCAAACGCAAACCCTTCCACAGCGCCGACAACGGCTTTCGGACCTTGGATCATCAGCCTGAAAATATCGAGCGGCAATTGATTGCGCTGACGATATTCGAGTACCTTGCGCGTCTGCATCTCCGAAATGTCGCCGCCCGCGCAAAACGTATTACCCGCGCCGGTCAGGACAATCGCGCGGCAACTATCCTCGCGATGCATCAGTCGATCAAGTTCCGCGTACAACGCCTCGCGCATTTTCAGCGAGAACGCATTGCGCCGTTGAACATAATTCAATGTGACGACCGCGATTACGCCGTCTTGCCCGACTTCTACGATCTCTGCCATCAGAGGGTTTCCTGCGTTCCGAGGATCACCGTGGCCTGGCTCGACAGCACGCCACCGTTGCCGTGCGCGATCGCGAGCTTCGCGCCGGCAATCTGGCGGTCGCCGGCGCGGCCCGTCAATTGCCGCATCGATTCTTCGATGAGGAACAGTCCATACATGCCGGGATGAACGCAGGACAAACCTCCGCCGTTCGTATTCACGGCGAGACGACCGCCCGGCGCAATGGCGCCGTCCGACACGAAACGGCCGCCTTCCCCTTTGGGGCAGAAGCCGAGGTCCTCGAGGAAAAGAATGGTGTTGATCGTGAATGCGTCGTAGAGCATGGCGACGTCGATATCGCTTGCCTTTACGCCCGCCATTTCATACGCGCGCCGGCCTGATTCGGCCGCGGCGGTCACCGTGAGATCCGGCATGCTCGCGATTTCGCGGTGCGAAGTGGCCGAAGCCGCGCCGAGCAGATACACCGGCTTGTCGGTCAGATCGCGCGCCCGGTCCGCCCGCACCATGACGACGGCCGCCGCGCCGTCGGTCACGAGGCAGCAGTCGCGCACCGAAAGCGGGTCCGATACGAGACGCGCGCCCAGCACATCGTCGATCGATAGCGGCGCGCGCATGTACGCCTCCGGATTCAACTGTGCCCACTTGCGCGCGGCCAAGGCGACCTCGGCGAGATGCTCGCGCTTCGTGCCGTACTGGTGCATGTGCCGCGCCGCCGCAAGCGCATATGACGATACGGGGTTCAACGGCTTGTACGGGCTCTCCCACGGCGAAGGCCGCGACGACTGCACGAGCTTGCCGGCCGCGCTGCGCTGGTTGCTCCCGTAGGCGATCAACGCAACGTCGATCTGTCCCGTCACCAACGCCATGGCCGCCGTGTGGGCGTAGATCTCGAACGCCGAGCCGCCGCTGCGGTTGTTGTCGGTGAACTTCGGGTTAATACCGAGGTATTCGGCAAACGTAAGCCCAGAGAGCATATCGTCCGGCGTGCAGACGAAAAGTCCGTCTACGTCGCCGGGCGTGAGGCCCACCTGGGCCAGTGCGTCGACGGACGCGCGCGCCGCAAGGTCCATCGACGACAAGCCGGGTGCTTCCCCAATCCCATATGTGGCGCCTGCCACCAGTGCGGTACGCCCGCGCAAGTTGAAGTCCATTCGATCTACCTTTATCGGTGCGACCAGCTGTTGACGGCCGGTTGCGGAATTAGCGGGCGTCAGGCGGGTTCGAATACAAGCAATGCCGCGTCCCCCCGGTACACCACCTTCGCCTGCACCGGCATGCCGATGCGCACGGCCTCCGGCTCGATGCCCTCCACGCAGCTGAGCATGCGCACACCCTCTTCCAGATCGATCACTGCAACGTTGTAACTCGGCGTGGGCGCTTTCTGGCGCACGACCGTGGTGGAATAAACCGTCCCCTTGCCGGAAGCCTCGACCCACTCCAAGTCGCGCGCCCCGGTCACCGGCTCGGCCACGCGGGGGTAGAAGACGTAGCGGCCGCTGCCGCGGCTGCGCTGGATCATCAAGCGGCCCTCAGCCAGAAATTTCTGATAGTCGACTTCAGGACAAAGAGAGTCCATTCCCCGCTCCTCCAAATCGTTTTGCCACGGGCTCACGCCGAACAGAGCCGCTTATCGGGTCAACGGTAAAACGTATACCCGAACAATGTTCCAAATATTAAACGCACTGGAAGCGCCCTGTCAACGGCGGGAAAGCGCTGTTATGCCCCGCCGCGCAAGGCTGACACTACCTCGCAGGAAATGCTGAACCTACCCCGGACAAACCCGCGGCGGCTTGTTTCCGCGCTTGACGTCTCCCGGACCATTCGTTTACTTTATCGAACATTGTTCATGTTTTCGAAGATTGATGCCGAGCGATGTTCAGGAGTGGCCAGCGGGGGAAGGTTTCCCCACTCCGGACGCGAATCCCGGCCCGGAACACCGCTAGCAAGAGAGCCCGAAGTGACATACGAACTAACAGACGACCAGGTTCAGATCCGCGATCTCATCCGGCGCGTCGCGAGGGAGCGCGTGGCGCCGCGCGCCGACGAGATCGACCGCACGGCCGAGTATCCGCACGACATGTATGCACTACTTAAGGAACTGGGCCTCTTCACGCTGCCGTTTCCCGACGCGTACGGCGGCGCTGGGAGCGTCATGTCGGCCTGTATCGCTGTCGAGGAGTTCGGACGCGTTTGCTACAACACCGGCTATCTTCTAGTCGTGCAGTGGACGCCGTTCGGCGCCATTCTCGAAGGCGGCACCGAGGCGCAGAAGGCGCGCCTGCTACCGGGCCTGGCCTCCGGCGAGCTGCGCGGCGCGCTCTCCATCACCGAAGCACAAAGCGGCTCCGACGTCTCCGGCATCCGCACCACGGCGCGGCGCAAAGAGGGCGGCTATGTGCTGAACGGTTCGAAGATCTGGTGCACGAATTCGCATATCGCCGACTTCATCCTTGTCGCCGCGAGGACGCTCGACGAGGAAGGCCAGCCGCTCGGGATCAATCTCTTCATCGTAGAGCGCAACACGCCAGGCCTCACGATCGGCAATGAGGAAGACAAGATGGGTGCGCGCGGCGTAGCGTCGTGCCCGCTCTATTTCGACGACGCATTCATCCGTTCCGAAGACCGTCTCGGCCCGGAAGGCGGGCAAGGATTCAAGGTGGCCATGGAGGCGCTCAACACGAGCCGCCCGATTGTGGCCGCGCGCGCAGTCGGCATCGCGCAGGGCGCGATCGATCACACCGTCAAATTCATCCAGGACCGCGTCGCATTCGGTCAGACGATCAGCAACTTTCAGGGCGTGCGCTGGATGATCGCCGACATGGTGACGCAAACGGAAGCCGCGCGCCAGCTGGTCTACCGCACCGCGTCGCTCGTCGATGCGGGCGTGCGCGGCCGCGAGCTGGCCCCGATGGCCGCGATGGCGAAGATGTTCGCGTCCGACGTCGCCATGAAAGTCGCGACCGACGCCGTGCAGTTGTTCGGCGCGGCGGGCATTTCGAACGAATATCCGATCAACCGCTATTTCCGTGACGCAAAGGTGGTGCAGATCATCGAAGGCACCAACCAGATCCAGCGAAACATCATCGCGGACAACGTGCTTGGCCGCGTCAAGAAGAACTGACAAAGACAGTTCGGCAAATGGGCAAGCGACAACAAAGAGGACAGGCAAATGGAAGAAATCGAAACGGTTGGCTTGGGGATTCACTGGGAGGACCTGCCCGTTGGACGCAAGTTCAAGACCGTCGGCCGGACGGTCACCGAAACGGATGTCGTCAACTTCGTCTCCGTGACTGGCATGCTGGAGGTGCTGTTCACGAACACCGAATTTCTCCGGGAGCAATCGGCCATCAAGGGGCGCGTCGCGCCGGGCGCGCTCGTGTTTACGCTTATGGAAGGGCTGCTCACGCAGGCCACCATGCAAGGCGTCGGTTTCGCGTTCCTGAACATGGAACTCGACATTAAGGGTCCGACCTATGTCGGCGATACGATCCATGTGGAATGCGAAGTGACCGAATGCCGGCCGAGCAAGGGACGACCCGGGCTTGGACTCGTGCGCACGCGCAATCGCGTGATCAAGCAGGACGGCACGGAAGTGATGGTCTATACGCCGCTCAGGCTCGTGAAGGGCAAAGAATACAAGGCCTGAGCATGCACAATCCCCAACAACCGCTGCAACGGGCGACTGGCCCGTTGGCCGGCGTCCGCGTGATCGATCTGACCATCAACGTGCTCGGCCCCGTCGCGACGCAGCTTTTGGGCGACATGGGTGCGGATGTCATCAAGATCGAGCCGCCCGAAGGCGACCAGAACCGCAAGAACGGTCCCGGCCGCAACCCGGACATGGCCGTTTTCTACACGATCATGAACCGCAACAAGCGGAGCGTGATCCTGAACCTGAAGCAGGCCGAATGCCGCGAGGCGTTGCTCAAACTCGTTGAGACGGCCGATGTCATAGTGCACAGCATGCGCCCAAGCGCGGCCGAGCGGCTCGGTATCGACTATGAAAGCGTGAGAGCGCGCAACCCACGCATCGTCTACGCATCGGGCGCGGGCTATCGCATAGACGGCCCCTATAAGGACCGCCCCGCTTTCGACGACGTGATCCAGGGCGAGAGCGGCATCGCCGCGATGAATTGCGATGCGGACGGATCGCCACGCTACTTCCCGACGGTGATCGTCGACAAGTTCTGCGGCTATGTGCTGGCGTCGTCGATCGGCATGGCGCTTTATCACCGCGAGCGCACTGGCTTGGGCCAGCTCGTTCACGTGCCGATGTTCGAGACGATGCTGCAGTTCAATCTATTCGAGCATCTGTGGGAAGGCGCGCTAGGGTCGAACGACGGGAACGGTCTCGGCTATCCGCGCATGTTCTCGCCGCATCGCCGGCCCTATGCGACAAAGAACGGCCATATCTGCCTGCTCGCGGTGAACAACGAACAATGGCGCCGCGTGCTGTGCGCGATCGATGCGGCTCACCTTCTCGACGACCCGCGTTTTTGCCACATGGCGGAACGCATGCGCAACATCAACGAGCTTTACCGCATCGTCGGCGACGCCATTCTCACCAAGACCACCGAGGAATGGAACGCCATTTTCGCCTCGGCCGACGTGCCTCACGGTCCCGTGCGCGACCTGAAAGACCTGATGCAGGACACGTACCTCAAGGAGACCGGGTTCTTCCAGCGATTCGAGCACCCGACGGAAGGCGAGATGGTGATGACCTCGATTCCAGTTCACTTCTCCGAGTCTCCGGGCAATGTGCGCTATCTGCCGCCGAACCTCGGCGAGCACAGCGTCGAGGTCCTGATCGAAGCGGGCTACGGCGCGGACGAGGCGCGTGCCCTCCTTGCGCGGGCCACAGGGAAAGGCGAGGCGGTTTCGGAAGCGCTCAGCAAGGATTAATCGGCGCAGGGAGCGCCGGGCACATCACACGGAGGAAATCATGAAGGGGCTCAAGGATAAGGTCGTCGTCGTCACAGGCGCCGCAGGCGGGATCGGAACGGCAATCAGCAAGCGGTTCGGCGAAGAAGGGTCCACCGTCGCCCTGTTCGACCTCAATAAAGAAGGCGCCGAACGTGTCGCGGCTGAAATCGAGGCGGCAGGTGGACATGCGCGCGCCTATCGCGTCGACATCACGGATCACGAAGGCGTCCACGCTGCCGTCGCCAAGGTCGAGGAAGAGCTGGGGCCGATCGAAGTACTCGTGAACAACGCAGGCTGGGACATGGGCGCCTTCTTCCTGCAAACCGAAAAGCCGTTCTGGGACAAGGTCGTCGCCATCAATCTGTATGGACCGCTCAACATGCACCACGCCGTGCTGAAGCGCATGGCCGAACGCGGCCGGGGCCGCGTCGTCAATATTTCCTCGGACGCGGGACGCGTGGGCTCGTCGATGGAAGCGGTGTACTCGTTCTGCAAAGGCGGCCTGATCGCATTCACGAAGACGATGGCGCGCGAGATGGCGCGCCAGCAGATTCCCGTCAATGTCATATGTCCCGGCCCCACCGCGACTCCGCTTCTCGACAACCTCGCGCAAGGCGAAAAAGGCGAGCGCATCAAGGCCGCCCTCGTCAAGGCCGTGCCATTCGGCCGCATGGGCGAGCCAGGCGACATCTGCGGCATGGTCGCCTTCCTCGCAAGCGACGATGCAGCCTTCATCAGCGGCCAGGTCATCAGCGTGTCCGGCGGCCTGACGATGGCCGGCTAAACGGCCCAGCCAGCGGCATCCATCCACCACATCGGAATACGACATGGAATTCAAGGACATTGTTTATCAGGAGGCCGATGGGGTCGCCACGATCACCATCAATCGCCCGAAGGTCTACAACGCATTCAACGCCAACACCTGTGAAGAGCTCATCAAGGCTTTCGGGCTCGCGGGATGGAACAAGGACATCGGCGTGGTGGTGCTCACAGGCGCCGGCGACAAGGCGTTCTGCACGGGCGGCGACCAGTCCGGCGACGGCTACAACGGCCGCGGCACCGTGGGCCTGCCGATCGAGGAACTGCAAAGCATCATCCGCGACATTCCGAAGCCCGTGATCGCGCGCGTGAACGGCTATGCGATCGGCGGCGGCAACGTGCTCGTCACCATCTGCGATCTCGCCATCGCTTCCGAGACCGCAATCTTCGGCCAGGTCGGCCCGAAGGTGGGCTCGGTCGATCCCGGCTTCGGCACGGCGTACCTCGCGCGCATCATCGGCGAGAAGCGCGCGCGCGAAATCTGGTACCTGTGCCGCAAATACAGCGCGAAACAGGCGCTCGACTGGGGACTCATCAATGCGGTGGTGCCGCCCGAGCAACTCGATGCCGAAACGAAGAAGTGGTGCGACGAGATTCTGCAGATGAGCCCGACCGCCATCGCACTCGCGAAGCGCTCATTCAATATCGACACGGAGAATATCCGCGGCATCGGCGCTTTTGCGATGCAGGCGCTCGCGCTTTACTACGACACGGATGAATCGAAGGAAGGCGGCAATGCGTTCCGCGAAAAGCGCAAGCCGGAGTTTCGCAAGTATGTGAAGTAAGCAAGTTCGCGCGCTTTCGGGGCGATCTGCAGGATCACGAGCCGCCCCGAGGTTGCGCGCATTTTTTCACCCCGCTCGGCCTACGTCACTAGCGCATTTAACCGGTTCATCGCGAGCGTGGCATCGTCGATGATCTCATCGAAAATTGCCTCGACTCTTTTAATCGCATCGGCAAAGATCGCCGCGTGGCCATAGTCGATCATGCCTTTGCGCGTATCGCCGGTCACGTAGGCCTGGTGCGCAAGTGCGCCCATCACGTGAGGGCGGAACTGCTCGAACTCAGTCACCTGCGCACGATCCAGTTCCATGACCGCCTCTGCGCTCTCGTTGCGCAGCACGCGGTGGTGATCGCGAATCGCAGACTTGACGACGACGCTTTCGCTGCCGTCGCCCGCCACCACCTTCGCCTTGACCTCGGGATGAATCCACAGTTCGTCGGCAACCATCATGCGCGTGCCCATGATCACGGCGTCCGCACCCATCGCCAGGACGCCCGCAAGTTGCCGCCCAGTGCCGATGCCGCCGCCGATCACGACGGGCAAGCCGATTTCCCGCGGCGCCTGCGCCGCCTGCACAATGCTGCCGATCTGGTAGATGCCGGGATGGCCGCCGCATTCATTGCCGACGACGATCACGCCATCGACACCCATTCGCACCGCCGTATGCGCATAGCGCACAGCGGGAACCTTGTGCAAAACCTTGATGCCCGCCTCTTTCAGCAGCGGCACGACCGCTTCGGGGCTCGCGCCGGCCGTCTCGACACAAGCGACCTTCTCGTCGATCAGGATGCGGATCTGCTCCTTGACTCGCTCCACACCACCCGCTTGCCGCGATAGGTAGAGATTGACGCCGAAGTTCTTCGCACCGGTGAGTTCGCGGCAAGTGCGCAACTCGTTGCGGAATTCGTCAGGGTCGGGAAAACCGGCCCCCACAATGAATCCCATGCCGCCCGCATTGACGACGGCCGCGACATACCGTGCATCTGACACGCGTGGCCCGAGACCGCCGCAAAGTATCGGGTGACGGATGCCGAGCAGATCGGTGATCCGCGTTTTCAACAATTGGGGGCGCACGGTGCGTTCCCTTCGTGCAGATCACTAGAATGAGACGGAGTGACCGCCGCCCACTGCGATGGGCTGTCCATTGATGTAGCGCTTTGCATGCGAGTCCCAATCGGTTATTGCCCCACCTGCCACGCCATGCCGCCGTTCTGCTTTCTCTCCGCCAACGCGGCCTTCTCGATGCGCAAGGCCTCCTGCAGCGAGGCCAGTGCGCCTTGATCGATCACGCGCTTGACGGTAGCGACAAGATCCGGACGGCGGCTCGCGATCGTCCTCGCGAGCGCCCCAACACGCTCCATCAGCTGATCGTGTGCGACGACCTCGTTGACGAGGCCAATGCGCAATGCTGTGGCCGCGTCGAGCGGCTCGCTCGTCAAGCTGATCTGCTTGGCCCACCTTGGCCCGACGATATACGGGAGCCTCGCGGTCATACCGCCGCCGGCAAGGGCGCCTATTTTCGTATGGGTATCGGCGAAGCGAGCGCGTTCGGAAGCGATGATGAAATCGCATCCCATCGCAAGCTCGAGTCCACCCGTGACGGCGGCGCCGTTGACTGCCGCGATGACGGGCTTCGAAAGGCGCGGCCACATGTCGATCATTTCCGCCACCCGCGCGCGCGGCGCATCGGGCGCGGAAAAATCATTCAGGTCGAGTCCCGCGCAAAAAGCCGGATCGGCGCCCGTCACGATCAGCACCCGCAGGCTCTCGTCGGCTTCGAAGTCCCGCAACGCATCGACGAGCGCGCCGGTCAGCGCAAGGTTCAATGCGTTGCGCGCCTCGGGCCGGTTCAGTGTAAGCGTGAGAACGGCGTCGTCACGTTCCAGGCCGAGCCAATCCGTTTCTTTTGCGGTCATGACGATACCTCGTGCATGTTCAAGCTGCAGCAGCCAACGCGTCGTCCTGAATCTGGCGTGCGTAGCGATTCAGGTGATATTCCATGTTGCCGAACAGCACATCGAGCACCAGATGCCGGCGATAGTGATGGCCGACCTTGTATTCGTTGGTGATGCCGTAGCCGCCGTGCAGTTGAATACCCTGCTGTGTGACGAACTTCGCGCTGCGCGTGGTCTGCGCCTTGCAGCCCGATATCTCCACGCTGCGGTGCGCGCCGTCTTCGCTGAGTGCGAGCAACGCGCGATGCAAGGTCGCGCGCGCCTGCATAGCATCGATTGCCATGTCGGCCATGCGGTGCTGGAGCGCCTGGAAACTTCCAATCGCGACGCCGAATTGCTTGCGGGTCTTCAGGTATTCCGCGGAGAGCTCGATCGCGTCATCGATGTCGCCGACGAGCTCGGCGCAGAGTGCGACGATCGCTTCGTCCACTGCAGCCTGCAGCTCATGGAACGCACTCCCTGCTTCGCCGAGCACGTCCGCCTCGGCAACGATTACTCCATCGAGCTGTACATCGGCGGAGAGGGTGCCGTCGAGCAGCGCGCAGGTCTTGAGCGACACGCCCGCCTGCTTTGGATCGACACGGAAAACGCCGATGCCGCCCTTCTCGTCGGCAGCGCCGGCCGTGCGGGCGACGACGAGCAGTCGGTCCGCGACGGGCGCGCCCACCACGAGCGTCTTGTATCCATCGAGCCGCCACGTGTTGTCGACGATTCGCGCTGCCGTGGCGCTTACGTAGTGCACCTGTCCGCGCGCCTCTCGCTCG
This sequence comes from uncultured Burkholderia sp., assembly GCA_964414365.1. Classification (GTDB taxonomy): domain Bacteria; phylum Pseudomonadota; class Gammaproteobacteria; order Burkholderiales; family Burkholderiaceae; genus Trinickia. Next base: position 54,420 of record CAYPWK010000001.1, read on the forward strand.
CTGTGGGCGACGGCATAGATAATTTCGCCGTCAACGATCTCGCCGAGCCATGCCTCACGTTGCCCTTCGCGGCCACTGCGCGCAATGAGCGACGCCGGAAATACGCCGCACATCACATAAGGTTCCAGCACGAGCGCGCGGCCGAACTGCTCGGCCACGATGGCGCTTTCGACGGGCGAAAAACCCATGCCGCCCATCTCTTCCGGGACGGCAACGCCGAGCCAGCCCATCTCACCGAATGCGCGCCATGTCTCCCGCGAAAAGCCGCCCCCTTGCGAGGCCAGTTTGCTGCGATGCTCGAACGTATAGCTCTTTTGCAAGAAGCGCTGCGCGCTTTCCTGCAACATGCGCTGTTCGTCGCTCAACTCAAAGTCCATGCTGCATCCTCTCTAGAAAACGCGGGCGGCCCCAAGCTCTCTGCCCCATCGGCCTGGCGTCACAGCTCAAACATCGCCTTGGCGATGATGTTCCGCTGGATTTCGGCTGTCCCGCCATAGATCGTGCAAGCGCGGCGATAGAAGACCTCCGCCGCGAGCCCAGGCGCGTATGCAGGTCCAGGGAACGAAGCGCCTCGCAGTTCGCGATCTTCGTTCGGATCGGCGTAGAACACGGCGCCATAGTCTCCGATCACCTCGAGCAGCATCTCTGTGAGCTTCTGATGGAGTTCCGATCCACGCACCTTCAGCATCGATCCGATCGCCATGCCGCCGCTGCGCTCGTCGATTCCCTGGTGCAAAACCTTCTGCACGGCCATGTCGATTGCGCGCACCTCCAGTTCATGCTGCGCAAGCCGCGCCGCAAACGTCGGATCCGCAATGAGCGGCTTGCCGGCCGCGCGTTCACACGAGGCGTAGTGCCGAATCTTGCGCAGATAGCGCTTGAGTGCCGGCGCTTCCGCGCCGAGGAACGCACGCTCGTTGAAAAGCAGAAACTTCGTGTATCCCCAACCCTTGTTCACTTCGCCGATGAGGTTGTCGGCTGGCACGCGCACGTTGTCGTAGAAGACTTCGGCGAGATGGTGGCACCCATCCAGGGTGCCGATGGGCCGCACGGTAACGCCCGGCGAGGACATGTCGAGCAACAGGAACGAGATGCCCTTTTGCGGCTTCGCCTCCGTATCGGTGCGGACCAGTACGAAGTTCCACTGGCCGTAGCTGCCGAAGCTCGTCCAGATCTTCTGTCCATTGACAATGTAGTGGTCTCCATCGCGCACCGCCGTCGTCCGCAGCGATGCGAGATCGGAACCCGATCCCGGTTCCGAAAAGCCCTGCACCCAGAACACCTCGCCGCGCCGAATAGGCGGCAGAAAGCGCCGCTTCTGCTCTTCGTTGCCGAACTCGCAGATCACCGGCCCGACGAGCGAGACGCCGGCCTGATTCTGCGCGGGCGCGCCTGCCAGATAGCACTCTTCTTCAAAGATGTAGCGCTGCATGGCGGTCCAGCCCGTGCCGCCGTCGGCAACGGGCCAATGCGGCACCGACCACCCGCGCGTTTCGTGCAGGATGCGGGTCCAGCGCTGCGAATCGTCGTCGCCGGCGAGGAAACCCTGCTGCCCGCGAAAGGCCAGGTCCGCCGGCAAATGTTCCTTGAGGAACGCACGCACTTCTTCACGGAATTCGATGTCCGCGGGGTCTACGCGAAAATCCATTTTTTTGGCGTCCAGTGTTTCAAGTACGTTGAACTCGACCCGTCTCGGCTGCGCCCGAAGCGGGATTCCCGACCAGCGTGCGCGGCGTGGGCGGCACGCGATAGAGCTCCTCCACGACGCTGCGCCGCCGGTCGAGCACGTTGCGCTGGCTGATCGCGCTCTTTGCGCTCAATTCGCCGTTGTCGAGGGTGGGCTGCTCGGTTTCGAGGACGATGCGCACGATGCGCGCCGAGCTGCCGCCCGGGCGCGCAGCAAGCTTGTCGATGCCCTTCTGGAAAAACGCGCGCACGCCCCGGCTATTGACGACCTGCTCCGCCCCCGCCGCCGGGTCGTGAGGGTCGTCGCAAAGGGCGCGGCACGCTTCGATGTCGGGGAAGACGAGCGCGGTCAGATAGTCCCGGTCGTGCCCCGCAATGACGATGTCTCGCGCGTAGGCGCCGAATTCGTTCAGCGCATGCAGGCGCAATTCCGCTACATTGACCCACGTTCCTGTGGACAGCTTGAAGTTTTCGGCAATGCGTCCGTCGAAGCGCAGGCCGAGTTCGAGGCACTGCGGGTCGATGAACGTGCCCGCGTCGCCGGAGCAGAAATAGCCTTCTTCGTCGAACGAGGCCGCGGTGCGCTCGGGATCTTTCCAGTAGCCAGGCGTGACGCAATCCCCGAAATAGCGGATCTCCAACTTCGCGCCGACCGGCACCACCTTCACCTTCGTGCCTGGCACGGGCAATCCCGCGATCGCCTCGCGACGCGGGTCCCAGGCCGCCGACATCGGCGTCGGCCCCGCCTCCGTACAGCCGAGCCCCGACATGATCAACACGCGCTGCCCGATGGTACGTACCGCGAGCTCGTCGAGGTCGGCCCAGACATATCCGGGCAGGCTAGCGCCACCGTAATAAATCAACGCAAGCTTGCTGAAAAACTTCTCGCGCAACGCCTTGTCCGCTTTGAGATGCGGAATGAGCGAGGTCAGCCCCTGAGGCGTGTTGAGGTAGATAACCGGCGCGATTTCACGCAACGCCTGCACGGTCGGTCCAATCGCCTCCGGCGCCGGCTTGCCCGGGTCCATGTAGTAGGTCCCGCCGCCATACAGCACCATGCCGAAGTTGTGCGTGCCGCCGAACGTGTGATGCCAAGGCAGCCAGTCGAGCAAATCCGGCGGCCCATCCTGAAGGAACGCGAACACCTGCGCGACCTGCTGGCGATTGCTGCACAGCATCCGCTGCGAATAGATCACACCCTTTGGCGCGCCCGTCGTTCCCGAGGTAAACATGATTTTGCCGACCGTGTCGGGACCGACCGCGCTGAACGCCCTGTCGACCTCGATCGTGACCGGCGTTGTCAACCAGTCGGCGACGCGCGACGCATTGCGGCCCTCGGGCAGCGAGTCGGCGACCACACACTCGATGTCTCCGAACACCTCGCGCAATGCGCGCCCGTACTGCACGCCGCACTCTGCGAATACGAGACCCGGCGTGCAAACGGCAGCAAGATGCCTGAGCTTCACGAAGTCTTCGGAGAGCAGCGAATAGGCGGGCGTC
>CAYPWK010000001.1:57705-70506 GCA_964414365.1 uncultured Burkholderia sp.
AGCAAGATGCCTGAGCTTCACGAAGTCTTCGGAGAGCAGCGAATAGGCGGGCGTCACCGGAACATAGGGAACGCCGACATGTAGCGCCGCGAGCGCAAACAATGCGTGCTCGAAGCTTCGATCCGAGAGAATCATCAGCGGGCGTGAGGCGGACAGCCCTCGATCGAGCATCGCCTGACCGAGCGCGCGCGCACCGTCCAATGCCTGCCTGTAGGTCAGGTATTCCCACGACTTGCCGTCTCGCGTGCGCCTCGCGAGCAGTCCGCGATCGGGCGCAACGTTCGCCCAATGTTCGAGCCGCTCCGTCAAACGCGTCGGATACGGTTGGAGCGGTTCCTTTAGTTCATACACCACGCTTCCGTCCGGCCGTCGCTCGACGAGCGCTTCCATGCTGCCGAGGCGAATCGGCCGGAACGGTACATCCATCAGCGCGTCGTGCGACGCGGAACCAGCATCCATCTGAATCGTCCTGTTGTTATCGGGTTAGACACGGCCTGTGAGCCATTGCAGCGCGACCGGGCGTCCATCGCTCCCACGGCGGGCCCCCAACGAAACCAATAATTGAACGTTGATCATCTAATTGAACCAAGCATAGCGTGAAATCGAACGCCCGTCTATCAGGCGTCACCCACACTGGACGGTCGATTACTCGCACCCCGAGCAAGTCCGCCGCGCGCAACGTGAGCGTCGTCGTGACGATCCAGTGCCCGCGCGAGACCGTGGACAGCAAGAAAAAAATGGACTATTTTATGAACGTCGTTCGACTTTATAAACTAAGTATCAGATGGCAGTCCATTTGCCGAGTCCTAGGAGCCGTCATGCAAGATGAAGTTGTAGTCACCGCTGCCGTTCGCACGGCCATTGGAGATTTTGGGGGCGCCCTCGCGAGCGTTCCGCCCACGCAGTTGGGCGCCACCGTCGTGCGTGCATTGCTCGACCGCGCTAGTGTGCAAGGCAGCGAAGTCGGTCATGTTGTGTTCGGCAATGTAATCCATACCGAACCTCGTGACATGTATCTGTCGCGCGTTGCAGCGCTCGAAGGCGGCGTCAGTGCCGACGCGCCGGCGCTGACGCTCAATCGCCTATGTGGCTCCGGCCTTCAGGCGATCATCTCCGCTGCACAAGCTATCGCGCTCGGCGACACTGAAGTCGCCATCGGCGGCGGTTCGGAAAACATGTCGCGCGCAGCATACGTCGCGAGTAGCGCACGTTGGGGTTCGCGCATGGGCGATATTCGCCTGATCGATATGATGGTCGGTGCGCTCACCGATCCGTTCAGTGATTGCCACATGGGCGTGACCGCCGAGAACGTCGCAAAAAAGTGGGGTATTTCACGCGACGATCAGGACAGACTCGCTGTGGAATCGCATCGGCGCGCCGCAGATGCAATCCGTGACGGCTATTTTCGGGAACAGATCGTGCCGGTGACGCTGCGTACGAAAAAAGGCGAGAGTGTCTTTGACACGGATGAGCATGTGCGGGCCGGCACGACTATCGAGGATCTGGCCAAGCTGCGTCCGGCATTCCAGAAAGACGGCACGGTGACGGCCGGCAATGCTTCCGGTCTCAATGACGGTGCTGCGGCAGTCCTGCTGATGGCCCGACGCACTGCAGAGCAACGCGGTATTCGCCCGCTTGCGCGCTTGGTCTCTTATGCTCACGCTGGCGTCGACCCGCAATACATGGGAATCGGCCCAGTGCCCGCCGCGCGCAAAGCCCTGCTGCGCGCAGGCTTGACCGTGGCGGACATCGACGTCATCGAAGCGAATGAAGCATTCGCTGCCCAGGCTTGCGCGGTAGCGAAAGAGCTCGAATTCGACAGCGCCAAGGTCAACCCGAACGGCTCGGGAATTTCGCTCGGGCATCCGATCGGCGCAACAGGCGCGGTGATCGCAGTGAAAGCCATCCACGAGTTGCAGCGATGCGGTGGGCGCTATGCGTTGGTAACGATGTGTATCGGCGGAGGCCAAGGCATCGCGGCCGTCTTCGAGCGCATCTAGGTCTTCCGGGCGGGAATTTATTCGACCAGCCGGCAGTGCGGCGCGGCAGCCGCATTCGATTGCCGCCGCCGCGTGAGCTTGCTTGCTCAGCCCTCGTTGACGAGCCCAGAGAGCCGGCCCTGAATGAGCGCGCGGGCCTCCGCAACCATTCGGCTCACGAGTTCCGCGCAGGTGGGAATATCGTCGATCAGCCCAATCGCAAGGCCGGCTGGGAATGTACCGTCTTCCGTATCGCCTGTCTCATACATCCGCTTGCCGCGCTCTCCGCTCACGAGCGGCTTCAGATCGGCGAACGTCGCACCTTCCTTGTGTTCCCGTTCCAACACCTGCTCCGCGACCGAATTCCTGAAAATGCGCGACGTGTTCTTCAGTGTGCGGAAGATCAGCGCGGTATTGAGCTCGTCATGCTCCACAAGCTTACGCTTGACGTTCTCGTGTATCGGCGCTTCTTGCGTGGCCATGAATCGCGTACCCATGTTGACGCCATCCGCACCGAGCGCGAGGGCGGCCACCATGCCGCGTGCATCGGCGATCCCGCCCGAAGCGAGTATCGGAATGCGCAGCTTCGCAGCGGCAGCAGGCAACAGGATGAGATTGGGCACGTCGTCTTCGCCCGGATGGCCGGCGCATTCGAAGCCGTCCACGCTCACGGCATCGCAGCCCAATGACTCCGCTTTGAGTGCGTGCCGTACTGACGTGCACTTATGGATAACCTTGACTCCTGCGGCCTTGAACGTCGGCATGTAGGGTCCCGGATTGCGTCCCGCCGTCTCGACGATGTTGACGCCGCTCTCGACGATCGCTTGCACATACTCGTCATAGGGCACCGGCTTGATCGTCGGCAAAATGGTCAGGTTCACGGCGAAAGGTTGATCCGTCATCGACCGCACCCGTTCGATCTCGTTGCGCAGCGCCTCCGGGGTAGGCTGCGTGAGTGCTGTGATGGTGCCGAGCGCCCCCGCGTTGGAAACTGCGGCAGCCAGTTCCGCACGGCCCACCCACATCATGCCTCCTTGCACAATGGGATATCGAATTCCAAGCAACTCTGTAATGCGCGTTTTCATCTGCGATCCTCTGATGTAAGCCGGCCTCGATGTGCGCCGCCGCGGGCCATAGCGAGTCATCGTTTGTATTTACGAACACCGTGCAATTATATACACTTGTTCAAGTGGCCGAAATCGGTTTGCAGCACGCACGCCAGCACGCGGCACGCACCAGGCATGAACAATGAGGAGTGTGGATGAATAAGCGGGACAACGAGTTGGACCAGGAGGAAGCGTCGACGCGTCCAACCCGGAACGATGCGGAAGAAGCCGTGCGAACGCTGATCCGGTGGGCCGGAGACGACCCTGACAGAGAAGGCCTGGTACAAACACCCGCGCGCGTCGTGCGCGCGTATCGCGAGTTTTTCTCGGGGTACGAGTCCGACCCAATGCAGATTCTCGCCACGACTTTCTCAGAGGTGGACGGCTACGACGAGATGGTGGTGCTAAAGGACATCCGCTTCGAAAGCTACTGCGAACACCACATGGTGCCCATCATCGGGCGCGCACATGTTGCCTATTTGCCCGAACATCGCGTAGTCGGCATTTCCAAACTCGCCCGCCTCGTCGATGTCTATGCGAAACGCCTGCAGATTCAGGAGAAGATGACGGTTCAAATCGCTGACGCGTTGGATACCGTTCTGCAGCCCAAGGGCGTCGCCGTGATCCTCGAAGCCGCGCATCAGTGCATGAGCACGCGCGGCGTGCATAAGCCCGGCGCATCGCTGGTGACGAGCCGAATGCTGGGGGCGTTTCGCGATGATCCATCCACGCGGCGCGAGTTCCTTGCTATCGTTGGCAACGGCACCATGATGCCTTTGCCAAATAGCTGAAGGCCGGCGTCGGCTGCGCGCCGACGTCGGTCTTTATGGCATCGCTACACGAGTTTCCGTTCGAACGCCGCGCTACGATTGCGCAAGGCCCGAAACTTGGCTGGGTTCACGCGTCGTCAGAGGGCGCTGATAAGAGACGTCCTCGCGATTGCGAGCACTGACACCGTTGCTCATCAGGATCTGGCGCCAGGCAGCAGGCACTTCGCTAGGCGTCAGGTCGTTGATCGATTCGGAAATGCACACCCGAGCCGCGATGGCCCATACGCCCTCGCGTTTTTCAAAGCGGTCGATATAGCGCCCTACCGCCAGCGTGTTCGGCTTGACGCGATTGTCGCCGAAGAAGAGCCAGTAGGTTTCCGCGTGGGCCACGTCGCCCTGCAACTCGACGCTATGGTTGAACACCATGTGATGGTGAGACAGTTGATGCTCGGCATGGTACGCGAACGCCCAATCGACGAATTCCTCTGCATTCCCCACGAATGCGCCGTGATCGTCGATCGCGTCCGGATGGTATGCCGACAGCGTCAACTCGCGGTCCATGCGATCTATCCCGCGGCAATAACGATGCACGCATTCGAGTATGGCCTCTTTGTCCAGCAGCGCTTGAATGCGTGGGTTCAACGCTTCGCTCATGGCTGCCGCCGTTAGAGAGTCATGGCGAAAAAGAAGATCACCGCGCCGATCACCGCGCCGACGAAGCAGTAACCCTCGCCTGCCGGCAAATCGGTTTCCTGCGCGCGTGCATGGCTCGCAATCGCACATCCGACGATACCCGCGAGCGCCGTCGCGCCGAGGACGGCAATCGTCATCACGATGTCGAAGATCGCAGAGCGACCCAGTTCTTCGATACGCTCGTCACTCAGCAGCAGCCACACTGCGAGCGCCGATATCGACAGCAGAATAAGCGGGAGCCATACCCGCCGCGCTTCGCGAGCGCTCTCTTGCGTCAGTGCTCTCATCGCGGTTCCCCTTCGCGCTGCCTCAGCTCGGAGAGATTGAGCGCCATGGCCCGTAGCACGCGGGCCACCCTTTTCGGTCGTTTTGCGCGTACCGGCCGGCCCGTTGAGGGGGGACCCTTGTCGCCAGGCTGGCGACCATAGTTGAACGTATAGTCCGCGAGAGGACCGCGAAAATCGCTGTCGAGAAAGAACATCGCATGTCTCCGATAAGGCTTATGCCTTGCGGGCGCCTGTGTGGCGCCTCTTGATGGACATCCTAGGCGACGCAAAACCGTTATGCAACTACTCGTTCAATTAATCGCGTCGGTGTTTTCACTACCCGCAAGTGCAGGGTTTGAGGCGCCGCGAACCGCGCGGCGACGCGCGTGCAACGGGCGTGCACCGGCACGGGGCGTGTACCGGGCGTGCAATCGCCGAGCAGTCAGGCGAGCAGCCGTCGACAACCGGAAGCCGCGGTGCTGATGCGGCTCCGGTATGCGGAGGCGGAAGGCGCGGAGGCGATCAGGAAACCTGGAAGCCGCCGTCGACAGCCAGCAACTGGCCGGTGACATAGTCAGACGCCGGCGAAGCAAAGAACAGCACCGCTTTCGCGATATCGGAAGGTACGCCAATGCGACCAAGCGGCATGCGGCCGGGCTGGGTAATCGGCCCGCTCGCCTGATGCACCTTGGTCGACGCGGCAGCGCCTTCGGTTGCCACGCCACCCGGCAGGACCGCATTCACGCGAATCCCGTCCGCGGCGAACTCGAACGCGGCAACCTTGGTCAGGTTGTTGACACCTGCCTTCGATGCACCGTAGTCGCCGTTGTCGAAAATCACCGGCTGCAGCGAAGCCACCGAGGAAATGTTAACGATGGAGCCCCCGGACTTCGCCGCAAGCATGCGCTTAATTCCTTCACGCATGCAAAGGAAAGTGCCGCGCAGATTGACGCCGAGAACCTTGTCCCACTTCTCCGCGGACGTCTCGACGAAATGTGTCTTCGGGTAGATGCCGGCGTTGTTGACGAGGACGTCAAGACGCCCGAGCTTCGCCTGCACGGTTTCGAACATCGCGAGAACGGACCCTTCATCGCCGATATCGACCTTGACGGCAATCGCCTTACCCGACGCGCTTTCGATTTGGGTGACGGTCTGCTGCGCCGCTTCCTCGTTCAGATCGGCAGCCACCACCGCCGCGCCCGCCGACGCCAGCAGCAGCGCGGTCTCACGGCCGATGCCCGACCCGGCCCCCGTTACCACGGCCACCTTCTGATCGAGACTGAATAGATTCGCCACATTCAACGTGCTCACTGCTCCTCCTTTGGCTCGCCGCGCGAGCGGGTTTATTTTCTGAACGCTATTCGCAAACATAAACGCCCCACCTTGGAGTGTCAAGGACGAGGAGGCGAATAAAGGAAGGAGCAGTGTGGAGGGGCCGGATGAGCCAGGCCGCAGCGCGTGCTATGCCGCGTCCGGCGATGCGATTTCCCGCATGATGTCGAGCATCGAGCGGTGATAGGGCTTATGAGGGCGATCTGCCCAGACCAACGACACTTCCGTTTCGCAAGATCCAGGCACATCCTCGATGTCGACGAACGAGACGCCCTCCACGGGCAAGTGGCGGCCCGAATCGAGCATTAGCCCAATGCCTAGCTCATTCGCGACGAGATTGAGCATCGTGTAAGGGTGCCGGGCTTGCTGCGTGACTCGAGGAGAAAGATTGGCCTCGCGGCGCGCCGCTTCGAACGCGGCAAACACGGGCTGGGACATCTGCTGCGGGAACATGATGAGCGGATATTGCGCAAGATCGACGATACGGATCGAACGTTGTGCCGCTACCGGCCATGCCGCAGGCACGGCGGCCACCACGCGCAAACGCTCGATCACGTCGCTTTCCAGTCCCGAGACATCCGCCAAGCTCGTGACCACCACGCCCAAATCGATACTGCCATTCTTGACGCCCGCGACTGTCAAGGCGCTGCCGCGCTCGATCAACCGGACGTCCACGCCAGGCCATTGCTTGCGCAAGGCCTGAATGGCGAGCGGCATGATGCGCATTGCGCACATGGGCACGAACGCGATGCTTAAGCTCGCCAGCTCGTCGGCCGCTTGCCTTACACGGCGCTCGGCCAATTCCGCTTGTGCAATGAGCGGCTTTGCTTCGGTCAGCAGCGCGGCGCCGGCAGGCGTGAGCGAAACGCCGCGCGGCGTGCGTTCGAGGAGCTTGATGCCAAGCTGCTCCTCGAGGCGCATGATCGATTGGCTGAGCGGCGGCTGCGCCATGCCGAGCCGCGCGGCCGCGCGGCCAAAGTGCTGTGTCTCGGCGACTGCAACAAAGTGTCTGAGGTGACGCAATTCCATGGCGTGATATGACTTCGATATCGAGTGCCGCCAGCATATCGCCATCCTCGGCTGCGGCTCACCAAGGGCGAACCCTGATCGCAGTTTGGGCGAACGCGCCGAGGCACACGTTGGGCTCGAGCCGTACGCAGTCCGTCCGCGGGTCTGCCCGCGGGTCTGTCCGCGCTTGACTGCGGTCAGCATTCGCAATAAATTGTTTTTGAATGCCGTTCTATATTATGAATACAAGACTGACGTTGCATCGGCTGACGTTGCATCGGTATACGCCCGCGCCTCGGGAAGCGTGGCCTCGGGATCACCCAAAACATCTGGAAGAGAGATGGGGCAAGAGAACAATTCAAAGCTCGAGTTCGAACTGCATGACCATGAACTGATGGTTTCGTGTGTGGGCGCAAACTCGCAGGTCGTCTATTCGAATCCGGTCTACCAGCGGGTCACGGGGTATTCGCTGCAGGAAAGCCAGGCCATGCAAGGTGCGAACCGCATACGGGACGTCCCCCCGCAAGTCCTGGCCGATTTGGGAGCCGCCGTGCGGCAGGGCAAGCCTTGGACCGGTCTCATCAAGCTTGCCTGCAAGAGCGAGCGGCTCGTCTGGTGCCGCCTGAACGCCGCCCCGCTCCTTTCTCATGGCCAATACATCGGATCCCTGATGGTTTTGAGCAAACCGGCTCAGGGGGAAATCGAGCGGATCGAAACGTTCTATCGCCGACTGCATTCGGACCGCGACAAGAAGCTAGGCTGGGAACAAGGCCGCATCGTTCATTTGAATCTGCTTGGGAAGATCACCAGCAATATCCGTTCGCTGGGCCTAAAACGCTACATCTGGGGTTGTCTGTTCGGGCTCGCCGTGGTTGCGATTCTTGGCGCGGCGATCAACGGTAACGGCCTCACCTCGTTTGCATTTTTGGCCGAGCTTTGCACCATTCTCCTCGCTACTGTCGCCGCCGGCGCCTTCCTTTCCCGCGTGATCGCGTTGCCTTTGCAAGACGCCGTGCAAGCTGCCATGAGAATCGCGGCCGGAGACCTATGCGCCACCTACGGCAGCGAGCGGTGCGACGAGATCGGCGAACTCATACGAACCCTCAACCAAGTCAGCATCAACATGCGCGCCACCGTCCTCGATGTTCGAAACGGCGTGGCGGCGATGCGGCAGGCAACGGCGGAGATCGCCGCAGGCACGATGGAGCTTTCGGGTCGCACCGAGACTCAGGCTAGCAGTCTCGAGGAGACGGCCGCATCGATGGAACAGATCAATTCGACGGTCGGCAACAACGCCGAAGCCGCCGGGCAAGCGAGCGACCTCGCGACAGTCGCAAGCGAAGCGGCTGAAGATGGCGGTCTGGTCGTGGATCAGGTCATCGCGACGATGGAGCAAATCAAGGAATCGAGTCGCAAGATCTCCGACATCATCTCTGTCATCGACGGCATCGCCTTTCAGACCAACATACTCGCGTTGAACGCTGCCGTCGAAGCGGCTCGGGCCGGCGAGCAGGGACGCGGGTTTGCTGTCGTGGCCGGCGAAGTCCGCAACCTCGCCCAGCGCAGCGCGCAGGCGGCAAAGGAGATTAAGGCGCTGATCATGCAGAGCGTCGAGACGGTCGACGATGGGTCGAAGCTCGTCGATTCGGCCGGTAAGACCATCGCCGAGATCGTTTCGCAGGTCCGCGGCGTAACGGACCTGGTGGGCCAGATCGCGAAGGCATCGCGCGAGCAATCGGCAGGCGTCGGTCAGGTGAGCCAGGCTGTCGAGCAGTTAGACCAGATGACGCAGGTGAACGCGACGCTCGTTCAAGTGCATACGGAAGCCGCAGGCAACATAAAACAACAGACTGAGCGGCTCGCCGAGATGCTCTGCGTTTTCACGCTTTCCCCCGACGAGCGGAACGCGCTCTTGTCCGCACCGGGGGCCTGAACCACGACGATCAATCGCCATCCGTGCCGTGTCGCCGGAACGCAGAGGGACTCGTCGAAACGTACTTGCGAAATGTATTGCGGAACGCGCGCACGTCTGAATAGCCGACCATGACAGCGATCTGCTCGATGGATACCTGCGTGTTGCGCAGCATTCGCTTGGCAGCTTCGATGCGTAGTGAACTTGCGTAGGCGCGCGGCGTCGTGCCCAGGCTCCGCGCAAAACGCCGCAGCAGCGTGGCGTGACTCACTGAGAGAACATCCGCGAGTTCGCTGATCTTGAAGTCCTGAGCGAAACGCTGCGCGAGCCACAGTTGTGCGCTGCTCACGAGCAGATCGTCGCTCGTCAAGCGACCTTCGTCGCGCTCGCCCTCCGTCCCTGTCGTCGATGCGAGCCATTGCGCAGTGTGCGGAGCAATCGTGCGATCGACGAGGCGCGCGACGAGTTGCCATTCGCTCGCGGGCACGCTGCAGGTGTACACGCCGTCGTGCTCGGCAATCGTGGCGGTAGGATCCACGCGCACCTTGGGCGAGCGAGACCTGATCAAGCTTCTGAGCACACGAGGGACGGCAGCCGTGCCACCGTCCAGCAGGCCGGCCTGCGCGAGCAGCGTCACGCCCGTTCCGCTCGCCGCCATTACCGCTCCCTGGGCGCGCTGCCACCGCAGCCACTCGCTAATAAGCTTGGCATGATCGAGCAGCGTCACGAGCGCCTCTTCGCTTGCCACGACGAATGTCGGGATATAAACGATGCGGTACTCCGTGTCGCCACGCAGATCCCCATCGCTTTCCATTCTTCGCCCGCCGGCGAACTCGAGGCTCCCCCCGTTCGCGCTCAACAGGCGAACCTGCGTCTTCATCGTGTGCCGATAGGGCGGCGCGAATTGCGTAAATACATGCCGGGCAATGAGCGCGAATCCGTCTACCAGCGTGCCCACGCTCGACAGACAACTGCCTGGGAGCACGAGCGCGGCAACGTCCTTCACCGGCTCAGCGGGGGTGGCGGGCTTGCTAATTTCGATCCCCAATATGCGGAATTTGATCCTCTTTCGCGGCGATCTTAGCACGCATCATTGTGGTCATTGACAGCGAAAAGAATGGCGCGCGGCCGCGACGGCACCCGCGATCGATAGCCGCATTGCCGCGGTAAAACAGGAGACACGAATGAAAACCCTCGACGAAAAGCACGCCTATGGCCTGAAGGTATTCGGCGAACTCATGGGTGAAGAAAAGGCAGCCGGCTTGCGCGCAGCAAGCGAGTCCAGCGGTTTTGGCGCCGACATTTCACGTCTTGCCATCAACTATGCGTTCGCGGATGTATGGGGCGACGACAAGCTGGAGCGCAAGCAGCGCAGTCTCGTGACGCTCGGCATTCTCATCGCCAGCCGCCAAACGCTCGAGCTCAAGAACCACGTCCGCATCGCGGTGCGCAACGGATTGAGCGCACGGGAGCTAGAAGGCGTGCTGATTCAGGCGCTCCCCTATGTCGGATTCCCGGCGATCGCCTCCGCCACCACGGCCGTTCTCGAGACGCTGAGGGAACTCGGCATCGACACCACCACCCGAACTTCGGAAGAACGCGGGCTGCTGTAAAGCGGCATTCGCTCGCACTCGCTCCCCGAGGAGAACACCGTGGAAACAACAATCGTGGATATCGTGCCGACGATGCGCGAGTTCAACGTATCGAACGATTTGCTCGGCAATCAGGCCGCGCTGCAAGCACGATGGGACGAAGACGGTTATCTATTCTTTCGCGACGTACTGGACCACGGGCCGCTGGAACGGATGCGCGGCCTGCTCGTCGATCACCTGGACCGCCATGGATTTGCGCGCCGGCAAGATCCCGACGTGCGATGGACCGGCAAGGAACGCGAAAACTTCAGCTTCTTTCCTGTCAAGGAAATGAACGAGCAGCGCGCAGCGCGCATCGTGATGGAAGATCCCGCTATTCGCGCGTTCTTTCAACGCCTCTTCGGCGTACCGCTCTATTGGGTGCCGTTCACTGAATATCGCACTTCGCCTCCCGCCATCGACAAAAGCCGCACGCGCTTCGACTTCATTCACGCAGACGCGATCTACAGCGACCGGCTCGATTTCATCATCTGTTGGATTCCGCTCAGTGATATTGACGCGCAGGTGGGCGGGCTGGCTGTCGCCGAGGGCTTGCATAACCTGCCCTCTTTGCACACGAAGGACGGCGACAAGATCAACCCTATCCAGCTATCGCAAGTGCCGCAAGACGCATGGCGGCGTACGAACTACCGCCTGGGCGACGTCCTCCTGATGAGCCGATACACGCCGCACTGCGGCCTGAGCAATCACTCGGATCGCTTTCGGCTTTCGCTCGATACGCGCATTTTGCCGCACGGCGGCACCTTCCCGTTTGCGCCGCGCTTGCCCTACGTCGGCACGCTGACGTCGATCACGCCGAACGAAATCGTCTTGCGCGATGGACAAGGCGAGCACGTCTTGCGCTTGGACGAGACGAGTTATCTGCGCGGCTTACTGGGGAACCGAGTGCGCGGCGAACAGATCCGCGAAGTCTATCAGCCGGGCTGCGAGGTCATCGTTGCGTATGACGGCGACCTCGTTCAGACGATGCGGCCGCAGCATTGACGTCATTCGCCGGCGTGCGTCAATATTGATAGCTGTTTCGTGCCGGCTCCGAGCAATGAAAAACTGCAATGAAGGCAAGCGCCCCTCCTGGTTCGACTGGGCGATCAATCAACCGCGCCGCTCACACTTCATTGAAGCCGGCGGCACCGCGGTGCACTATGTCTCCTGGAACGCCGGTGATACACACAAGCCCCCGCTGCTCTTCGCGCACGGCTTTCTGGGACATACGCACTGGTGGGACTTCATTGCACCGTTCTTCACGGAACAATTTCGCGTCTTCGCTCTGGATTTCAGCGGCATGGGCGACAGTGGCTACAGGCAGGAATATGGCGCTGACATTTTCGTGCGCGACCTCATCGCTGTCGTGGACGCAATCGGCTCGGGTCCTTGCGTCGCGGTCGGTCACAGCTTCGGTGGATCGCGTCTGCTCCATGCTTGCGTGACTTCGCCCGATCGCTTTTCGCATGCCATCGTGCTCGATTCGTTTTTCATGTTGCGCGGCGATACGCTGCCCGCCGTGGAACGGCGGCCGCCGCCGCGACCGTATCCTGACTGGCGCACAGCGATCAGTCGCTTTCGACTCGTACCCGAACAGGATTGCGAGCCGTGGCTCCTCGACCATCTCTCGCAGACGTCGCTTCGTCAAGCAACCGACGGCTGGGTATGGCGCTTCGACCCAAAGCTCCGGGCCCTCCAGCCAGTCGAAGGCGAGGAAGGATTGCTGCACGACATCGCGGTTCCGCTCAGTTACGTCCATGCGGAGTGCAGCAGTGTGGTCAGCTCAGATCGCGCACGCCGCATCGTTGCCGCGATACCCGGCGCAAAAGGGCCCATCAGGATGCCGCGCGCAGGCCATCATATGATGCTTGACCAGCCACTCGCTCTGGTCAGTCTCCTAAGAGCATTGCTGGCATGAATCGCGATATGCGTGCCATCGCCCATCGCGCCGGCGACGCCGGCACCCGCGCATAGGGACTGGCCGAGGATTCGACTCATCGGAGTTTATCGAGCGAGGTCGCTTTGGGGTGATCCAAAAAGCGATCACGTTGTCTCGACACCTCATCGGACAAAATCAGACGGTCGTAAATGGCGCGCGCGG
>CAYPWK010000002.1:0-1800 GCA_964414365.1 uncultured Burkholderia sp.
CGCACACTCAAACCCAACCTTGCCAACGGGGAGGTGTTCATATAAGGACGTCAAGATGTGTCCCTTGCCTCAGCACGAGCGGAAGGGTGGGGGCGCAGTAGGTCGAGGTCGAGATCTCACACAATTGAGGATGCTGCACTTTCCGAGCCAGCTGCGCCGCACCGCGGCGAGACAAGACTTGCTCCCAAGAATCACCTGTTCGCAGGCGCTTGCGCGCGCAGATCGAAGATGCCACAAAGAGCGCTGTGGAACCTTCCTCGCGCTACACGGGATCTAACAAGCATCGGCATCGAGGCGGAGGCCGCCATGGAGCAGACGCATCATTTTCATCTCGAGCTGCGGCATGCGACGAAGCCGACCTACTTCATTAGCTACGTCTTCCCGCTGCTGTTCGTTGTCTACGAGGTGTACCGCGTCGCGTCGTGGGTTGCCGCGTTCGGCTGGGACTTCTCGAACTTCAAGTACCAGGGCTACGAGTACGCCGTGATGCTCGCTGTGTTCGCGGTTCAGATCGTCGTCGAAGCGCTTTTTCTTACCTTGGCCTGGCTTTATCGTCACGCCGATTTCGAGCATCGCCTGGCGAATTTGGCAGTGGGTCTTTTATGCTCGTTCGTGGTGCTCGCCTTCGATTACGCGTTGCAGGTGGCGTCCTAACGCTGGCGAAACCGACCGACTCACGCCGTCACATGCCCGCTTTCCTGCGGGCGCTTCTTGGCGCTGCCGCCGCTCGGCACCCCGCCGCGCCAGTCGTCGCCTCCTTCGAGCGCGGGCGTCGACTCGAAGAGCTCGGCGATCCATTCGGCGAAGACGCGGACCTTCGCGGATAGATGACGGTTATGCGGATAGACGATCGAGATCGGCTTCGGCTTGGGATTGAAGCCGCGCAACACCTCCTGCAGCGACCCGTCTAGCAGATTCGGCAACACCATGAAGAGCGTCGGCTGGATCAGTCCAAACCCCTCCATACCGCAAGTGACGTAAGCGTCCGTATCGTTGACGGTGAGGGCGCCGTTCATCCTGACTTCGACGGGCTTGCCGTCGATCATGAATACCCAAGGATAGGGACGCCCGTCATGCGTCGAGCGGAAGTTCACGGCGCGATGGCCGCTGAGTTCCTCGATCGTCTTGGGCTCGCCATATCGCTTCACGTAGTCGGGCGACGCGCACGTGACGCGCCTCAGCATGCCGATCCGGCGTGCCACCATCGACGAATCTTCGAGCGGGCCGATGCGGATCATGCAGTCCACCCCTTCCTCGACCGGATCGACGGGACGATCGGACAAGCCCAAGTCAAGGGTGATGTCCGGGTAGCGCTGATGAAAGATCGACAGCGCCGGAATCACGAGCCGCCGCCCGAGCGCGCTCGGCATGTGCACTCTGAGCGCGCCGCTCGGTTTGCGGTTGCCCTGCTGAAAGCTCGCGTCGGTCTCCGCAATCTCGGAGAGGATTTTGATGCAGTGCTCGTAGTAAGCGGCGCCGTCGGGCGTCAGCGATAGCCGCCGCGTGGTCCGATGCATCAGACGCACGCCGAGTAACGCCTCGAGATTCTGGATGGTCGTCGTCACCGTCGCCCGTGGCATGCCGAGCGTCTCTGCCGCCCGCGTGAAGCTGTTTGCGTCCACCACACGGGTGAACACCTCCATTGCCTGAATGCGGTCCATGTGCTAGCCCTCCAATCGCCAACGCGACAGGATAGGTCAGTCGACGCGGGCGGCACAAGCCGATTTCTCTTTGATTCTTGACTATTCGTCTTGGCCGAACGATGGGGCCCGCTTCACGAGAAACTTCGGCTCAGTGGAT
>CAYPWK010000002.1:1900-9251 GCA_964414365.1 uncultured Burkholderia sp.
AAAACGATAGCCGTCATTGGGCGTCGAGCAAGTTCGTGAAGGGGATCCATGGTAGCTCGCAGGGAAGTCAAATGCAACACCTACGTTGCATGACCGCGCAGAACCAGCACCAACCCTCTGTAAGCATCGGCCTCCTTTGCCGGAACGGTCTGCCCGGTCTTTTCGTAGCGACCGATTTGCTGACGCGAGAGGCCCCAGCGCTCAGCGAGCTGGGTCTGCGTGAGGCCGGCCTTCTTGCGCAGCGCCTGCGCGTCCTCGCCATAAAGCACGTCGGCATCGTTCATGGGTGGCCCATCAAATGGAACATCAATGTTCCATATCTTACCGTACCCCGGCTTCTTATCTCGAAATCCGCTCGATTTCGACAGTACTCGTGAGACCCCGTGACAGCAACTATTCCAGAAGGGTTACCCGAGCAAGCCGGTACTGACGATGAGCCAAAGCCCCGCCGCGATGACGATGGCGCCAATGCCGTGCGCGACCCGCACGCCGCCCGGCGCCAGGCGTTCGGCGGTAATGGCAATCGTCACGACAGCCATCGCACGCAAGTCCATCACTCCGACGACGAGCAGCACTGCCGTCAAGCCGAGCGAGCAATAGCTGCAATGCAGACCGAGACGTAACCCGTGGCGCCAGGCGGTGTCGGTATCCGGCCGCAGCGCGGAACCGCGCGCGGGTGCCTGACGGCAACAGATCAGGTGATGCATTTTCCATGGGGTGAACTGGACCGCTCCCGCGACGAGCAGGGCCAGTGCGTTCGCAAGCGGAACAGCGCGGGAAACCGCCGGCCACGCCATCTCGGCCGTGGCCAGCATGACGCCAAGCGCAAAAACCACCGTGCCGAAGATCGTCCAAATGAACAAGTAGCCAGCCCCGACGATCAACGTCAGCCACGCAAGGCGCGTCCCAGCTGCCGCATGGACAGCTCGTCGATAGCGCAAAAGCATAGGCACCAATGACGGCATCATCATGGCCGTCATCATGACGACCCACATACCGACGAACGATGCAGCGAGGCCTAGCCATGTCTGACCGGGCATCCGCATCCACATCATCGACATCGTCCAGCCGCTTTCCATCGGCATCCCGCCCATTGTCGACATCGATGCGGACCAGACGATCGTTACTACGGCGCTGACCACGAAAACCAGCGCGGCACCGCCGAACAACGCTCGTTGGGACCGAAGCGCGGAAACGATGCGCCGCGGAGCCTCCCGCTGCGCGGCAACCTCGACGATGTCCATTTGAGCAGCCCTTTAGCGCTTACCGTACTCGTCATGGCGAAGCCACCACAGTCCATCCGCCTCGTTGCGGCCTTTCGGCGCGCGATCGAGCCACTGGTACATGCCCCAGAGAACGTCCAACCCGCGCGCATACGTGGAATAGGTGTGGTAGATGACGCCGTCCTCCAGCACGAACGCGCTCATACCCGGCCGATCGCGCGTATAGGTAGCCGCATCGGTGCCGCACGACGTTGCAAACTGCACGACAGTCTCCGACGGCTGCTCCATATCCATGACATGCCCGCCACGCTCGTAGTTGTATTCGACGCCTCCCTTGCGCTGCTGCTCCTCGGTGACCGACACGTTGAAATCGTAGTTGAACTCGCTGCCGAGCGATGACGCCCACGGAAACGTCCATCCCATCCGCTGCTTGTAAGCCAGCAGCTTCTCGAGCGGCGCCCGCGAAACCGCCATCAGCATCACGTCGTGATTCGCAAGATGAACGGCAAAGCCGTTGAACCCATCCGCAATCGCCGAGCACGATGGGCACCCCGCCTTGTAGTCGGGTCCGAACATGAAGTGGTAGATGAGCAACTGCGATCTCCCTTTGAAAAGCTCGGCCAGCGAGACATTCCCTTCCTCGGTTTCGAATCGGTAGTCCTTCTCGACGCGAACCCACGGCAAGGCCTGACGTCGCCGCGCGAGCTCGTCGCTGCGCCGCGTCAGCTCCTTCTCGTCCTTGAGCAGATCGATCCGCGCCGCCAGCCACTCTTCACGCGTACCGGTTGTATGTGTCGTAGCCATTGTTTCCTCCTATGTGTCCAATGTGTGTCCAACGTCGTTCGGTCCGTCCCCGATACGACGTGCTCATTGGTGAGCGTGGTGATAGATTAGGGCCGGGCACGCGGCGAGGGGGAGTGACAACTGTGGCGGGATTCCGATGGACTTGCTGATCGAGGCCGCCGCGCGCGCCCTCGCGACAGGTGATCCGATCGGCGCGCTGAACCAGGTGGCGTTGCGCGACGACGCCCCCGCGCTCGCGCTGCGCGGCATCGCGATGGCACAGCTCGGCGACCTCCCGCGTGCCAAGGCGCTGATGCGAGGTGCGGCGCGTGCCTTCGGTCCCAAAGAACCAGTGGCCCGTGCAAGGTGCGTCGTCGCCGAGGCCGAGATTGCGCTTGCCTTGCGCGAGCTGAACTGGCCTGTGAAGGCGCTCCACGCGGCCCGTATGACGCTCGAAGCGCATGGGGATCGGCTGAACGCCGCCCACGCGCGGTACCTGGAAGTCCGGCGGTTCCTGCTGATCGGCCGCCTCGACGACGCTGAGCGCATGCTTGTCGGACTCGAGCACGCGCCCTTTCCGCCCGCGCTGAAGGCTGCTCGCGAACTGATCGTCGCGGGAATCGCGATGCGGCGCCTTCAGGCCAAAGCGGCGCGCGACGCGCTCGCTCGCGCACGGCATGCCGCCAGCCGTGCACGGATTCCGGGGTTGGCGGCCGAGGTCGAGAGCGCGGCCCGCCTCCTCTCGCAGCCGGCAGCACGGCTGATCGCGCACGGGCAAGACCACCCGCTTGTGCTGGAAGAAGTCGAAGCGCTCATCACCTCGGGCGCGCTGATAGTCGACGGCTGCCGCCATGTTGTGGTTTGCAACGGAGCATCGCCGATTCCGCTTGCGAGACGCCCTGTGTTGTTCACGCTCGCCCGAGCACTCGCCGAAGCGTGGCCTGACGATGTCCCGCGAAACACGCTGATCGCTCGTGCATTCCGAACCAAGTTCGCCGACGAATCGCACCGCGCGCGCTTGCGCGTTGAGATGGGGCGCCTTCGCACGGCGCTCAGGCCGCTCGCCGACGTCATTGCGACGAAGCAAGGATTCGCGCTGCTGCCGCATCATGCACGCGACGTCGCGGTGCTGGCTCGGCCGGTCGAGGAACAACACGCGGCAGTGCTGGCGTTGCTGGCGGATGGTGAATCATGGTCGAGCTCCGCGGTCGCGCTCGCGCTCGGAGCCAGCCAGCGCACCGTGCAGCGGGCACTCGATTCGCTTGCGGAAAGCGGCAAGGTGCAATCGATCGGTCGCGGGCGAGCGCGCCGTTGGATGATGCCTCCGATGCCGGCCTTCCCGGCAACGCTATGGCTCCCCGCTCAATTGATCGATGACCCAAACACAAGGAGGCAAGCATGAAACGATCGACAGCCGAAATCATCCGTGAGTACGGGCCATTCCCCGATGTGGAGGGCGTGCATGGCGTCACCTTTGACGGCCGACAGGTCTGGTTTGCGGCCGGTGACAAGTTGCAGGCATTCGATCCTTCAAGCGGGAAGACCTTGCGCTCTATCGAGATCACTGCACGCGCAGGAACGGCTTTCGACGGCAAGCACATCTTTCAGCTTGCCGACGATCGTATTCAGAAAATCGATCCCGAGACAGGGCATGTGCTCGCCACGATCCCGGCCCCTGGAGGCGGCGGTAACTCGGGACTTGCATGGGCGGAAGGCACGCTTTGGGTCGGGCGCTACCGCGAGCGCCAGATCCATCAAGTCGATCCGGAAACGGGGGCCATCCTTCGCACGATCGAGTCGAACCGCTTCGTCACCGGTGTGACATGGGTCGATGGCGACCTTTGGCACGGAACCTGGGAAGACGACGAGAGCGATTTGCGACGAATCGATCCTCGAACGGGTGAGGTATTCGAATCGATCGAAATGCCGCAAGGCACGATGGTCTCCGGACTGGAGTCCGACGGCGGCGAGCAATTCTTCTGCGGAGGCGGAGGCAGCGCAAAGGTGCGAGCCGTGCGGCGCCCCAAGCGGGACGACGCAGCCAGCCGCAGTGCGGACGCTCCCGCCGCCGACCCAGCGCGCACCTGAATGCCCCCGAATCAAGCTAAGCGGCTAGAATGATCGGCCTTGATTAAGCGTTTCCCCATCCTCTATCGAGGTAGCCGTCCGATTCCCCATGCGCGACATCACGACCGAGATCGGGCCACCCAAAGCGCACGAGCGCAAATTGACGATCACGTTGTGGCTCGTCGCCACGGGCTTCTTCATGCAGACGCTCGATACCACGATCGTCAACACGGCACTGCCCGCGATGGCGCGCAGCCTCGGCGAAGCGCCGCTGCACATGCAATCGGTCGTCGTCGCCTACTCGCTGACGATGGCGTTGATGATCCCGGTATCGGGCTTCCTCGCCGACCGGCTCGGCACGCGGCGCGTGTTCTTCATGGCAATTCTGATCTTCACGCTGGGCTCCCTGCTTTGCGCCAGCTCGCGGGCGCTTTGGCAACTTGTCGCGTCGCGCGTCGTGCAGGGTGTAGGCGGTGCGATGCTGCTGCCCGTCGGACGCCTCGCGATCTTGAGAACGTTTCCGCGCGAGCGTTACTTGTCGGCGCTCAGCTTCGTTGCGATCCCTGGGCTCGTGGGGCCGCTGATCGGCCCGACGCTCGGCGGCTGGCTGACCGATGTCGCATCGTGGCACTGGGTGTTTTTAGTCAACGTTCCCGTCGGCGTCATCGGCTGCGCGACGACGGCGCTCTTCATGCTCGGCGAGCCGCTGCCTTCGGCCGGCGGCTTCGACATAAAAGGCTATGCGATGCTCGCGGTCGCCATGCTCGCACTCACGCTCGCGCTCGACGGCCTCGCCGAGTTGGGGCTGCAGCATGCCATCGTACTGGTGCTGCTGATCTTCGCGTTCGCGTGCCTGACCGGCTACGCATTGCACGCCGCGCGCAGCGCCGCACCGCTCTTCCCGCTCGATCTGTTTCAGATTCCGACATTTCGAGTCGGCCTGCTCGGCAATCTCTTTGCGCGCATCGGCAGCGGCGCGATGCCTTACCTGCTGCCGCTTCTGCTGCAGGTCAGTCTCGGCTACCCGCCGTTTCATGCCGGCCTGATGATGTTGCCGGCGGCGGCCGCCGGCATGGCGTCGAAGCGCATCGTCGTCGAGCTCATCACGCGCTATGGTTACCGCGCGGTGCTTCTCGTGAACACCGTGATCGTCGGGCTGGCGATGGCGAGCTTCGCGCTCGTGGCGCCAGACCAGCCGCTCTGGCTGCACATCGCGCAATTCGCCATCTTCGGCGGGTTCAATTCCATGCAGTTCACGGCGATGAACACACTGACGCTGAAAGACCTCGGCACCACCGGCGCGAGCAGCGGCAACAGCCTCTTCTCGCTCGCCCAGATGCTGTCGATGAGCCTCGGCGTCACCGTGGCCGGCGCGCTGCTCGGCACGTTCACGGCGTTGTTCGGCCATCGCACGTCGGATCAAACGCTCGTGGCTTTTCATGCGACGTTCGCATGCGTTGGCATCATCACCGCATCTTCGGCCTGGATCTTCGCGCAGCTCGCGCCCGATACGCGAGCGCTCAGCGGCCGAGAGCACGGAACGCATATCGGGGAGGATTGACGCAGGCGGTACGTAGGTTGCTGCTCCAGTCCAAACGTCCCACACCACGGAAGCTGAGGATCATCTACCCATGCGCATCGAAACATCATTTCTGTTCGACCTTGACGGAACGCTCGTCGACAGCGTCTATCAGCATGTGCTCGCCTGGAAAGAGGCGCTCGACTCCGAGGGCATCGACCTTTCGGTCTGGCGCATTCACCGCAAGATCGGCATGAGCGGCGGTCTGTTCGTCAACCAGTTGCTGCGCGAGACGCACGACCCGTTAAACGAGGATCGCGTCGAACGCTTGCGCGTCGCGCACACGGTGGCCTATCAACGCCTGCGCAGCGACGTGAAGCCGCTGCCGGGCGCCGTCGCGCTGCTCGACGCATTAACGCGCGCCAAGATCCGATGGGCGATCGCGACGAGCGGACGAATGGAAACGGCCAAGTTCAATCTCGAAGCGCTCGGCGTCGACCCGCAAAAGGCCGTCGTCGTCACGCGCGACGAGGTCAAGCATGCGAAGCCCGACCCCGATCTCTTTTTAGCGGCGGCCGATCGTCTTGGCGTCCCGATCGAGCATACGGTCGTCGTGGGCGACAGCGTGTGGGACATGCTGGCGGCGCGTCGATGCCGCGCGCTCGGGGTGGGGTTGCTTTCGGGAGGCTACGGCACCGACGAGCTCGAGAAAGCCGGCGCACTGCGCGTGTACGAAGACCCGGCCGATCTGCTCTCCCATCTCGATGAGGTGGCGGCGAGGCCGTAGTCGCCGCTACGCTTCGTTCGCGGGAAAAGCTAGCCGCCGCCGATCAGCTTCAATCCGGCGGGCAACGTCTCGCCGAACACGCGCACGGAATCCGCATCGTCGAGCTCCACCACTTCGCTCACCATTTGGACCCATCGCAGCGGCGCGTTCGCGGCCTGCAGCCGGCGTGCGACGGCCTCCCGGACGTCGCCCGGTAAGTCACGAGCCCGGTCGCCCGTCATGCGGGAAATCTGAACGGCTGCGAACACCGCCGCTTCGACCTTTTTCCAATCGAGCGCGAGAATCGCGTTCAGCCATTGCGTCGCCACTTCCGGCGGCACCACGCCGTGAGCACTCCCATAGAACGGCCGGCGCGTTCCGATCCGCCCTATCGCCCACCAGTGCTGCGGATTCTCCGAGGGCTTTTCCAGCCGCGCGAGCAGCCTTTCCGCTATCTCGATCTTGCGCTCCACCGGAATTCGCTCGAGCGATGCTGAGACGAGAACCATATCGGCGTGGCCGACTTTCGCGGGGTCGAACGGCATCTTGCGTCGCTTGATGTTGGCCGGGTCGAGGTAAGCCATCGCGTCGAGCAGCTGCAGTTGCGCCTCTTCGCCAAGGCCCCCTGCCGCGCGGCGCCAGAGCGTCCACCACTCCGACCAGACACGGCCGTCGTTCACGTATTGAATGCCGTCGTCGAACAACGACCAGAGCTGATCGACGCGCCAGTCGTCGAGCGGGTAGCCGAAGCCGGGGCGAATGCAGTAGCCGGCCAGATTGAGCCATATCCGCTCATGGTCCGCCGAGCGCCGCCGACGGCGTGCGCGCTCCCAGAGGGCACCGAACATCTCGCGCAGCAGCGCGCTATCCCAAGCCTCGCGCGGCCCGAGCAATTCCTCGAGGCGCGACCGAAGGCGCTTCGTTTCCTTAGGGTCGACGTTGGCCGCGCGCGCACCGAACGCGCGATCGATAGGAGCGATCGCCGCTTCGAGC
>CAYPWK010000002.1:9261-37489 GCA_964414365.1 uncultured Burkholderia sp.
GCAACGATTGCGCTGCTGCTTCGGACGCTGTACCCGTCGGGATTTCATCGCGCCGCAATTGGAACTCGAGCAGCCATCGCTGGGACGCATCATCGACGCTGACACAATGCATCTCGAGCGTGCCGACTTCGGTGAGGGCGGTAGCGAGCTTGACCGGCGTTTCGCGCGCGCCGCTCGCGCCTTGCGGCTGCACGACGGTCGCGATCGGCGGCAGTCGGACGAAGTCGCCCGTCGAAAGATCGACGAGCTCGCCGTGCCGATAGGCCGTATCGGCCGCGGTCGAAACAAGGTGGAAACGCACCGGATGACCGAGCCGCAGCGCAAAGAGCCGATCCTCGAGACGCACCTCATGCCCTTCCTCTGCCCCGCGTGGCAACAGGCAGACGCCGCGGGTCACGTCGCCGTCCTCGTCGAGCACGAGCATATAGCTGCGCGGCGAGCCGCCGCCGATCCTAGGCCCATGCCCTCTTCGCGCGAGGCCGTATGCCACTGCCCCTCGCGCGACGGCTACATCGGGATGATCGTTTCGCAACATTTGCAACGGTTTTCCGCGCCACACGGCGAGCGTATCGGCGAGACGCTCCGACAGCCGCCGGCTTCGAAACACCCCGCCGTTGAGCAACAACGTGTCCGGCATTGCGAGAGGCGCGGCCGCATCGGCATCTTCGGGCACATTCAACGCTTCGCGCGACGGGCCGGCAAAGCGATTCAAAAATGCGGCGATGTGTCGCGTGATGGCCGGATCCGCCACATAGGGCAAACCGAACTCGACGATCGCGCCGCGCGTGCGGCGAGGCGGCTGATCCCGTTCGACGACGGGAAAAAAGCCGTCGACCACGATCCGCTCCGCTTCCTCTCTCGTCAGATCGGCCGTGCGCGCTCCGCCCACCAGTCTCGCTCCAGCGGAAAGCAGCGTGATCGCGGCCGAATCGCGCGCTTCGTCTGAAAGCAGCTGCTCCTTCGCCGCACGGCATCGCTCGACGAGCTGCGAGAGGCTCGCCGCCGACAGTCGCGCATCGCCGGAAGCAAGGCGAGTCTCGACGAGGCGCGCCAGCGCGAGGTCCATGTTGTCGCCGCCGAGCATCAGGTGATCGCCCACGCCGATGCGCGTCATTTGCGGCTCGCCATTCTCGAACTGCACCTTGATCAGCGTGAGATCCGTTGTGCCGCCGCCGACGTCGCAGATCAGCACGAGGCGCGTATCGGCGAGTTCTTCAGTCAGCGTCGCGCGATGACGAAATAGCCAATCGTAAAACGCGGCTTGCGGTTCTTCGAGCAGGCGCAGATTGGGCAGCTTCGCCATACGCGCCGCTTCGAGCGTGAGCGCTCGTGCGCCGTCGTCGAAGGACGCGGGCACCGTGAGCACGACGTCCTGCTCCTCGAGCGGCGCACGCGGAAAGCGATGATTCCAGGCGTGGCGCAGATGAGCCAGATAGCTGGCACTGGCGGTAACAGGCGACACCTTGCCGACTTCGTCATCAGCGCCCCAAGGCAGGATCGGCGCAAGACGATCGACCGAAGCATGCGAGAGCCAGCTTTTCGCGCTGGCGACGAGCCGCCCCGGCACCTGCGCGCCCAAAGCGCGGGCAAGCTGGCCGATCACGGCCGGTGGCTCGTTGCCGGCGTCTTCCCGGGTGCCGGTCCACGGCAATTGCAGGTCGCCTGCGGCGAGTTCGCCGGGGGCCGGGTGATAGCGCACCGACGGCAACAGGGGCCGGCCCCCGACTTCGCCGAGACTCACCAACTGATCGACATCAAAGACACGAATATTCTCGGATCCCGCCTCGGTATAGGCGAGAACCGTGTTGCTCGTGCCCAGGTCGATGCCGACCGTATATTGCTTCATCGCAATGGCTCGATTTCAGCCGGCGGCTCCCCCGCGCACATCGAACTCGACTTTCCACCGTTCGTCGGTGCCGCGCGGAATCGCTTCGAGCTCGAGCGTCCCGGCTTCCGTGACCCTCGCGTGAAGCTTGACCGGCACGACTTCGCCGTTGGTCCGTCCTTGCGCTGGCAGCGTGGCCTCGATGGCGTCGAGCTCCTGCAACTCCTCGGCCGACCAATCCTCGAGCATGGTGCCGACCTGATCTTGGCGACGCACCGACGAGCCGAAGAACCGGAAATGAACCGGCTCGCCGACGACGAGACCGAACTCCTGCGCCGGCAGCTCCGCCTCCGTCCCTTCCTCCATCCCGAACGGCGCAACGCAAAGCGCTTGCATCGGAGGCTCAATGCCGGGAACCGCGGGCATCGCCGATTCGACGCCGACATAGTACGAACGCGCCGTGCCGCCGCGAATGCGCACGCCTTGGCCACGCTTCACATAGCCGTAGTAGGCGGCGCCACGCGCAACGGCAAGGTCGAAATCGGCGCCCGAGAGCAGACGCGCGGGCGCCGAGCCTTCGGCTGCGAGCCAACCGTTCAGCGCCTCCATGACGCGCTCGACGAGGAGCGGCGATTTGAACACGCCGCCGTTGAAGAGAACGGCTGTCGGATGCAGGAAAGTCGTTCCTTCGAGACGCGCCGCATCGATGCCGTCCAGTTCGGCAAGCGCGCCGATCTGCCGGCTCAAAAACGCGGCGAGATGCCGCGTGATGCCCGCATCCTGCGCGTAGGGCAGGCCGAGCCGGGTCAACCCGGCCCGTGGCCGATTGACCGGCCGCGCCGCAACATCGACTCGTGGGAAGAAGCCTTCGAGAATCGTCTGCGTCAGCTCTTCGCGCGTGAGCTCGGTGCGGATCGAGCCACCGACCAGCTTGGACCCGCGGCTCGGCACCACTAGGGGCACGGTGTCGGCATCGCTATCGCCCAGCAGTGTTTCCTTCGCCGACCGGCACGCATAGGTCAGTGCCCGCAGCTGCCACGCGTCGGCCTGCGTGCCTTGCGCGGCCAACTTGCGTGCCACGACGTGCGCCAGCGCGAGATCCATGTTGTCGCCGCCGAGAAGGATATGGTCTCCCACCGCCACGCGGTGCAGCTCTAGGTTGCCCTCGCGCTCGACCACGGCGATCAGCGACAAGTCCGTCGTGCCGCCGCCTACGTCGACAACGAGAATGATGTCGCCTACGCGGACCTCTTTGCGCCAGGCTCCTGCGCTTTTCTGGATCCAGCTGTAAAGCGCCGCCTGCGGTTCTTCGAGCAGCGTCGCGCGGCTGTAGCCGGCGGCCTCCGCGGCCTCGGCGGTCAACTCCCTCGCGGCAGGATCGAACGACGCGGGTATCGTCACCGTAACGGCCTGCTCGCCGAACGGCGCATCCGGATGCGCGTAGTCCCATGCTTCTCGCAGATGCGTGAGATAGCGGACGGAACTCTCGAGCGGGGACGTGCGCTTGACTTCGGGCGGCGCGTCGCTCGGGAGGATGTCGGCGCGACGGTCCACACCGGGATGGCAAAGCCAGCTCTTCGCGCTGGAAACGAGCCGGATCGGCGTTCCGGCGCCTCGGCTGCGGGCCATTTCGCCGACGATGAAATCTCGCGTCGATGTCCACGGCAACGCAAGATCGCCCGGCGTCAATTCGCTTTCATGCGGCAGATAGAGGAAGGACGGCAGCAGGTCGAGTGCTTCGAGCGCGCCGGGCCCGACCAGTTGCATGACAGGCATGACCTCCTGGCTCGTCTTCTCGCCATCGCTCGCTAGAAGGTCGACGTACGAAAGCGCGCAGTGCGTCGTGCCCAGATCGATGCCGATCGAATAGCGGGGCTCGCTCATAGCTCGATCTCCGCAGGCGCGATAACAGTTGCGTCATGACTGCCCGTCAGCTTGGGCAGACGAACCTCCTCCACGCGCCAACCCCGATGGCTGACGCTGCCGTTGAACGGCGGCTTGCCGACGACATTGCCCGTGAGCCGGATCGCCGTGGCGTCGAAGCCCTCGGCCAACGTCACACGGCTGCCCTCCGGTTCGACGCGCACCGGCCGAATCGTAAAGTGCTCGCGCAGCGCCTTCCGGCAGCCCTCGTGCACGAGCCTCGCAGCGGCGCCGATGTCCGCATCGGCAAAGCCTCCAATGTCCTCTTCGACGAAATCGATCAGACGCGCCTCGCGCTGGAGCAGCCCCAGCAGCTGGAGCGCCGCCTCAGGACCGGACTCCTTGATCGTGGGCGCGGCGGCGACGGGCGCTTGGGACGCCGCGGTGGCAGGCGCCGCCCCTTCACGCAGGCGAAGCACGCTGGCCGCGAACTCACGGTCGCCGAGAATGGAAAAGAAAGTGCCGATCGCAAGGGATAATCGACTGAAGAACGATACGTTCGGTTCGGGCATGACCAATGGCTCCTTTGAGCTCGCTTAAACGACGAATTGACTTTTGATCTGCTCGGCGCCAATGGCCGGCAGCGGAAAAAGGGTCGGACGACTGCTGCGCAGCCGGCGCTGAGCCGACACGCGCGCAGACGACATTTTGCTTCAGGTGCGTCTCGAGGGCGCAGCCGGGCCCGCTCTCGCGACGGTTTTCATCCGACGATTCGTGCAGACTGCCCCTAAACGCCGGCCTTCGCAAGGATGACAATCGAGATGCCCAGTGCCGCTTGCTCGGCGTCTTCGTTCCGATAGGAATGCGCGACATGGCCCGGAAACGCCAGCACGTCTCCGGCCGCGAGCGAATGCCGCTGCCCCGCGACGAAGACCGCCACTGCTCCGGACAAGCACGTGAAGTACTCGCGCGTGCCCGGCAGATGCGGCGTGCCTCGCAAAATTGCGCCCGGCGCGAAGGTCATCGTGTCGAGTATCCCTTCCGGCACGGGCTCCGGCACGAGCGGCCGCACCGTCAGCCCTGTGCCGCGATTCGATACCGGCACTTCGCCCGCCGCCCATTTGCGCACCTTCGCACGCGGCGATGCCAGCAGCTCGTCTATCGGGGCCGCTAGCGCGCCGGCCACCTTCATCAACACCGCGAGCGACGGATTACCCTCGCCCGATTCAAGATTCGCGATCGTCGATCGAGGCAATCCCGAAGCCTTCGCGAGGGCATCTTGCGTCAGCGAGCGAGCATGCCTCAAGGCCACAAGGTTACGCGCAAGATAATGGGCAGCCTGTTCTATCTCGTCCATCGTATCGACTTTCCGACAAGGTATTGGACATCGCGCTGGAGCGTGCGCAGGGGTATCGCCATTATCGGTCATACGGAAACCGCCGCTGGTCGGGCGGTAAAGCGCAGATAAGGAGAAGGAGCATGGGCACTAACAGCCTCGGCGGCATACGCGCCGCGATCACAGGGGGCACGTCCGGTCTCGGGCTTGCGCTCGTCGACGAACTGCGAGCGCGCGGAGCGCGTGTCGCCTTTATCGCGCGGGACGCCCGGCGCGTGGCGTCGGTCGCCGACGAGCGCCCCGGCGTGGCCGGCTTCGCGGGCGACGTCTCGCGCAAAGAGGACATCTATCCGCTCGCAATGCAACTGAGCGGCGTGCTCGGCGGCATAGACGTGCTCGTGAACAATGCGTCGTCGTTGGGCCCCGTGCCGCTTGCATTGCTCGCGGACACGAACTGCGAGGACCTGGAAACGGCAATCGCGACGAATCTGCTCGGGCCGTTTCGACTGACCAAGGCGCTTTTGGGCGCACTCGCCGCGTCGGCGCGCGAGCGGGGCGGTGCGGTGGTGCTGAACGTATCGAGCGACGCGGCCGTCGAGCCATATCCGACCTGGGGCGCTTACGGTGCCAGCAAGGCGGCGCTTCGCCATTTGAGCCGCATTTGGGACGAAGAACTGCGCGACGAGCGCATCCGCGTGCTTTCGCTCGACCCGGGCGACATGGATACGCCACTGCACGCGCTGGCGGTGCCCGATGCGGATACTGCCTTGCTGAAGCGCCCGGCGGATGCGGCGCGCGAATTCGCCGACGCCATTGTGTCGGCGCTCGATGAAATGCGTCACCGCTCAGTCACGGGAGGCATTTGATATGCAAGCAGCAACGATACCCGTTCAACGCCCGAACGACGCACGCCTGCTTGTGGTCGATCGCTGTGGAAAGATCGAGCATCGCGCGCGAGCTGCCCTGGCTGCCCTGCTTCGTCGCGGCGACTGTGTCATTGCCAACGATGCTGCGACGCTACCCGCGAGCCTTCGAGGCGTTCATGAACGGACGGGGGCGCCCGTCGAAGTGCGATTGGCCGGCCGCTCCTCGCTGGAACCCGACGACGTCCGGAATTTCCGCTGCGTCGTCTTCGGCGAAGGGGATTTTCATACGCCGACCGAAGCTCGCCCGGCTCCGCCTTCGCTGGCTCGCGGCGATCGGATCGCGCTCGGCGCGCTGAGCGCCATCGTAGTGCGGCTCCTCGATCATCCGCGCTTGATCGAGCTTCGCTTCGAAGGCGAGCCCGCTTGGATCTGGCGCGCACTCGCGCTGCACGGCAGGCCCATTCAGTACTCCTATTTAACGGAGCCGCTTGCAATGTGGGATGTCTGGACGCCGATCGCGGCGCACCCTGTCGCGTTCGAGCCTCCATCGGCAGGCTTCATGCTCGACTGGCGAACCCTGAGCAAATTGCGCGAAAACGGCGTGTCGTTCGGCACGCTGACGCATGCAGCCGGGTTGTCGACGACAGGCGACCCTGCGCTCGACGCGAAACTGCCGTTCGACGAGTGCTACCGCATCCCCGCGGCGACGGCGTCGCTGATCGAAGCAACACGCGCACGGCATGGACGCATCGTCGCTGTCGGGACCACCGTGGTGCGCGCACTGGAGGATTCGGCGGGCGTCGACGGCATCGTGCGCACCGGCGACGGTGTCGCGACCCAAAGGATCGGGCCGCACACGAAGCTTAAGGTTGTCGACGCGATCGTTACGGGTACACATGAACCGGATTCGAGCCACTACGCGCTGCTTGGCGCGTTCACCGATTGGCTGACGCTCCGGCGAGCGCAAACGGCCCTGGAGACCTCGAATTATCGGACGCACGAGTTCGGCGATTCAATGTGGATCGAACGTCGCGCCGTGCACGACACCGCCTCCGACTGCGGACGCCGTGCTAGGGCATGCGATTCACGCGAAGCCTGCCTGATGTGATCGATCTCGGCGCAATCTTCAGTACCCGGATCAAGCCGACCCGCGCTTGCCGTCGCTTCGCGCCTCGATCGCGCGCACGACCGCTGCCATATCTTCGTGCCCATGACCGAGCGAGACGGTCTCCGAATAGAGCTCCAAGCAGACATCGATGAGCGGCGACGCAAGGTTCGCGTTGCGTGCCGCCGCGGCCGCCAGCCGATTGTTCTTGAGTACGTCGACGATCGAAGCCTGCACCTCGAAGTTCTCGTTGACGAGCTTGTCGACTTTCACGCGCGACACGCTGCTCGCCATCGGGCCTGCGTCGAGCACGGCCTGAAACTGCTTCATGTCGAGCCCAAAACGCCTAGCGAGGTGCGCCGCCTCGGCGAGCGAAGTCACCATCGGGATGAGGAAGCTGTTGACCGAGAGCTTCATGAGCAGCGCGGACGGCACGGCGCCACAAACGACCGTTTCATGGCATATTGGCTTCAGCAGCGGGCGGACTTCTTCGACGGCGGCCGGATCGCCCGCCATCATCGCCACGAGCTGTCCCGCCTCCGCCGGCTTGCGCGAGCCGGAGACCGGCGCTTCGACATAGCGGCCGCCCGCCGCGCGGATGTCCGCCTCCAGCCCGCGCGAATATTCGGCCGAGGTCGTACCCATATGCACGATCGTATGGTCCTCGACGTTCGCGGCGAATGCATCGGTGCCGCGGTCGAGCACCGCGTCGAGTGCGGCATCCGTGGCCATCATCGTGATCACGATGCGAGCCTGCCGGTAAACGTCAGCGGCGGTCTCGGCAACATCCGCGCCCTCGTCGCGCAACGCGTCGCAGCGCTCTGGCGTGCGATTCCAGACGACGAGCTGCGTGCCTGCGCGCGCAAGGTTGAGCGCCATTGGCTGCCCCATGACGCCGAGGCCGATAAACCCTATCTTCATGAGCGTGACTCCCGAAGTCTTTCAGTGCGCCGGCTCCGTGCAAGGCACGATCTGCCGGATCTGGATACGGAACGGTCCGCGCTCCAGGCAATGTATCGCGACGGCCATCCGGTGCGACGCGCCGATCTCGAGCAACTCGAATTGCCAGTCGCGCGCGTTGTCAGAGAGCGAGGAATCGAACGCAACGGTAACGGGCCGCGCAGACGGATCGAACGAAACGAGCCCGAGATCGAGCGAAAGCCCAAGTCCGCGCGCCTTGATGTACGCCTCCTTGAGGGTCCACAGTTCGAAGAACCGCTCGCGGCGATGCGCGGGCGGCAACGCAAGCAGCGCCCGCCGCTCGCTCGCCGAAAAGCAGGACTCGGCGATGCCGTCGAGATCGTTGTTCCGCGCGGTCTCCTCAACATCGATGCCCGCATCGGCGTGGCGCGTAACCACGCACGCCACGACGCTGCGCGCGTTCGAGAGATTGAAGCGCAGCGGCGGAGCGACGCCGCCCGCATCGATTTCGGGCCGGCCGTGCGCATTCAAGCAAAACCGCCAGCCTGACGGCGCAATGTCGCGGACGTAAGCCGACAACACCGTTCGACAGAGTGCGCGTGTGACCAAATATTCGAGCTTGAGGTGATCGAACGCGAATCTTTCGAGGCGCGCTCGTTCCTCCGCGCTCAGCAGGGCCTGATAACGCGCGCGCAGCGCCGGACTATCGCATTCCGCCGTCCGCGCGTACCAGACGTGCGCGTCGCCCTCGGCCAGCGCGATCGTAGCAGCCGTCCTCTCGCTCTTCCCTGTCATCATCGGTATCCGCGTCGATTCGTTTCGCGTTCCCGCTCAGCGGTTGATGATCGAATACATTAGCGTACCTGAGAACATTAACAATAGCAGCGCCGCGCCGCGCAACATCGCCGAAGCGCGCCCGGCCCAGGCGCGCCGCGATGTCAGCAGGCCGCCGAGGCACGTCCAGCCGACGCCGATGGGTCCAAGCAGAATGAGGAACACGCCGAGCGCCCGTGCGTAGGAGTCGATGGAAACGAATGCCTCGATCGGAAATAAAGTGCTCGCAAAGAGCAGCGCCTTCGGGTTCATCAGCGTGGCGACGAACAAGTCGCGAAACGTCAGCGGGGCGACGCTGACATCGCGCAATATGCGGCTCTTCGACCACATCTTCAACGCAAGACAGAAAATGTAGACCGAGCTCGCGAGCTTGACGGCATCGTAAAGCCACGGCCGGCGCGCGGCAAACGCACAGAGAAAGAAGCCCCACACGGAGATCGCGACGACATAGCCGAGCGCTTCGGCGATCACAAGCGGCCACGTGCCGCGCAACCCCACTTTGAGCCCGGACGAGAGCAGAAGCGTGTTCGTCGGCCCCGGCACCATCAGCACCAGCGAGACCTAGAGCGACATCTTGAGCAAAGCGTCCTGGAACGGCACAAAAAATCCCCCTGTCGTCGATTCGACGAGTGCACGCGAATAGACGGATTTGCGCGGCCTAAGCGGCAGCGCCGGAGAAATATCGATTGCCCCGCGGGCAGAGCCAATCGGCACGCAACGGCGTGAAGACGTCGAGATCGACGGCATCTTCGAGGCAGAGTGCGTTATGCGGAAGATTGGCCGGAAGATGCAGGAACTCTCCGGGCCCAACGATCGCTTCGTGTTCGAGCGTTTCGCCGTAGCGAAAAAGCAGCCGCCCTGACAGGATGTACGTGAATTGCTCGTTCGGGTGCGTATGCGTGCCCACGAACGCGCCCTTCTTCAGGAACAGTTTCGCCATCATCAACGCATCGCCCGCGACCACTTGCCGCTCGATCTGGTCGGTCAGTACTTCGCGCATGATGTTCTCCCATACGCCGTAACCTTGTTCATTCAAGTTCAATCCTGTCATGGCCCTATCCGTCTTTGAATCGAAAAATCATTTCTCGCCTGTCAGAGCGACAGCTCGCGCGCCCTCTCGAGCTTCGCGTCGGGCTGTGCAGAGGTGCGAGCGGCCGCGCCCCCTCGTGCACGAGCGAGTCGGCTCGCCTCTTCGGTGATGATGTCTTCCTGCCCCGCCACGAGCTTTCGCTCGGCAAGACGCCGGTAAAGATCGAACTCGCTGACGCCGAACTCGCTTGCGGCACGCTGGATATGCGGCACATACCCTGAAAACAGCCCATAAAGGCCGCTCGCGATATTTGAAACGTGGATATGCGGCGTCTTCGGATCCAGGAACGCATCGGCTTGGCGGGCGAGCGTCATCACTCGTTCAAACGTCGCGCGCGCCTCGTATCCTTCACGCTCCATGGCGGCAACGAGCGTCTCTAGCTGCGTGTTGCCGGCACCCGCTCCGAAGCCTTTGATGCAGGCATCGACGATGCGCGCCCCCTCATCGAGCGCGACGAGGCTGTTGGCCACCGCCAGACCGAGATTGTTGTGCGCATGAAACCCGACATCGATGCCGAGTTCGCCGACGAGCAGCCGAACCTTCTTGCGCACGAGCGACGGCGTGGAATAGCCGGCGCTGTCCATCAGAATCACGGCCTGTGCGCCGTAGCCCTCCATCGACTTCGCCTCGCGAAGCAGCACTTCTGGCGGCGCCATATGCGACATCATCAGCACGCCGAATGCGGTTCGCCCTGCCTTGCGCACCTGCTCGATGAAGCGCTTCGATAGGTTGGCCTCGGTGCAATGAGTCGCGACGCGCACCACGTCGACGCCGATTTCGAGCGCAATGGCGATGTCGGCCGATTTGCCGAGCCCCGGGATAAAATGCACACCGAGGCGGCTCGTCGTCAACACTTCGCGCGCCGCAGAGAGCATCGCGCGATCGTCGATCGGCGTCTGTCCGAGCAGGCACGATGAACCGCCCAGGCCGTTACCGTGCCCAACCTCGATGATGTCGATTCCGGCCGCGTTCGCCGCGCAGGCATACTCGCGGATCTGCTCGGCGCTCAACTGATGGCGAATCGCATGGTTGCCGTCGCGCAGCGTGGCATCGCTGATGAGTATCATTGTCTTGCTCCTGATCGAACGGCCGCATGCCGGTGCGAGGCTACCGCGAGCGCCGCGCAGTTGATGATGTCGAGGTTGCCCGCATACTCGGACAGATAGTCGCCGCGCCCACGTACCGTCAGGCTCATCGCGACCCGCCCCTGGCTCTCCCTCGGCTCGACCACGAGCTGATAGCCAGGCACGTAAGCGCGGACCTTCTGGACCATGGCGTCGATGCGCTCGCGAACTCGGGCGAAATCGTCGTAGCGCGCGTGCGCATAGAGCGTCGTTTGCATCTCGATGCCGGGCTCCGCAGGGTTGATGTTGAGGATCGCCTTCGTTTTCTTCGCCCCGCTGAAGCGCGCCAGCGCATACTCGGTCGTCGTAATGTACTCATCGATGTTTTCGCGCGTCGCCATGCCGGCGCTGCGTGATGAGATCGCCGATACGACCTCGAGATAATCGATCCTCTCGCACGCCTCTTTCAGCGCATAGGCGAGCGGCAAGCTCGCCTGGCCGCCGCAGGTGATGAGGTTGATGTTTTGCGCCTCGTCGACTTCGGCGAGGTTGATGCAGGGGACGCAAAGGCGGCCCACTTTCGCCGGCGTAAGGTCGATCACGAACTTGCCCGCCTGCGCGAAGAAGTGATTGTTGATTGTGTGCGCGGCCGCCGAAGTCGCGTCGAAGACGATGTCGTATCGATCGACGTGCTCCCTCAGAAAGTCGATGCCGTCGCTCGATGTCTCCACATTGCAGCTGCGTGCGATCCTAAGTCCATCGCTGGTTGCGTTGCGCCCGACGACGCAGGCGATTTCGAACGCGGGTGTTGCCTTGACCTTGAACATCAGGTCGATGCCTATTCCGCCCGACCCGAGGATGGCCACGCGGGTTCGCAGGGGTGCTGTCTTCATGTCGCCCTTTCCTCCATCGCAGAGCGTGTGTTCCGTTCGTACGCGTCGTCGCCGCTCATTTCGAGCGCATCTTCGAGCGCACCGCGCAGTTCGGCGAGCAGGCGCACTTCTTCGCGATGAAGAAAGAAGTGGTCGCCCGGGTAGCGCACGAATCGAGCGGCTCCGCTCGTCTCCGCGAGCCAGCCCTCGAGCCCAGCGTCGCTCACGAGCGCGTCGCCGCTGCCATGCAGTACCAGCAACGGGCATCCGAGCGGAGCTGCTTCGACGTACCGGTAGTTCGCGGAGATCGTCAGGTCCGCACGCAGCCGTGGCAGCCACAAGTCGCGCATCGCGGGGTCGTCGATCAGCGCGTCAGGCGTGCCGTTGTAATCGCGCACGGCCGCGATGAATTCGTCATCGGGCAGCGCCTGAATGCCCGCATCACGCCACTTGAAACGCGGTGCGTTGCGCCCCGACGCGACGAAGAGTGCCGGCTCGCCATACCCCTGCGCACGCAGCGCGCGAGCCAAGTCGAAGGCGATTAGGGCACCCATGCTGTGGCCGAAGAATGCATAGGGCAGATCGAGCAAGGGCGGCACGGTTTGCGCAAGCGCCATGACGATCGGCTCGCTTTCGTCGATGAGCGGCTCGGCCAGCCGGTACTCGCGCCCTGGCAGTTGAACGGCCACAAGCTCGATCCAGCTCGGCAACCCGTCTCGCCAGCCGCGGAACATCGATGCGGTCGCGCCCGCGGAGTGGAAACAGAAGAGTCGCAAGCGCGGGCGCGGCGATGCGGCATGCATCACGAGCCACGGCGATTCGTCGCGCGCTCGTGCCGGCTCGCGAGCAGCGAACTCGGCCTTTCCAACGCAATCGGCTTTCATCTTCGCCGCTCCCTCACATCACGCTGTACTGGTTGAATGCATCGACGACGCGGCGGCCCGACGCAACCGCATCGCGGACTTTCCGCTCGAGCCGGTTCTTCTCGATTGCGCGCGCAATTGCCTCTCGTTCAGCTTCGCGCGGAATGACGCAGACGCCGTCGCCATCGCCGAAAATCAGATCGCCAGGGCGGATCCGCACATGGCCGATCGTGATCGAGCAGCGGTAGTCGACGACGTTGTGCCGGCCTTGCAGCCCATATGCGTGCGTGCCGTGCGCGAACGTCGGCAGACCCAGCTCGAGAATCGCATTGGCATCTCGGACATGCGCGTTCAGTACGACGCCCGCCGCGCCGATCTTTTGCACACGCGTAGCGAGCAGATCGCCGATTCGCGCGACATTCGTCGGCCCGCCGCTCGCGATATAGACTTCATTCGCGCGCAATGCGTCGATCGATTCGAAAAGGAGTCCGAACGGCTTGGCGTCGTAGCGCTTCAGCCCGCCGTGCGGTATCGGCGGCTCGTCCTGGACCGGCATCGCACGCCCAACCATGACCATCTCGCGGCGCAACGGCCGGATCTCTGGTGGCAGCATCGGGTGGGCAAACCCGAGTTGCTCGAGCACGTCGCTGACTGGGCACGTGGACAGCTCCGCCCGGATCAGTGCGAAGAGTTCCTCATCTGTGTTCCACTGTGTCATTTGTCTGCCATCCGTGGTTTGAGGGGAAGTCCGCTTCGTGCAATAGCGGTTCGAGCTCCCGGTTGATTTCGGCGAGCACCGACTCCTCCTGCGAGTGAATGAAGAAGTGATCGCCCACGAAAATGCGGCGCTCGAAGCCGCCCCGCGTCTCGCGCGCCCAGCCCGCGATCCCCTCGTCGCTGACAAGCGGATCGCCCGTGCCGGCGAACGCAACGATCCGGCAGTCGAGCGGCGGCTGACGTTCATAGCGATAAGTCTCGAACACCGCGCCGTCCGCTCTAATTCGCGGCAACAGCAATTCGACCCACACGGGGTCGCCGAGGATCGCGTCCGGCGTACCGTTACAGCGGCGCAATACCTCGATGAATTCGGCATCGGGCAGCAGATGCCGGATCACCGGCGGCCTCATATCGGGTGCGTTTTGCGCAGAAACGATCAGGAGCCTCGGTTGCGGCCAGCCGCGCCGCCGCAGCCGTCGCGCGACCTCGAAGCCGATCAGCGCGCCGGTACTGTGACCGAAGAACGCGAACGGGCGCTCGAGCAGCGGAAAAAGTGCATCGACGATCGGCGGTGCGACTTGGTCCATCGAACTGAGCAGCGGTTCGTCGAGCCGGCTCTCCCGGCCCGGCAACTGCACGGCCATCAGATCGACCGCGTCGGGCATCGCGGCGGCCCAGTTCTGGAACATCGATGCGCCGCTGCCCGCATAGTGAAAGCAGACGAGCCTCACAGGCGCATCTCGTCGCGCGGCGCCAGCCCTGAAGAGGAGCCATCCGGAACCACGCCCGTCGAGGTCGGCGCCGTTCATTGCTTAGGCCACCGACTCGACGCTCGTCGCGAGCGGCTTCACCACGCGGTTGTGACCATAGCGATCGTGACCGGCCACCAGCACCGTCGCGTACCGGTCGAGCGGCAGCACTTCGCCGAAGTGATGGAACGACTTCTGGCCCGCATAGACCTTCACGTGAGTCGGCACGAAGCGCGTCGCCCAGCCGAAGCGCACCGACGATTGCGTCGAGTTCGGATTGGAGCCGTGCATGCAGCGCGAGGTGAAGATGAAGAACTGACCGGGCTTCACTTCCATATGGACGGCGCGCGACTCGTCGGGCTTCCAGGTCGGATCGAGTTTCAGCTTTTCATAGTCGTATCCGTAGAATCCCGATTTCTGACCGTCGTCGAGCACGCGCTTGTTGAAGTTCTCCGGCTCGAACGGGATGTTGCGTTTTTCGTCGAAGTACCAGGTCCGGTGGGTGCCCGGCATCAGCTTCAGGCAACCGTTCGCCTTCGTCGCTTCCGTCATCGCGATCCAGGCGGTCAGCTCCCACGGCTTGCCTTCCTCCGGCGCGGTCGGCTCGAGCTTCTCGGTGCCTTCGAACTCGACGAAGCTTTCGGCCTGGTGCCAGTCGGTGCCCTCATCGCCCGGGTACTTGGGGAACCATTCGGTCCGCCAGCTGAGAACGTCCGGACCGAGAATGCTCGAGATCCTGTCGACGATGCGTGAATGGCTGATGATTCGATTGAGCGCCGGCACATCGAGGTGGCGGTCGTAATTGAGCTTGCTGTCCGGAAATGGGGCGTTGCGCGTGTCGAGTAGATCCATTCGGACCTGCTCCCAGACCCGCGTCATTTCCTCGGGCTCAAAAAGCGTAAACGGACCGGCGTAGCCATTCTCGTAAAAAGACGCTTTCTGCGCATCGGAGAGGTGAAAACGCTGCTGCTCCATCATTAGTTCTCCTAAGTAAGGTGGCGACGATCTCCTCGTCGATAAGTCCTGCATCGGCACTGTGTCATTGCGCCGCGCGCGGCTCGCGGACTAGCTGCCGGCGGAAGTCTCCGCTTGTCTGGCTTCGCGTAACGCGTCGATCTCCGCGGCGAGTGCCGCTACCGTCGAGCGTGTTTTGTCGAAGAAAATTCGCGGCGATGGCGACACCCCCGTCCTTGCCCTGATCTGCTTGAGCACCTCGACGAGATTGAGCGAATTGCCGCCGATGTCCAGAAAGCGCGCTTCGGCTGTAAGCTGCTTAGTGCCGACTACTTCCTCTAATATCCCGATCAAGATAGCTTCTGTTTGCATGAATTCACTTCCTCCTCGTTGGTGGCGTTGATGCGTTGCTGAAGTATCGACAGAAGCGCCTTGCGATCTGTCTTTCCCGATGACAACTGCGGGAACTGCTCGAGAACCATCACATAGCGGGGCACCATATAGGAAGGCAACTCACGGACGAGGCGACGATGAATGCCATCGAGTAGACGCGCCTCGTCGATCGGACGATCCCGACCGATCAGCACGCCCGCGACAAGCAGCTTCTCGCCAAAGCGCGATTCGGCCAGCACGATCTCGGAGGCGTGCACATAAGGCACGCTGTTGATCACGCGTTGAACCTCGCTCGGGTGGATCCGGTAGCCGCCGAGCTTGATTTCGTTGTCCTTACGACCGTGGTAGAAAAGGCTCCCGTCGCTCAGGTAGGAGCAGATGTCTCCCGTCCGGTAGAACGGCACGCCATCGAGGTAGGTAATCCGGTTCACGGTCTCCTCGGGCAGGTGCCAATAGCCTTCCATCACCTGAGCCCCGCCGATCAGCAGCTCGCCCGGCGTATCGGGCACCTCGATGCGCTCGCCGCGCTCGCTCACGAGCAACACGCGCACATGCGCAAGCGGCTTGCCGATCGGATATAGTGCGCGGCGCTCCGGCTCGAGCTCGGCAATCACGTGGGCAGTGGACGCGCAGGTGACCTCGGTCGGCCCGTAGGCGTTGATCACGCGCACGCCGTCGTTCTTCGTGAGCCAGCGCTGAACCGTCTTGACATCTGGCACGTCGGTGCCGGTCAGGATCGCCATTAGCCGCGGCAACGTCGCGGTTTCGAAATCGGCCGCCTGCGCGATGAGCCCGAGCATCGTTCCCCATGCGGAGAAATGCGTGATCTCGCGCTTGCGCAGCGCATCGAACATCGGATCGGGGGCGATGACGTCGTCATGGACATAGAGATCGGCACC
The DNA here is from genome assembly GCA_964414365.1 of uncultured Burkholderia sp. Lineage (GTDB taxonomy): Bacteria > Pseudomonadota > Gammaproteobacteria > Burkholderiales > Burkholderiaceae > Trinickia. The sequence goes on from CAYPWK010000002.1 coordinate 25,613, forward strand.
TTGCGCGAGCGGAAACAGCATGTCCATCAAAAACACATCGAAATGGAGCGGCGAGAAGCTTGCGCAACACGAGTCCGACGTTACGTCATAGACGCTTCGTGTGCCATCGAAGAAGTCCATCACGCTACGGTGTTTGATGAGCACTCCCTTCGGGCGACCCGTCGAACCGGACGTATAGATGCAGTAAGCGGTCTTCGATCCGTCGAGATCAGGAAGCGGCAAGTCCCTCACCGCCAAGTCGAACGCGGTATCACCAAGGTCAACGAGCAGCCGCTCGAGCTCCGCCAGCCGCACGACCGGAACGGCGTCGAGCAGTTCGCGCTCGACCGCTTCGACGAAATCCTCCTCGGCAATGACGAGCGCCGGCGCGATGTCGGGAACGATATAGGCCAGGCGGTCCGCCGGCATCCGCGGGTCCAGCGGCACGTGGACGCAGCCGGCCTTGAACACGCCGACGATCGCCGCCACCGATAGCGCTCGGCGGCTCGCCAGCATGAGGACGCGGTCGCCGGGCCGGCATCCGAGCACCTGCAGCCGCAGCGCGAAACGCGTGGCAAAGGCGTCGATATCGGCATAGCTGAGCTCGTGGCGTGAATCGGACAATGCACGCTTGTAGGGCTTCTCGAGCGCGTGTGATCGAATGACTTCAACGATATGCTCGGGCATCTCTCAGGGTCCTCGTTGCACCGTGTCTTTGCGACCTTTTATCCATCTAATCAATGCATGGAGGAAAGCCTAATAGCAAAGACGGACGTAATCGTTTAGATCGTTTCCGGCATAAAGCGAGGGCTAGCTATATATGTATCCCTCGGAAAGCAGGCCAAGATGCCTCGCCTTATTAGCGCTTATCTTGATGTGCTCGCAATTCATCTTACGATTGATTGCCGTGAAGAGCTGATAGACGGCTCGCTCGCCCAGCATCAGCTCCTCCGCCACATGGCGCGCGCCGCCGCCACGCGCGACGAGGCTTAGCGCAAGGACTTCCTGCGCGCCTAGCGATAGGGAGCCCGCAAGCTGGCGCCGGCGCTGGGTAACCTGCCATTCGAGCAATTCGTCCGCGAGCCCGCGCAAGAGCCGGCGGTTCTGCCATAGCGTTTCATCGCCTTGCGGCGCGTCCACGTGCAGGACGCCGAATGCGGGGACGTCGCGCCGGTGCGCCGGGAAGAATACGCTGCCGTTTAAGCCGTGAGCCGGAGCCTGCCGCTTTAGCCAGTGATCGAAGGGCAACGCCGAAAGTGATGCGGCGCGCAGCGGCCAAGTGTCGTCGCGGGCATGCGCCGCGGCCGGATCGTTGATGTGCCAATGCTCGTGGACGTAGCGCTGCGCCCAGGCCGGGGCCCCGCCGACGAGCAGATCGTGAGCTGCCACGTCGCCGCTGTCTTCGTCGACGAAGAAGAGGTGAAAAAAACAATGCGTGGCCCCGTATGTCGCGCAAACTCGCCGCATTAGATCGATCAGCAGGCCTTCGTCGTCGCACTCTGACGCGAACCGCGGCGGCGCACTGCGTACCGCGCTCGCCGGATAGGGGTCGAGTGCTGCCAGCACGGCACGATACTCGTTGACGAGCTGCAACCGATACGGATCGTGCTCGACGAATGCCGCGATCGCCGCCGCATCGCAGGCGCCGATGCGCTGCGTCGACAGCGGCTCGCCTTCGCCACGGGAGCGCCGCTCCAGCAAGAAACCACGTGAGCTTTCGCCGCGCACGGCGAGAGAAATGCGACGGCCCTCGACGACGCCATGTCGGATCTGCACGGCGTCTGTCGGCTCATAGTCCGAGAAAGAAGGAAGAGAAAGAGCACGTCGAGCCATGAGCACGGGGGCTACATAAGACAGTTGTGCAAGCGCTGCCTATCCAGCCCAGCGTGCTCATTCATTCATATTCGAGGTCGAATTCGGCACGACAATTAGGATTTCTCAGTTATGAGTTGGTCGAGCGCAACCCCATTATCGCTTCTCGCGATAAAGATTGAACATTCGCAGTGCGGCAATTATCACTGACGAGCTTGAATCCCGCTATTTGATGCAATGGCTAAAAAAGCGCGAACAGTTATTCGCTGCTCGCGAATTGTTTCCGCTGATCGCCGGCGCTGCTGCGCGAATTACGCTATAGCCCTCCGTTCTCATGTGCCGGCGGCTCGACGCCTGCAGCCGCGATGGCCTCGTGAAGCGTCTCGAAAATGTGCGAAGCACCGACGATTGCCGTCAGGCCATGTCGATCCATATCCGAGCGCAAATAGTGGTTGACCCGCCCGAAAATCACGCTGATGTTGCTCGAGTGCAGGTCTTGTATGAGATCGGCGAGGGTGCGCGCGGCGGAATAGTCGAGGTCGGTAATCGCGCCCGCATCGACGACAAAGCATTGAAGCGCGTGCGGCACGGCTTCGATGAGCCGCCTGACTTCCGACGTAAAGTAGTGATCGTTGGCATAGAACAGATCCGCACCGAACCGGTAGACAATGAGACCCGGCGCGGTGACGACACCGGGCTTCGCCGGCACGGGCAACCACCGCCCGCTCGGCGCGGCGGGGGCGAGCACCATCGTATGCGGACGGTAGCTGTGCCTTACATGCCGCATCAGCGATAGCGCAACGGCGAGCAGAATGCCGTGCTCGACTCCCACGAGCACTACCGCGGCGGCCGTCGTGAGCGCGAGCGCGAACTCGCCGGGGCTTTCCGCGCGGATCGCTTTCAGCGCCTCGAGGTTGATGAGCCCCAGCGCGATCGTAAAGACGATGCCCGCTAGCACGCAACGCGGCAGATAGGGCAGAAACGGGCTTAGAAAAAGCAGAACCACCACGACGACGGTGGCGAACACAAGCTGGCCGAGCTGGCTGCGCGTGCCCGCGCGCTCGGCCATCGCTGTTTGCGTCGGACTGCCGTTGACGACGAACGTGCCGCTCAGCGCGGCCGCCGCATTGGCGGCGGCAAGTCCGAGGATGTCGGCGTTCGCATCGACCTCCTCGTGATACGCCTGCGCGAACACGCGGGCCGCCGCGGCGCTCTGCGCGATGATCATGACGAAGCACGACGCGGCGACCGGCACGAGATCGAGAAATTGCTGCCACGTTACGACCGGAAAGCGCAGTGGCGGCAACCCGCCCGCGACCGGGCCGAGAACCGAAATGCCATGCCCGGCGAAATCGAGCATTTTGCTCGCCGTGATGCTGCCCACCACGGCGACGAGCGGCATCGGCAGGCGCGGCAGGTAACGCTGGAAGCCGAGGATGGCGACGACGACGAGCGCCGTGAGCGCGATGGTCGGCGGATTCACCTGCGTAAGGTGGCCGGCTGCATAGACGAGCTGCGCGAAGCTCCGTGACGACGGAATCGGCACCGTCATACCGAGCATATCGCCGAGCATCGCGATCGAGACTTGCACGCCCACCCCGGCCAGAAAGCCGACAAGGACGGTGCGCGAAAGGAAATCGGCAAGGAAGCCGAGCTTGAAGATGCGGGCAAGCAGCAGCAGCCCCGCGGTCAGGAGCGCAACGACGCTCGCAAGCGTGACGTATTCGGCGCTGCCCATCGTCGCCATGGACGACACTCGGCTCGCGAGGAGGGTGGCGGTAGCCGAATCGGCCGCCACCACGAGGTGACGCGACGCGCCGAAAAAAGCAAATGCGATGAGCGGAAGAAAGACGGTATAAAGGCCCGTCACTGCAGGCATGCCGGCAATGCGCGCATAGCCGAGGACTTGCGGAATATCCATCGACGCGAGCGATATTCCAGCGAGCGCATCGCGCAATGCCGCGGCACGGCTGATCGGGAATATGCCTTTGAAAAGAGCGAACCTAGTGGATGAATTTCCGTTCGATTGAAGCATGCGCGAGCCGTGGCGTGAAAAAACGATCCGCGCATCGTGCCCCGAATCGGCATGCCACGGCAAGTCCTCGCTGCGAGCCGCGCTAGCGGCGCTCAGATGCTCACAAAAAATGGAACGTTACGGCACCGGTCCCCGGCTCGCTCTGCACTTACGCCCGTTCGGCCGGCAGCGCCGAAGCCGTCGGCGTTTCGGACTCGGATGCGGATACGGTGCTGGCGCCCTCTCGGTCGGGCGCCACGCCGGTGCTCTCGCGCAGGCGGAGGTCGGCGTTCATGCGCAGATGCACGACCTCGGAACTCTCGCCGTTCAACTGCTTGTGCAGCAGATTCCAGATGGCTTGGCCGATCGCCTCCACCGGCTGATGGATTGAGCTGATGCTCGGGCGCAGCACCGACATCCAGGGTGCGTCGTCGAACGAGAGCAGCGAAATGTCGTCAGGCACACGCAGCTCCGCATCGCGGATCGCACGCAGGGCACCGAGCGCCGCGACGTTCGCACTGGTGAAGAGCGCGGTCGGCCGCTCGCGCTCGGATAGCAGGCTCAGCGTCGCGGCATGGCTCTCCCCGTCGGTCATCCTGCACACGATCACGCGCGCGTATTGCTCGAGCCCGGCACCCCGCATCGCTTCGACGTATCCGTCCGCGCGCTCACGGCTGTTGACGAGATCGAGCGCATTCACGAGGAAGGCGATGCGCCGATGGCCGAGCGCGATCAGATGCCGCGTGCCATCGATCGCCGCACGGCGGCTGTCGGTCGTCACCGTATTCGCGGGGAACGAGTCGTCCACGCGATCGGCCATCACGAGCGGCACATCGCATTCGCGCAGCTCGTCGACCGCGTGCTGATACCCATGGCAAGGGATAAGAATCATGCCGGCGACCTGGCGCGACAGCACGAAGCGGATTCGCTCGGCCTCGCGCGCCGGGTCTTCCTGCGCGTGCGCGAGAACGAGCCGGTAGCCGGCCTTCTCCGCATGGTCCTCGAGCGCGCAAACCAGTTCGATAAAGAACGAGTTCCTCAGGTCGGGCACGACGAGACCGATTGAAGTGGGCCGGTTCCTGCGCAGGTCGGCCGCGAGCGCGTTGCGCCGATAGCCGAGCCGCCGTGCGGCTTCCCATACGAGCCTGCGCCGCGTCTCGCTTACGTTGGGCGCACCGGCGAGCACCTTCGAAGCCGTCCCGAGTGAAACGCCTGCGGCATTCGCCACGTCCTTCAACGTGCTAGTCGTCTTTTTGCGCCGCTCGTCCACGTCCCGCTTCGCCGAGTCTGGGTTGGCTAAAATGAAACGTTTCACAGCTTAGATACCCGCATTCTATGCTTCAAGTGAGGATTTATACGGAGAAGCGCGCATCGGCTGTCCCACCGGCCTGCCTGGGTCTAGGCGCCTGACGGCCGCCGGACAGTTCTGACGGGCTCTGTCCGGCGGTGTCGATGTCTTGCCGGTCCGTCGTCGAGTTGACTGGGGATCGGCCGCCCAACAGTTAATTAGATAAAGGCTCAATCGGGATGCGTTGGCCTGCAGTGCTCGCAGGATCACGCGCGACGGCTTACAGTCTGTCCCCTTGCGGGACGTTATTGTGGAGGATCATCTCGTACAGCGCCTCGGCTGCCGGCGAAAGATGAGCCGCCTTGCGCTTCACGAGCACGAGCGTTCGCGAGACAACCGGATGCGTGAGATCGACGATACGGACCGTAGGGTAGGCGCCCTTTTGAATCGCCAGCCGCGGCACGATAGCGGCGCCGACACCTTCCGCGACGAGACCGACCGCCGTCGAGCTGCGCTGCACCTCATAGAACGAGCGCAGCGCAACCTGGCTCGCCTCGAGCGCTACGTCAAGCAGTGCGCGGTTGCCGCTCACTTCGCCGGCGAAGATCAACGGATACGGCTGCAACTGGCGCCAACCGATCCGTCGGCGCTGCGCCAGAGGATGATCCTCCCGACAGATCAGTACAAACCGATCGACCGTCAATGGAGCGCTCGTCAACTCGGGGTGATGCTCACCGCCGATGTTGATGCCGAACTCGACTTCACGCCGCAACACCGCCTGGGCGACGGCCGACGAAGCATGATCGAGGATCCGAATGCGATTGTGAGGATGGCGTGCCGAATAGGCCTGCAAGATGCGCGGCAAGTACTGGATACCTACCGTCGGCACGCAGGCGATCGAGACGTCCCCGCGACGTGCCACGCCGGTTTCGCGGATCTCGGCAAGCGCGCCCGACAGTTCGCCGAGCAGGCGCCGCGCTTGCGGCAGGAAGTTGCGGCCGATTTCGGTGAGCGCGAGGGAACGCGTGGTGCGCTCGATCAAAGTGACGCCGAGAAAGTCCTCGAGTTTGCGCAGGCGCTGCGTGATTGCCGTCTGCGTCACGTGCAGCGCATCGGCCGCGCCCTGAAAACTGCCTTCATCGGCAATGGCGACGAACGCCTGCACGCCGAGCGTGTCGATTTTCATGGCTGCCCCGCTGATTAGAAAAATGAATCAATGCGGATGATAAATTCATTTCACTTGGACCTGCGAGTGCATACAGAATCTGCGCATTGAAGAAACGTAACGACGCACCAAGCGCAGGCATCGCTCAACGACCGAGGAGGAATCAAGCATGGAAACCAAGACCGATTGGAATGCACGGCAATACATGCTGTTCGAGAAGGAGCGTACGCGGCCGGTCAGGGACTTGCTGGCCGCAGTGCCGATGGAGCAGGTTCGCGTCGCGATCGACATCGGCTGCGGGCCCGGCAATTCGACGGAGGTGCTGCGCGCGCTCGCGCCGGCCGCGACGATCAGCGGGATCGATAGCTCGCCCGATATGATCGATGCGGCTCGCAAGCGCCTGCCCGAAGTGCGGTTCGCCGTCGCCGACATCGCGACGTGGGAGGACACGGGGCCGTACGACCTGATCCTTGCCAATGCCGTGTTCCAATGGATTCCGGGCCACGACACGCTGCTTCCGAAACTGGTCGGCAAGCTCGCCTCAGGGGGCACACTGGCCTTTCAGGTACCCGACAACCTCGAAGAGCCCACGCACCGCCTGATGCGAGAGATCGCGGCGGCGGGCCCATGGGTGGCGAAGCTCGAAGACGCCGGGCGTGCGATACGGCACACGGCGCAGTGGTACTACACGCTGCTGAAGCCGCATTGCGCACGCGTCGACGCCTGGCGAACGATCTACTACCATCCGCTCGCGGGAGGGGCCGACGCCGTCGTCGAGTGGCTCAAGGGCACGGGGCTGCGTCCGTTCCTGGCGCCGCTCGATCAAGCCGAGCAGGCTGCGTTTCTCGCGCGTTATCGTGATGCTATCGCCAAGGCCTATCCCACGCTCGACGACGGCAGCGTGTTGCTGCCTTTCCCACGGTTGTTCGTCGTTGCGACACGGGCGTAGCTACTCACGCCGCGTCCGCGCACTTCGATTGCGTGCTCGACGACGACGCGGAACATCGCTTGCTCCATGGGATAAGACGCGAACCCGAGGAGAAGCGTATGCATCTGCCATTGAGGCGGCAGGCGACGCTGGACCGACGCACGTCGCTTGCCGTAGGCGCTGGCCTGCTCGGCGTGCTTTATGCAGGCAGCCCGCTCGTCACGCCGCTCTACCCGCTCTATCAACGCAAGTTCGGCCTATCGGAACTGACGGTCACGCTCATCTACTCCGCGTATGTGATCGGCAACCTTAGCGCATTGTTCCTGTTCGGCCGCGTATCCGACGGGGCGGGCCGCCGGCCCGTCAGTCTCATTGTGCTTGCCGTGGCGATTGTCAGCACGCTGCTGTTCATGCTTGCCACACAGCCGGCGTGGCTTTTCGTCGCCCGTGCGGCGAGCGGCCTTGCGATCGGTGTTGGCGCTGCAACGGCCACGGCATGGATCGCGGAACTGCATCCGTCCGCCGACAAGGCACCCGCAAGCCGTCTCGCCGCGGCCGTCAATCTCGCTGGCCTCGCGGCCGGCGCAGTGGCTGCGGGCCTGCTCGCACAGTTCGTTCCATGGCCGCTGCGCACGGTCTACGTCGTCTACCTCGTGGTGCTCGCTGCGACGGCCGCGCTGACGACGCTGACGCGCGAGACTGTGGCGCAGCGCGTCGAGTCCGCGTCTCAGTTGTCACTTGAGCCGCGCATCGGCATTCCGCCGCAACTGCGTATCGCGTTCATCGCGCCGGGCGTAACGGCGTTCGCAACGTTCGCGCTGCTTGGATTTTATGCCGCCCTGTTGCCGAATCTGCTCGGTGACAGCATGCATGCCCATAGTCCCGCGCTGAGCGGCGCGATCGTCGCGGAGCTTTTCGCCGCCAGTGCGATTACCGTCATCGTGACGCCGATGCTCGCCGCGCATGTCGCCATGTTCGCGGGCTTGTGGCTGCTTCCCCCGAGCCTCGGCCTGCTGCTATGGGCGCAGGTGGCCGGTTCCATCACGTTGCTGGTCGTCGCAACCGCGCTTTGCGGGATCGCCTCAGCGCTCGGCTTTCGCGGCAGCCTGCAAGAAGCGAACCGAATTGCGCCTGCGCAACGACGCGCCGAGCTCCTGTCGGCCTACCTGCTTTGCTGCTACACCGGCAATTCGCTGCCCGTCGTCGGCGTTGCCTTGCTCTCGCGCAGCATCGGACATGTTTGGGCCAACGTTGCGTTCGCGGCCGTTTCGGCCATGCTCGCGTTCACCGCCTTGGCCGTCGGCGCGCGTCAGCTCCGCCGGCCCCAATGAATTTGACGTCGACTTCAAATCCGCTGCAAAGTCTGCGGATCGGGCTCGCCGGCGAAGTACTTGCGCAGCGCCTCCAGAAAGATCTGATTGTCTTCGGTTGCGCGCGAAAACAGCGTCATCGACGAACGAAACTTCATGTAGTCCGGATAGCCGAAAATATCCTCGATCGAGCGACGCTCGACATCGTTCACGAGCCGCGTCGCCTCCCGTAGGCGCTCGCCGAGCACCGGATGTTTCAAATAGGCCTGCGCCTCGTCAAGCGACGAGATCGCGAACCGCTCGGCCATCGCGCTACTGCCCAGGCCCTCGATCTGCGGAAACACGAACCACATCCAGTGACTGCGCTTGCGGCCGTGGCGCAGCTCGTCCAGCGCCTGCGTAATGACGGGGTCTTGCGCCTCGACGAAGCGCTGAAGGTGGTAAGGATCGTCCATTTCGTGCTCCTTCGCGCGGACGGCAAACGCGCTCGGACCATTCTCACCGCATCCCTCGATGCACGCAAACTTCTGTCCCGCGGCGGTTTTCCAATTTGTTACACCTCTTACCGACGCCGGACCGGCGCGTTACAGAGGCCTTACGACTGTTCGCTATACTCCGCCGTGCCTCAAACACGTTAGGCCTCCAAATGTCGAAAAAGACCATTCAAATCCTTGCTGCCGCGGCGCTCACCGCGGCGATGTCGTTGCCCGCCATGGCGGGTGATCTGAATAACGCGCTCGGCGGCGCGCTCGGCGGCGCAGCGGGTGCCGCGGTCGGCGGCGCACTCGGCGGAAGCACGGGTTCCATCATCGGCGGCGCCGTCGGCGGCGGCGCTGGCGGTGCGGTGACGTCGAACCGCAGGGAACGCACGGGCGCCATCATCGGCGGAGCGCTCGGCGGCGGTGCCGGCACGGCCGCCGGCAACGCGATGGGCGGCCGCGGCGGTGGCATCGTCGGTGCCGCATTGGGCGGCGGCGCAGGTGCAGCGCTCGGCGGCAACATCTCGAGATCGAACTCGTACGCCGACGACTACCACCGTGGTTTCCGCAGAGGCAAGCACCATCACCGGCACCACTACGACGACTAACACGTCTCCCAGCTCTCCTGCCCTACTAACGGCAGGCGCAACGGCAACGGCAGGCACGCTCGTCGAGCGGCTTGCCTCTCGCCGCCAGCCCAGGCGCCACCGCCTTTGCGCAGCCGCCTGCCGCACCTTTCGCGCATAAATTCGCAGCATCGCTCTTTCGATGCGGCCGCCTGGACATCGCCGCGGCGTGTAAACTGCTGCCTTTTTGAGTTGATGGTGCAGTGGTGAAAGCCCCGCAGCGGACGGCATTTAGCAGTCAGACCCTCATTCGTTTGCTTGCTCGCCTGACGGACGCGCCTATCCCGGAATCGACGCAGCCGCTCTCGGAACGGCTCAGCCAATGGCTCGGCTGGACCGACGCCATTGCAATGTCAACGGCGTTGAACGCAAACCCCGCCTCGGTCTCTGGCGTACAGCCTTCGCTCGACAGCGACGAGGCCGAATGCGCGCGAGTGCGCGCTGCCCTTGCCAAGACCATCGCCGGCGAAAGTGTGCTCGCAACAAGCCCCAATCGGGGCACGTCGGCACGAGCGCCGCGCCGGGAAAACTCCATTGAGGTGGCCGAGGCGCCTGACTACACGGTCTTTCGCCATCGCTATCTGTCGATCCAACAGGCGATGGAGACGAGCATCGGCAACTTGCGCGAGCGCCTGCGCCGATCGCTCGCTGCGACAAGGCCGGCGGCGGCCCGTCTCGCCGCAGTCGATGCGGTCATGGAGCGCGCGCTGAGTGCGCGCGAGCATAACCTGTTGGCCACCGTGCCCGACTTGCTCGGAGCTCACTTCCAGCGTTTGTGTCCGGCCGAGCAGGAAGCGCTTCCCGAAGGCGACAGGCCGGCGGCCCCGCACGGCGCATGGCTCGATGTGTTCCGCAACGATATGCGCAGCGTATTGCTCGCCGAAATGCACCTCCGTTTTCAACCGATCGAGGGGTTGCTTGCGGCCCTTCGCACGAGCTGACCGAGACGTTATGTCCAGAAATCTGATCAACCTTGCTGTCTTCGTCGCGGGACTCGCCGTTGCGTGCTGGATCGGCATCGGCTACGTCGCTACAAATCCGCTCGCGCTTGCCGTCACGATGCTCGTCGTTGCTTGCTATCTCGCTGGCGCATTCGAACTGCGGCGGTACCAGCAGGCGACGGCCACGCTTACAGCTGCCGTCACGGACCTTACCACCCCTCCGCCAAGCCTCGCCGCATTTATCGAGCGATTGCATCCGAGCCTGCGCAATCCCGTGCGCCAACGCATCGAAAGCGAGCGCGCTGCGCTGCCGGGGCCGGCACTCACGCCGTATCTCGTCGGCTTGCTCGTGCTCCTGGGCATGTTGGGCACGCTCCTCGGCATGGTCACCACGCTCGCGGGCACCGGAACGGCGCTCGAAAGCGCGATGGACCTCGAGACGGTCCGCGCGGCGCTTGCCGCGCCCGTGAGAGGGCTTGGATTCGCGTTCGGCACTTCGATCGCAGGCGTGGCAACGTCGGCCACGCTGGGCCTCCTTTGCGCGCTGTGCCGGCGTGAGCGGATTGTCGCCGCGCAGATGCTCGATCAGAAGATCGCGACGACGTTGCGGGCTTATTCGCAAACCTATCAACGAGAGGAAACGTTCCGGCTGCTTCAGCGACAGGCCGAAGCGATGCCCTTGCTCGTCGACCGGCTCGAGACAATGATGGCCGCCATCGAGCGGCGCAGCGAAGCGCTGAACGAGCGACAGGCCGCCAGTCAGGAAATGTTTTACACCAGGGCCGAAGCCGCCTATGACCGGTTGGCCGCTTCGGTCGCGCAATCGCTGAAGGATAGTGTCGCCGAGAGCACGCGCGCGGCCAGCGCTACGCTGCAGCCTGTCGTCGACACCACGATGGCAAGCCTCGCACGCGAATCGGCCTCGCTGCACGACACCGTCAAGCGCGCCGTCGAGCAACAGTTGGATCGCCTGTCGGCCGGCTTCGAAGCGTGCACCGGTGCCGTCGCGAATGTATGGAGTCAGGCGCTCGCGGAGCATCAGAAGTCAAGCGAGGCACTCGCCGAACGCGTGAGCCTGTCGCTGGACCAATTCAACCAGACGTTCGCGCAACGCACGTGCAATCTGCTCGACGGCGTGTCCGCTCGCCTTGAGGCCACGACCGATCGCGTCGCTAGCGCGTGGAGTCAATCGCTGTCAGAGCAGCAACGCGTCAACGAAAAACTGGCGCAGCGCAACGAGCGTGCACTCGCCGCCGTCTCGGCAACGTTCGAGCAGAACGCGGCGTCGTTGATCGGCAGCGTGGATCACTCGCATCGGAAGCTGCAAGCAGAGCT
>CAYPWK010000002.1:37589-40664 GCA_964414365.1 uncultured Burkholderia sp.
AGACGGTTCAGACGCTCCTCGATGCCGTCAATCATGCGTCCTCGCAACAGCGTGCGGCCGTCGACGCGTTGATCGACACGTCAGCCGGTCTGCTCGATCGCGTGGGCAACCAGTTCGCGGAGAAAGTCGATGCAGAGGCCGGCAAACTCGGCGCCGTGGCTGCGCAGGTGACGGCCGGTGCCGTCGAAGTCGCGAGTCTCGGCGAAGCGTTCGGTGCGGCCGTTCATTTATTCGGCGAGTCGAACGACAAGCTGCTCGCACATCTGCAGCGGATCGAATCTGCGCTCGACAAGTCCGTCGCGCGCAGCGACGAGCAGCTCGCCTACTACGTCGGGCAGGCCAAGGAGGTCATCGAGCTCAGCATGCTGTCGCAGCAGCGGATTGTCGAAGAGATGCAACAGCTTTCGGGTCGGGAGACAGCGGCATGACGGAGGAAATCGACGGCGGCCTGGAACCGGCGGCACCGGTATGGGCTGCGTTCGGCGACCTGATGTCGGTGCTGCTCGGTATTTTCGTGCTGATCCTCGTTTGCGTGATCGGCGTTCAGCTACAGCTATCGACGAAGCTGCAGCAAGAGGTCAAGGAGCGACAAATGGAAGCGGCGCGGCGCCGGGCCCTGGAGCAGGCGTTGGCGGGGCCGCTGGCCGCGGGCCGGGTGACGCTCGTGAATGGTCATATCGGCATCAGCGGCAGCTTGCTCTTCGCGCTGAACTCCGATCAATTGCAGCCGCAAGGCCACGAAATTCTGAGAAGCCTCGCCGCCCCACTCTCCGCTTACCTGCATGCTCACGACGAGATGCTGATGATCAGCGGCTTTGCCGACGACAAGCAGGTGCGTGAAGGAAACCGACGCTTCGCGGACAACTGGGAGCTGTCGGCAAAGCGCGCCCTGACGGTGACGCGCGCGTTGATCGACGAGGGGATTCCCGCCTCCTCCGTCTTCGCGGCTGCGTTCGGCTCCCAGCAGCCGGTGAGCTCGAACGCCGACGATGAAGGGCGAGCAAAAAATCGCCGTGTTGAAATCGCGCCCGTTCCCAGGCCCTCGAAGCCGCCGCTGACGCCCCATGGATAGTTCGTCGACGGATGCGCGCGCAACGCTCGACCGATGGAAGGCGCGCGGCGCCGATCGGCATGATCCCGTTCGCTTTCGATTCATCGAGGCGTTGGAGCGGCGCGCCGCGTCGCATCGGGGCGACGCGCGGCGCATCCTTGATGAGAAGTTGTCCCGGCTAATCGAGGCGTACGCCGCGGACGTCGAAAGCTCCGCGTCGCAGATGGCCCATAGCGAAGCGACACTGCCGCCGGTTGAGCCCGCTCATGGAAAGCTGCGCGAACTCGTCGACTGGCTCACGAGCCGGCCCGCGAGCCGATCGTCGGCGAATGCCGAACGCGCAGCGGTGAGCGGTATCGCAGCGCCGGATAGCAAAGCAAACCCCGCGCAGCCGCTCGATTACTTCAGAGAGCTTTGGGCAAAAGTCAGCGTCGAAGCTCAATTGAGGCAGTCGCTCCAGCAGGTGCCCGACAATGCGGGACCGCTCAATTCCGAGAGCCTCGTCCATCGGTCGCTCGCGCTGATGCAAGAGGTGTCGCCCGACTATCTGCGGCAATTCCTGTCGTACATCGAGGCGTTGTCCTCGATTGAGCAGCTCAATGACCGCTCAGCAGCCCGAACACCGCCACGCCGTTCGTCGTCCCCACGTACACCTTCCCGTTCGCGATCATCGGCGTGATGAACTTATTGCCGGCGCCGAACTGATCGCGCGTGCCCGCCTGGTTGCTGTTGTAAAGCTCGTGCGCAAGATTTGCCGCATCGTATGCAAAGAGCCCGGCGGTGTCACCGTTCTGCGCGGCCCAGACGATCGCATTCGTTGTGCCGTTCGCCGATATGCTCGGCGTCGCGCCCGGCATGAAGAAGACTTCCGGCGACTGGCTCGTCGGCGTCGTCGACAAACGCGCGTTGGACACGCTGAACGCCTTGATGTTGTCGCCGACGGCGCCGAAGTACACAGTGTTGCCGAAGTATGCCGGCATGGCGAATTCCGGGCCGACGAGTTGCCCGCTGACCTGCTGGTAGACGTTATTCCCGCCAGGGTTGAACTTGCCCATCGAGTCGCGATCGACGACGTAGATGACCGAATTTTTCCCCGCACCTACCGCGAGATGATGAACGACGCCGGATGCGTCGGTGAAATCGGGCAGCACAAGTGCCCCACCCGAGCCGAGATCTTCGTCTGCTTGTGATTCGGTGAGCGTATCAAAAGCGTTGAAGTAATCGGCGACCGCAAGGCGGTTTGCCGTGCTGAGCTTCAAGAACGCGTTGCCGAAATCCCCGGCCGAAGGAAAGCCGTTCGAGTCCAGCGTCGTGTCGAACGTGCCGTTCGCGTCGAGAAAGTAGATCGATTGCCCGTCCGACGCCATTCCCGCCCCGCTCATCCAGATCGATCCCTCCGTGCCGTTCGGCGTGAGGTTCAGCACACTCGTCTGCTTCAACGAGTCGGCGCTATACGCGATCACCCAGCCGTTGTACGGGTCGTGGTCGCAATGCGAAGTCCAGCCTGTGTAGAGGGTGCCGTTCAACTCAAGCAACGACTGACGCTCCGCATATTGCTTCGGATCGAACCTGACGACGCCCCCGGCGCTGTTGGGACCGTTGCCTGGGTATGAGGCGGCGACTTCGGTCGGGCCGCCGAACAGCTCGGCGCCGCTCGTGACGTCGAGTGCGTGAACACGCTGGTGATAGCCGCCCGATGCGTCCTTCGACATTCCGACAACGTAGATCGCGCCATGTGGTCCACGCGAGCGATCGATGACGGGCGTCGAAGTGATGCCGATCTCCGGGGTGATTTGCAAACAGCCGAGATCGTCGCTCGGTGTTTCGTTCGTGCCGAGCGTCGACACGTGCCAGAGCTGCGCACCGCTATCGGCATCGAACGCGTAGACACTCGCGTGCTCGGTTGCTACATAGACGACGTTGCGGGTGCCTCCCCCCATCGGCACCGCGGAGAGAAAAAGCGGCTCGGCGTCGACTTTGCCATCCACGGCGAAAAAGCCGACTTTGCCGAACGTCGCGGAATT
>CAYPWK010000002.1:40764-54975 GCA_964414365.1 uncultured Burkholderia sp.
CCGCGACCTGCGCGCCGCTGTCGATGCTTGGCGCGCTCGGTCAGCAGGAGCGGCATCAGCTCCTCGATGTATTTCTTCGCGTGCCCGCGCGTAGCGAGTTGGCGGAAGCGCTGATGCGCCGTTTCGCGTCCTACCAGAGCGATATGGGCCTTCCTCAACACGTGCAGATAGGCCATCAGGCTGGTGCCGTCGCGCAACGGCTCGTCGTCGCGGTGGTCCGGGGCAGTGGTTTGGCTCATGATCCGATCCTCTCGGGGCAGTCCGTGCGGCACATAGTCGTGATCAGCGGGAGCAGATCGTTCGCCTTTGCGTCCCGCTCCGTCAGCGGCCCGATGCCGAATAATCGCTCGACGGTTGCAAGCACGGAGCTATGGTCATAAACAGTATGCTCGACGTGACCGCGAGCAACCCATGGCGACACGACGATCGCGGGCACGCGCACGCCGTATACATCGAACGCGAATCCATTTGCATTGAGCGTCTGCGGTGCGGCGTCGTTCGGCGGCACCGCCTTTCCCGGTGCCACGGAATCATAGAAGCCGCCATGCTCGTCGTAGAGGATGACGAAGAGGCTGCTTTGCCAAATCGGCGAATTGCGAATCGCGCTGTATATGCGAGCCGCGAGTTGGTCGCCGCCCGCCAAGCTGTCCATGGGATGCTGCGATGTACCGCCCTCGTACGTATCGTGGACGATGTCGCCATAGCCCGGCTCGATGAACGTGTAACGCGCGCTGTAGCCGGCCTTAAGGTCGTCCGCAAAGTGCGACAAGTCGTCCACATCGAAGAAGCTGATGCCTTCGAGCGACGCCACCTGCGGCACACGTCCATAGATCGGGCCCGTTTGGTCCTGGTACAAGCGATATTGGCCCGGGCCAAGCTTGCCGAGCGCGCCGTAGATCGAGCCCTTGGGATACGCGAAGCCGTCCATGGTCTCCCAGTCGATCAGTTCCGCGCGCGTCGGCGAATGGTCAAGGCCAGCCGACGACGCACCATGCAGGAAGAACCGATTGGGCCAGGTCGGCCCAGGCATCGACGAGTGCCAGGCATCGCATAAGACAAACTCCGTAGCGAGCTGATAAAGCGCCGGCGCCTGCGTCTTGATGTCGACGCCAAGCATGACCTTCCCTACGTCGGCGGCCTGCGGCGGCGGGCCTTCCGTCTGCGTCGATGCGTAGTTCGCGACGAAGCCCGAATTGTTGATCGGTGGGTACGGCCGGCCCTTCTGGAGCTGCACGCCCGCACCGCAGAGTTGCTGGACGACATCCGTGAATTCATGCCCGGGATCCGTGGGCATCCGGTCGGGCGCTCCGCCACCGAACGCGTACGTGGCATCCGCGTAGCGGTTCGTATTCTTCGACGTGGCGGCGACGATGCCCGGTATGCCGGACAGTGCAAAAAGGTGATCGAAGGATCGGTTCTCGAGCATCAACACGAATAGGTGTTTGATGCGCTCCCCGACTGGCGATACCGACTCGGTGTTTGCTTCTTCACTCATGCAGCCCCCCTGTCGTCCGATTGAACCCGCTTGATTCTAGTCAGCTTTCGCCGCAATCAACAGCAAAGCACGGCTTTCCGCCCTAAACGGACAAGGTCTGCGCCCACTATGCTGGCGAGTACTTGCCGCGGCTCGCAAAATGCTACGATCGACGGCGGGCAAATCCGATCCAGGCGAACGATGGCGACGTTGTACGAGGCGTTGGGTGTGCGCGAGGACGCCACCCATGATGAAATCAAACGCGCATATCGGCGAGCGGCGATGAAAGCGCATCCCGACCGCAATGTCGGGCGCGAAGCGTCAGCGCATGCACGATTTCAGGAAATTAAGGAGGCTTACGCCATTCTGTCGGACCCGGCGCAGCGCCGAGTCTATGACGCGGTGTATGCCGAAAAAATGGCGGAACTCGCTCGCCGCCGCGAGGAAGAAGAGCGGTTGCAAGCCGAGCGAGAGGCGGCGCGGCAGGCTAAATATACGCGGCTCGTGTCGCTCGCAATGCGCTACGCCGAACGCGGATACAACCGCGACGTAGTGTTCGGCGTGCTATTAGGGCGCGATTGCGAACTCGAGCTCGCCGGGCAAATCGCGGACAGCGTCGCCGCGCTGCATGCGTCGCGCCAGCAGCCCGCTCCACGCGACGTGCAAGGTCATGATGGAACGCCGCAAGGCGATGACGATGTGACGCAGTCCGCGGAAGCGGAGCGATCGGAGCGGCGATCGCAGCGGCGATCGGAACGACAATCGGAGCGACAGTCGGAGCGACAAGCGGAATCGGACAAGACGCCGCACTCGGACGCCGCGCACAGGGCCAACAATGATGCGCGCACGAATGACAACGCCCGTTCAAGCGACGACGCCCGCACGCGCGCTGAACAGGCGCAGGCGAACTTGTTCAGTACGATCTGGCACAGCGTTTTCGGTATACGCCCGTGACACCGTTATCGGCGAGGCCCAAATGCCGAGATCGGGTCGCGGGAATTGCCGACTTCAATCGCGGCAATCGACCCGCGCTCGACCAGCCGCTGCCTATGGCTCATTGCGCAGATATCCATCCTTCGACGGATCGCGCATGCGCAACGAGACGATGCCGGCAATCGCGCACATCGCCGTAACGTACCAGTAGAACATCGATTCGCTGCCGGCCTGCTTCAGCCATAGCGCGACGTATTCGGCCGAGCCGCCGAAGACCGCGTTGGCGATTGCGTACGAAAGGCCGACTCCGATGGCCCGAACCTCGGGCGGAAACATCTCAGCCTTGATCAGGCCGCTAATCGATGTATAGAAGCTGACAATCGCCAGCGCAGTCACGACGAGAACAAATGCCGCGTACGGGTTCCTCACGCCAGCCAGCGCGTGCAGCAGCGGCACCGTTCCAATGACGGCGAACAGCGCAAAAAACAGCATGGATCTGCGGCGGCCAATCCGATCGGACAGCGCACCGAAGAGCGGCTGCATCAACATGTAGACGAAGAGCGCACCCGTCATCACGCTACTAGCGGTTTTCGCATGCATCCCCGCGGTATTGACGAGGTACTTCTGCATGTAGGTCGTGAAGGTGTAGAAGACGAGCGACCCGCCGGCGGTGAACCCCACGACCGTCAGGAACGCGCCGCGATGCAGCCACAGGCCGCGGATCGTGCCTGCTTCGCGGCGCTTGCGCGTTTCCGCGGTGGCCGTCTCATCGAGCGATTTGCGCAAATAGAGCGCGACGAGCGCTGCCGCCGCGCCCATCACGAACGGAATCCGCCAGCCCCACGCCTTCAGCTCTTCGCTTGAGAGCGTCTGCTGCAAGATCACGAGCGCGAGTACGGCGCACAGTTGGCCGCCGATCAGCGTGACATATTGGAACGATGCAAAGAAGCCGCGCCGCCCTTGGATCGCAACCTCGCTCATGTAGGTGGCGCTCGTGCCATATTCGCCGCCCACGGACAGCCCCTGGAAGAGCCGTGCCACGAGCAACAGCGCGGGCGCGAGCGCGCCGATCTGCGCATACGTGGGCAGCGCCGCGATCACGAGTGAGCCGCCGCACATCATGAAGACCGACACCATCATTGCGGTACGACGACCATGCCAATCCGCGAGCCGTCCGAAGAACCATCCGCCGATCGGGCGCATCAGGAAGCCCGCTGCAAATACGCCTGCCGTGTTGAGCAGCTGCGTCGTGGCATTGCCGCTCGGGAAAAAGGCCGGTGCGAAATAGAGCGCGCAGAACGAATAGACGTAGAAGTCGAACCACTCGACGAGGTTACCTGACGAGGCGGCCACGATGGCAAAAATACGTCGCCGAGTGTCGTGTGGGGCGATGGCAAGCTGGATCGACTGGTCGGTCATAGGCTTTTGTTTTTCGTTTCGGGGAATGAGGGATCTCGAATCGTTGCCGCGCGGCGGATGGCGCCCGTTCGCGACTTTGGCGTCGCGATAATGTAATTGTCTCGAAAGATCTATGCAATGTAGGTGCAATCCCTCATTGCAACGATTGGCGTGCCGCATCGTTCCAAGGCAAGGCGCGTCCCACCAATCCAATCCGGCCACATCGCGGCACCGCCAGCCCGCATCGCGCCTTTCCCTACTGGAAAGCCTCGTTGAGCATTGATCGATTTTCGCGCCCGCGCGGATCGCGCAACATTCCCGTCATGATTTTCATCGACGGAGACAGGGATGACGCGGCCTTTGGAGGGCATTCGGGTACTCGAAATGGGGCAACTCATTGCGGGACCTTTCGCGGGAAAAATGTTGGCCGAGTTTGGCGCGGATGTCGTCAAGATCGAGCCGCCCGGAATCGGCGACCCGTTGCGCAAATGGCGGCTGCTTCATGAAGGGACCTCGGTCTGGTGGGCAGTCCAGTCCCGCAACAAGAAATCCGTCACGCTGAACCTGCGCTCTGTCGAAGGTCAGGAAGTCGTCCGCCGGCTCATCGCGCAAAGCGATGTATTGATCGAAAACTTCCGGCCCGGCACGCTCGAAGGATGGGGGCTCAGCTGGGACGAGCTCCAACGGATCAATCCCGGCCTCATCATGCTGCGCGTCTCCGGGTACGGGCAGTCGGGCCCCTATCGAGACCGCCCCGGCTTCGGCGCAATCGGCGAAGCGATGGGCGGCTTGCGGCATCTTTCCGGCGAGCCGGGCCGAACCCCGGTCCGAGTCGGCATATCGATCGGCGATTCGCTCTCCGCGCTCCACGGCGTCATCGGCATTTTGCTTGCCCTTCGACACAGGGAGCAACACGGCGGGCGCGGTCAGGTCGTCGACGTCGCCCTCTACGAATCCGTCTTCAACATGATGGAGAGCCTGCTTCCCGAGTACTCGGTCTTTGGTGCGGTCCGCCAGCCCGCGGGCAGCAGCCTGCCCGGCATCGCGCCAACGAACGCCTACAAGTGCCGCGACGGCCGCTATGCGCTCATTGCAGGCAACGGCGACAGCATCTTTCGTAGGCTCATGGAGTTGATCGGCCGCCCCGATCTCGCCGACGATCCGGCGCTGGCGCAGAACGATGGCCGAGTGAACGACGTCGAGCGCATCGACGCGGCCATCGGCGAGTGGACGGCCCGGCATTCGCTCGAAGATGTGCTCGCGGCGCTCAACGAAGCGAAGATTCCCGCCGGCCGCATCTACGACATTGCGGATATCGCCGCCGACCCGCACTACAAGGCGCGCGAAATGATCGTGGATACCGAGCTGCCTGACGGCACACCGGTACAGGTCCCGGGCATCGTGCCGAAGCTCAGCGAAACGCCTGGCGCCATCGTTCACCGCGCGCCGGCTCTCGGCGAGCACACCGAAGAAGTGCTCGCCGACTTGGGCATCGACGCAACGACGCGCAGTGCTTGGCGCGCGCGCGGCGTGATCTAGTCAGTCAGCAAGGAGCCCAAGACATGTCGGCATCAGCAAAGCGACTGTACATTCACGAAGTCGCCCCACGTGACGGCTTTCAGAACGAAGGACGATTCATCGACACCGACCATAAGGTCGCATTCGTGAACCAGCTGAGTCAATGCGGTTTCGCCAAGATCGAAGTGACTTCGTTCACGTCGCCCAAGGCGATCCCGGCGCTGCGCGACGCCGAAGCCGTCATGCAGCGCATCAGGCGTGCCCCCGGTGTCGTCTACACGGTGCTCGTACCTAACGTACGCGGCGCGGAGCGCGCACTTTCCGCAGGCATCGACGAAGTGAACCTCGTCATGTCCGTCAGCGAAACCCACAACCGCAGCAATCTGCGCATGACGCGAGAGCAGTCGTTTGCACAGCTTCGCGACATCGTTTCGGCCGTGCGCGACACCCACGTTGCGATCAACGTCTCGCTCTCTACCGCAATGGGGTGCCCGATGGAAGGCGACGTGTCCGCCGTGGAAGTCCTCGGCTGGATCCGGCGCTTCGCCGATCTCGGCGTGCACGGCATCACGCTCTGCGATACCACGGGCATGGCCTATCCCTCGCAGGTCGAGAACCTGTGCCGTCGCGCCGTCGAAGCGTTTCCCGACCTGGAGCTCACTCTGCACTTCCATAACACGCGCGGGATGGCGCTCGCCAACACGCTGGCGGCAATCGGCGCAGGCATTGACCGCTTCGATTCCTCGCTCGGAGGGCTCGGCGGCTGCCCCTATGCACCGGGTGCGACGGGCAATGTCTGCACCGAAGAGCTTATCCACATGCTCGAACTCGAGGGATATGAAACGGGCGTGAATCTCGCAGCCGCGATCGATGCGGCAGCCCATTTACCCGACCTCGTGGGACACGACGTTCCTAGCCAGATACTCAAAGCGGGCCGTCGCCTCGATCTTCACCCGACGCCGACTGTTGCCGCCGGCCGCCTTCCCGCTCATGAGCGAGATCCCGCGACTTGAACCGCATCGGCATTGTCTGGCACGCCAAGTAACGCTTTTTCGAGGACGCTGCGGCCGCACCGAGGCAAAGACCTGGGGGCAGCACCGTCATAGCAGCATGGTCATACACGGACAAATCCAAGGAGACATCACATTATGCGAAGCAACCCGCTTGATCTGCGCGACGACGCGGCCGCCGGCACTCATCCCCCGCTATCGGGCGATCACGTCTTGACGGACCGACTCCATCAGCCCGGCCACACAGCGACACTGAGCGCCTTGATGGACGAGATGCCGGTATCCGCGCTGCATCGATTCGTAGTCTGGGTCGTCGGCATCGGCCTTTTCTTCGACATGTACGAGATATTCCTCGTCAGTTCGATCGGCTCTGCGTTGCAAACGGAATTCGGTATCGACAGGCATAGCGCCGATTTCAAGCTGCTGCTGGCGTCCGCCTTCATCGGCATGTTCTTCGGTTCCTTCTGCCTCGGCAGCCTCGCCGATCGCATCGGCCGACGCAAGGCATTCGTCTTCACGCTCGTCTGGTACAGCGCGTTCTCGCTGATCGGCGCGTTTTCGGTCAACGCGGGAATGCTCGTGCTCTGCCGGTTTTTGACCGGCATAGGCATCGGCGCCATTTATCCGGTGGCGGACAGCTATCTATCCGAGATCTTGCCCAAGGACCGCAGAGGCCGCCTGGCCGCCTGGGCTTACACCACGTCTTACCTCGCCGTGCCGCTCGTAGGCTTCCTTGCTGTCTGGCTCAATCCCCAGCACATCGGCGCGATCGCGGGCTGGCGCATCATTCTGGCGTTCGGCAGTGTCGGTGCGGTATTCGTCCTATTCGTTCAGCACCGCCTGCCGGAAAGCCCGCGCTGGCTGCTTGCGAGAGGCCGCACGAAGGAAGCCCATGCCGAATTGCGGCGCTTCGCAACGAGCGCGGGCATCAGCTTGCCTGCCGCCATTTCGGAAGGCCGGACTGAGCAGCGCGCGATCAGCATCGGCGAGCGCATCGCCGCGCTGCGCCAGGCGCCCTACGGCAAGCGTTATCTGATGCTGACCGTTTTCCATCTGTTCCAGGCGTTCGGCTACTATGGCTTCGGTACCCTGGCCAGTATCGTCGTGAAAAGCAGAGGCTTCGACGTCACCGACAGCACGTTGTTCATGGCGCTATCGTTTCTTGGCTACCCTGTCGGCTCGCTGCTGTCGATACCGCTGCTCAACTGGATCGAGCGCCGCACGCTCGTCATTACAGGTATCCTGTCGATCGCGGTTTTCGGTGCGGGCTTCGCCTACTCCGACAATGCTGCGCTGATCCTTGCGTTCGGCTTTTTGACCACGTGCGCGTCGAACGTATTCAGCAATGCGTATCACGTCTACCAGGCCGAAATCTTCCCGGCGCGCGTGCGCTCCACGGCGATCGGCAGCACCTACGCGCTGTCGCGCATCATGAGCGGCCTGCTGCCCTTCATCCTGCTCCCGGTGCTGAACAACCATGGCGCCGGTGCGATGTTCGGCGTCATCTCCGCCGCGTTGTTGATCGTGGCGCTCGTCGTGCGCACGCTTGGGCCGCTCACTACGCGCCGCAGCCAGGACGAGATCAATCCCGTCTAAGCGCGCCAAGAGGGACAACAGGCTTTGCGCGGACGCGGACCGTTCGCGCGCGGTGGTCGATCGACCATGATCGGCCACCGGCGCGCATCAAGCCGGTGAATCATTCGATTCCGGATCGCCTTCGCCTGACAGGAACGCAAAGAGACGGGCAACGTCCGGCGCCGACATGGCCAGATTGTTTGCGCCGATCCACAGCGTTCTTCTTGCCCACTGATCCGAGAGCGTGACGATGGCAAGCCGCGTGTCCGTGAGCTCCCGCGTTACCGCCGCGCGCGGCAGAATGCCGATTCCAAGCCCCGCTTCGATCATCCGGCAGATTCCGTCGAAGGCCGACACCTGAATCCTTAGCTTGAGCGGCCGCCCGGCCTTGAATGCGGCGTCTGTCATCAAAGTAAGCAGCGAACTGCCGGCGCTCAGGCCCACATAGTCCTCATCGAGCGTTTGGGCGAACGCGATGCTTTCTGCGCGCGCGAGCGGATGAGATTGAGGAACGAGCAGCACGAGATCGTCCTGCCGATACAGACGCCGCTCGATGCCGTGTGCGGGGACGGTATCGGCGAAGACGCCAAGATCGGCCTTGCCCGACGTTAAAGCGTCCACGATATCGCCGCTTTTGCGTTCCTCGAGGCTGATCTTGACTGTCCGATTCGCATCGAGGAAGCGCGCAAGGTCGACGGGCAGGAACTGAACGATGGACGAGGTATTCGCCCACAAGGTCACATGGCCTCTGATGCCAATGGCGTAGTCGCTCATGACATTGGCCATGCCGTTGACCTGGTCCAGTACGCGCGTCGCGTGCTCGAGCAAGCCGCGGCCCGCCGCCGTGAGCTCGACGCCGCGCGGCCGGCGCATGAAAAGCATGCAGTCCGTCACGCTCTCGAGTTCCGCGATGCGCTTGCTGATTGCCGATAACGTCAATTGCCCGTGTTCCGCCGCTTTGGTGAAGCTGCCATGTTCGGCGACGAGCAGAAAGACTCGCAGAGATTGCAGGTCGAAGTGGGAGGGGTTGACCATTGCAGCGATTGCAGCAGATGCGCTTCGGAGAAAGAGGCGGACAAAGTCTACATCGCCTGATCTCGCCAGTTGCTGGGTGTTTTCCCCCTCTTTGCAGCGGGTCGAGCATGATGAAGCAAGCTGAACCCGCAGGCTGCGATCGGCATTCTCTTCTTTCAATGACCTGTCATCGCTTATCGCTAGTTTGCGATTGCCTCATGGAATCGGCGGGCCCATCCCATGCTAGTACCCGTCGTTAATGGGCAGCGCTGTCGTCGCAACGACGACGCATCCCCGCGATGCCGCTTCAACCGGAGGTCGATGCATGAACACGCCATCTTCGTCACGGCCCGTCGCAACGTGGCTGACCGTGCTGTTTGCCGCAATATCCGGACTCTATCTTGTCGGTGGCGGGATCTGGTTGATCATAGTCGGCGGCTCACCTTACTACGTCATCGCAGGCATCGTGATGCTCGTCATCGCGGGACTCGTGTATCGCCGTAATGGACTCGCGCTTGGCCTCTATGCGCTGCTGCTGATCGGCACTGTTATTTGGGCGATCGCGGAAGTCGGCTTCGATTTCTGGGCGCTTGCGCCACGCACCGACATCCTCGTGATTTTCGGCATCTGGTTGCTGCTCCCGTTCGTGTATCGACTCTTCGTGGCTCCGCCAGCGCAGCCGGGAGCGATCGCACTCGCAGTCTGCCTCGTGCTTACGGGTATCGCACTCGCGTATGCGTCTTTCAACGATCCCCAGGAGAAGGACGGCGCACTCGCGCAAAGCGCGCCTGGCACGAGCGGACAATCCGCCGCGCATCCCGACGACTGGCGCGCCTATGGCCGCACGCAGGCCGGCACGCGCTATTCACCGCTAGCGCAGATCAACCAGCAAAACGTGAAAGACCTGCAACTCGCGTGGACATTTGAAACAGGCGACAAGAAAGGACCTCACGACCCGGTCGAAATCACCAACGAAGTGACGCCGATCAAAGTCGGCGACATGCTCTATCTCTGCTCGCCCCACCAGATACTTTTTGCGCTCGATGCGGCAACGGGCAAGGAAAAATGGCGCTTCAATCCGGGCCTCAAGGCGGACCCGAGCTTTCAGCATGTGACATGCCGTGGCGTGTCCTATCACGAAACAGCCGGCGCGACGCCGGCGCAAAAAGGTGCCGGACAGCCCGCGTCGGCCCCCTGCGCGCGCCGCATCATCCTGCCCGTCAATGACGGTCATCTGTTCGAGGTCGACGCCGAAACGGGCCAGCGATGCGCGGGATTCGCCAACAACGGCGACCTCGATCTTCAGCATCTGCAACCCGTCACGACGCCGGGGCAATTCGAGCCGACATCTCCGCCCGTCGTGACCGAAAAGGTCATCGTTGTCGCCGGCTCGGTGACCGACAACTACTCGACGCGCGAGCCGTCGGGCGTCATACGCGGCTTCGATGTCGAGACGGGCAAGCTCGTCTGGGCGTTCGATCCGGGATCGGATACGCCGAATGCGATCCCCGACGATCAGCACACGTTCGTGCACAACTCTCCGAACGCATGGGCGCCGGCCGCATACGATCCGAAACTCGATCTCGTCTACCTGCCGATGGGCGTCAAGACGCCCGATATCTGGGGAGGCGACCGTACGCCCGAATATGAACGCTATGCGAGCGGTCTGCTCGCGCTCAATGCGTCGACCGGTAAGCTCGCCTGGTTCTATCAGACCGTCCATCACGATCTGTGGGACATGGACCTGCCCGCACAACCGACCCTCGCCGACATCACCGATACCAACGGGAAAGTCATTCCGGTCGTCTATGCGCCGGCGAAGACGGGCAATATATTCGTACTCGATCGCCGCACGGGCGCGCTCGTCGTGCCCGCCCCGGAGCAGCCGGTCCCGCAAGGGGCCGCGAAAGGCGATCACGTCTCGCCGACGCAACCGTTTTCCAAATTGACATTCCGCCCGGCGAAGAACCTGACGGGGGCCGACATGTGGGGCGCGACCATGTACGACCAACTCGCGTGCCGCATAATTTTCCATCGCCTCAGATATCAGGGTCCGTTCACTCCGCCATCGGAGCAAGGCACGCTGGTCTTTCCGGGTAACCTCGGCATGTTCGAGTGGGGCGGGCTCGCAGTCGACACAGACCGTCAAATCGCCATCGCCAATCCAATCGCGCTGCCATTCGTGTCGCGCCTGATACCGCGCGGGCCTCAAAATCCGATCGAGCCGCCCCAAGCGGGGCAAAGCGGCACCGGTACGGAGGTCGGTATCCAGCCTCAGTACGGCACGCCATTCGGGGTGACACTCAACCCGTTCATGTCGCCCATCAATCTGCCCTGTAAGGAGCCGGCTTGGGGGTACGTCGCGGCGATCGACCTGAAGACAAACCAGATCGTCTGGAAGAAGCGGATTGGAACCGTCCGCGACACGGCGCCCGTGCCGCTGCCGTTCAAGATGGGAGTGCCGATGCTGGGGGGTCCCGTGACCACTGCCGGCCATGTATTTTTCATCGGCGCAACTGCAGATAATTACATCCGCGCATACAGCACCGACACCGGCGAAGAGCTCTGGCGTGCCCGGCTTCCCGCAGGCGGCCAGGCAACGCCGATGACCTACGAGGTCAACGGCCGGCAGTTCGTCGTCATCGCGGCGGGGGGCCACGGTTCGTTCGGCACGAAGCTTGGCGACTATGTAGTCGCCTACGCGTTGCCTTCCCGCCGATGAATAGGCCGACAGCCCGATTTAACCGGTCCGGCGAGCAACGCAGGATTCCTGCTTTTTTTCACGGACCAGGCACGCTGGATGTTTCAATTCTGTTACGTCCGTGCCCCCCGCCATACCGGCTTTTTGGGGCACGACACCCAATATTGAAAGCGCTGGTCCCCGAGGAGCCGGCAGCGGGGAATCTCATGAGACAGGATCACAGTCAGCTTTCCGAGCCGACGATGGCCGAACCACGCATCGAGCGATACCGCCAGCTGCCGCGAGCGGATCAACGCCGCGCGCAGCCGACAGACAAACCGAACACTGTTTTGCTCGTCGACGACGACCGAAACGTACTCGGTGCGCTCGGAACGGCGATTGCGGACGGGGGATATGAAGTGGTCACGGCGGCGAACGGTAAGGACGCCCTGGAAAAGGCCCAGAACCAGCCTCCCGATGTGGTCGTTTCTGATGTGACGATGCCCGTCATGGACGGTCCGGCGCTCGTCGATGCGATGGCAGCCGATCATCGACTATCCGAGATTCCCGTCGTGTTGAACTCCGCGCATGAGACGCCGCCGCCCGTACGCGCTAGCGCGTTCCTGAAGAAGCCGTACTCACCGCGGCAGTTGCTCGACCTCATTCGGCACCTCATCGATGAGCGTCACCGCCGCATCGCGGCAGCGATACGACGGCGGTGAAAGAGCAATCAGGCGGGGGACATTCGCTTACAAATGTCACTTTTTCGAGCGAGCATCGGCAAACAGTGCCGGTTTATAGTCGACCTCAGAGAACAAAGTTCAAGAGGAGGTCGCCGTCATGAGTGACATGAACAGCGCGAAAAAAGGGACGTCGACGAGCGCATGCTCGGTCGTCGCCGCAGTCACCATCATGCTCACTTTTGCCTGCGGTACCGGAGCCGCTGCGTTCGCTGGTCTGTTGCCGGCGTCCAAAAACGTCGCCGTGGCCGTGACCGCAACACCACTCATCGATATGCAAGTCGAGGCCGCCGCGAACGGACGGATGAAACGTCACGCACTGGATTGATTTACGCTTGGCCTATGGCCAATCCGCCCGGGCGACTGGCCGCTCCGTCGAATTGACGTCTGCGCGAAGGGGTGGGTATCCGAGCAAGTCCTCCGCTGCCTCGAGTCCGCTTTGAAGGTCGCCCATCGTAATCAATTGCCCGAGATCGACGCCGAGCGCCACGAGCACCTGAGCGACCTCGGCCGATACACCCGTCACGATAATCGTTGCGCCCATTAGGCGCGCCGCGTCGGCAGTCCCTATCAATCGGCCAGCGACGGTTGAGTCGACCGCCGCCACGCCTGTTACGTCCATTACGACCACTCGCGCCCGGTTCGCCCCGATGGATTGCAGCAACGCGTCAGTGAGTTGATCTGCCCGCTCGGAGTCGAGCGTGCCGATGATGGGCAAGAGCAGAAGACCGTCGCGTAGCTGCAGCACGGGCGTCGATAGCCTGCGGATCTCCGTCTCGCGTTGCGCGAGTTCCTGCTTCTGCCGAGCGAGTTCAGCGTTCGCAGCCCGCAATCGATTGATCACATCCTGATTGTCCCTGGCAATTCGGTCTTGCTCCTCGCCTTTGCGTTCCGCCCGTACGAGGCCGGTCACGTCCTCCACCCGATGGATGATCCAGTGCACGCGGCCGGCCTTGTCCAGCACCGGTGTGTTGAGCGGGCTCCAGTAACGTTCTTCGAAGTCCCCACCCTCCGAGGCCGGGCGACGGACGTCGTATTTTTGTACGGGCATCGCGTCCGGACGTCCGTATTTGAGCACGCGCTGTAAAGAAGCCCTGAGATTGCTCACGCCGCTTGCGCCAAGCTCATTAGGGTTATCGGGGAAGACGTCGAATAGGCCGCGGCCAAGGATGTTCTCTCGAACGGTCATGGTCGCCTGGGCATAGGCATCGTTCACGGCGACTATCGTGAGATCCGGCGCCAACACGAGATACAGTCCCGGCGTGTTCTCGAATATGGCGCGAAAGTCCAGCACAGCGTGCGGTTCTGTTTTCATCTTTTGCCCCATGCAAGTGAACTCGCGATTTAAACGCAGCCACAGGAACAACACGATGGACGACGAAGGTCGTCAGATTGTCATTCAGCTTCGTGCGATCCGCAAGTTGATCCTTGATACTGGATTTTGTTAAATCGCTAGGGTCACTCGTGCCAACCCGGAACCAGCCGGCCATGGGCATCGAAGCGATATCGCCCGTCTATCCAGCCCTCGCCGAACAACAGCAACACGCGGTCGTAATAGGGGACCGCCGTCTTTGCCGTCCGCGCCGCATCGAGCATCGAAGCAATACGCTGACGCTGTGCATCCACATCGGCCGTGTCGCCGGCCGCACTCAGATAGGGCAGCAGTGCGCCTGAGAAACCCACGGGACCGGCGCCCTCCCCGTTGCCTCGCGCCGTCGCGACGCGTTCCGGCGGAACTTGTCCCGAAAGCGCACCGCGCATGCCGCCGAGTGCGGTCAGCAAGGATGCGGCCGACGGATCGCGCGGCGACGTCATGCCAGCCCACAGATAGACGCGAATCGCATCGTAGCTGCCCACGTCGCCTTTGAC
>CAYPWK010000002.1:55075-57076 GCA_964414365.1 uncultured Burkholderia sp.
CGGGGCACCCGCCACAGGCGGCCTGCTTCGATGAGCGCATACGCGATCCAGGCGTCCCCATCGGACGCGGAGTTCGCATCCAGCACGCCGTAGCTGCCGTCGGGCTTGCGGCCCCATTGCCACGCGGGCAACTGCGTATCGATATGACCGCCGGCAAGGTTCGCGTCGGTCCAAGCGAGTACCTTGTCGAACATGGCGCGATCGTTCGCGACGAGCGCGAAGAAGAGCGCATAGGACTGCCCTTCGGACGTGCTCTGCTGCGTGGGCGTCGTGAAGTCAATCACGCGGCCGTCAGCCTGAATCTGGGCGTCGATGAACGCCTTCCACGACGGCCACTCGCTGGCCTGCATCGCGCCCGTCGCCGCGCAGGACAGCGTGCCGAACAGCGAGAATAGCGCGCCCGCGCAAAGCAGGCGCCGCCGCATCGGCACAGGCACTCCCGCGCCCTTGGCACCGGTGAGTGTGATCATCTTTGTGGGGCGGGCGGGTATCGGCATCCTGGTTAATGGTTGTCGTCGAGTTGCAGGTAGAAGTCGCGCGTATTGCGCGGCAGATCACGGCTGAATACGGCGGCGCGCGGCTCGAAGAAGTAGCGCACGAACGCGAGCGCCGCGAATTGCTTGTCGCGGCCCGGCGTCACGTTCACGTCCGCGAGCGCACCCGCCTGCAAACGCTCCGATAGTTTGACCGTTGCCGAGATTTGCGTGTGCATGTAAAGGCCGTGGTCGTGGCTGCCGGCGCAGGCAAACTCACCTGCACTGGCCGCAATAGACGGGCTAGACTGGGGCAGATTGCTGATCAGATTTGTGAGGCCCGGGCTTAGCCCAAGCGGGAAACAGGGCTCGGTATCCTGAAGCGTGTTGTTCCAGCCCGTCTCGAGACTACCCTGAAACTGCCATCGACGTCCTTCCTTCGACAGCCACTGGAGCGCCACTCCGGTGCTGAGCGACGACTGTGGACTGTAGTACCCACCCTGGCCCCAGCTATAGAAGTTCTCGTTGCGCCGATATGCGAGGTAATGGGCAGCCGGACCCACGCTGAAGTAATCAAAGCCGGGAACGCGAAAATCGTAGCCGCCCGATAGATCCGCCGATATCCCCTCGTTGCCCACTACATTCATCCCCGTCAGCCACTGTGCCTCCGTGGCTGCGCTGATGTTCCAGCGCGGCGCCATTTGCCAACGCGCCTGCACGCCAGCGGCGGCCCGACGCACGGCGCCCCATGTCTCGCCGCCAGTCTGTCCGGAAAGGGGAAGGCTCATTCCCCGCCAAGATAGCAGGGAGTCGCGCACGGGAGTCATGCCGCCGTACACGGACCACATGCCCCATGTCGTCTGCTGGGCGATGCTTCCGAGTACGTTAGGCTGGAAACCGGACGGCGCCCCCTGCGTAGCGCCAAGCGACAGGCTCCAGTCAAACTTCGGCACAGTGCCGACACGCACCGAATCAGACACCATTGCCTGCAATTCCTCGGCGCGCGCGGAACCGCCCAGCGTGACGCCTTTCACCCTGTCGTTGATTGTTTTTTTATCGTCGTCGGTTAGGTTGTTATCTTTGCCTATTAACCCAATGAGTCGATCCGCCAAACCCGGCACCGTCTGATCGATCGACGTTGTCCCGGCATTCAGGAAAAGCTGCCGGTACCGCAATTCATATTGCGTGGTGTTGTGGATCCATTCGCCGCGCACTTCGGGCGCAATTGTATTGAGCCGTCCCTGCGCCGGTGCGCCGACGTGATCGGACCAAGTCAGTCCGCCCGCTATCGATGCCGCGTCGATGCCGGTCAGGTCGGCCGGCAAGTAACGCCCGATCCGCTGACGGTCTGCAGAGCCGGCGAGAGCGTCGTTAAGCGCTGCCTTCGATTCGACGAACTGCTTGCGGTAGTAGAGCTGCTGTGCGTCCAGCGCTCGGACATAGGCAGCGAGGGGATCATGGTCGAGGCTATAAGAGACATCGGCTGCACCGCCCGCCATCTTCGGCGCCACGCCGTTTTTATTCATTG
>CAYPWK010000003.1:0-10297 GCA_964414365.1 uncultured Burkholderia sp.
ACGCCTTCATGTAGTCGCCTTCGGCCGTGAACATGAGGCCGCCATCGGTCAGCACGCCGTCGACGTCGAAAATCATCAGTTTGACGCGGCTCGCGCGGTCGGCGGCCGTGAGAGGCGCTGCAGCCATCAGATCACCTTCTTCGAAAACAAGTCGTGCATGTTGAGCGCGCCGATCAGCTTGCCGGCGTCGTCGACGACGAGCAGCTGATTGATACGGTAACGCTCCATCAACTCGACGGCTTCCACGGCTAAGTGGTCGGCCACGATCGTGCGCGGGGCGCGCGTCATGACCTCGACGATCGGCAGTTCGCGGAAATCGCCCGTGCGCTCGAGCACACGGCGCAGGTCGCCATCGGTGAAGATGCCGGCCACGCGGTCGCCGTCGTCGACGATCGCCGTCATGCCCATGCGCTTGGCCGTCAGTTGAAAAAGGGCGTCGCTGACTGTGGCCGTGGTCGGCACCTTCGGCAATTGATCGCCCGTGCGCATCACGTCGCGCACGTAGGTCAGCAGCCGCCGACCGAGCGCCCCGCCCGGATGCGAGCGCGCGAAATCGTCGGGGCCGAAGCCTCGTGCATCGAGCACCGCGACAGCGAGCGCGTCGCCGAGCGCAAGCGCCGCCGTCGTGCTTGCCGTCGGCGCGAGATTCATCGGACAAGCCTCTTTTTCGACGCCCGCGTTCAGGTGGACGTCGGCGAGCTTGGCAAGCGTCGATTCGGGCCTGCCTGTCATCGCGATCAGCTTCGCGCCGATGCGCTTGACGAGCGGCAGAATCTCGATGAGTTCTTCCGATTCTCCCGAATTCGAGAGGGCAACGAAGACGTCGTCGGCCGTCACCATGCCGAGATCGCCGTGACTCGCTTCGGCCGGGTGGACGAAGAACGCCGGTGTGCCGGTGCTTGCAAATGTCGCGGCGAGCTTGCGCGCGACATGGCCCGACTTGCCGATGCCCGATACGACGACGCGTCCTCTGCATCCGAGCAATAGATCGACGGCCGTGACAAAGCCGCCGTCGATGCGCTCGGCGAGGGCGCGCACCGCATCGGCCTCGATGCCGAGCACGTTCCGGGCGAGCGCGACTGCCCGATCGCCATTGATTTTCGCTATCATTCGGCGAGTATAACAAAGGCGTTTGCCGCGCCGGACGCTGCCGGGGCTAACAGGGCGGGCGGCAGGCGCCGGCGACGCTTTCCTTCCAACGCGCGGCGCGGCTGTCGCAGATGAGACGAACGAGGACGCTTCGCACGTGATTTCCCCGCTCGAAATGACCCTGATGCTGCTGCTCGCTTCGGTGGCAGGCGTCGTGCTGTTTCGAATCCTCAACTTGCCGCCGATGCTCGGTTATCTGTCGGTCGGCATCATTGTCGGGCCTCATGCGCTCGGCATCGCGCCCGATAGCGAGCGGGCGCAGCACCTCGCCGAATTCGGCGTCGTCTTCTTGATGTTCTCGATCGGCCTCGAGTTCTCGCTCGCCAAGTTGCGGGCGATGAGAACGCTCGTCTTCGGCCTGGGGCTTTTGCAAGTGATCGGCACGGTCGCCGTCGCGGTTCTCGCGGGCATGCTCTCCGAGCGATGGGTGCACGTGACGTGGCAGGGGGCGATCGCACTCGGCGGCGCGCTTGCGATGTCGTCGACAGCGATCGTCAGCAAGATGCTCGCCGAGCGGCTCGAGATCGAGACCGAGCACGGCCGCAACATCTTCGGTGTGCTGCTGTTCCAGGATCTTGCCGTTGTGCCGCTGCTGATCATCATCGCAGCGCTCGGCGGCGACACGCACGATCTTCCGGCGACGCTTTCCATTGCCGCACTCAAGATCGTCGTTGCGCTCTCGCTCTTGCTATTCGTCGGCCAGCGGTTCATGACGCGCTGGTTCAACGTCGTCGCGCGGCGGCGATCGCAGGAACTGTTCGTGCTGAACGTGCTGCTCGTCACGCTCGGCGCCGCCTTCGTCACGGACAAGTTCGGCCTCTCGCTCGCGCTCGGCGCTTTCATTGCCGGCATGCTCATTGCCGAAACGCCCTATCGACATCAGGTCGAAGAGGACATCAAGCCGTTTCGCGACGTGCTGCTGGGACTTTTCTTCATTACCACCGGCATGCTGCTCGATCCGCGCGTGCTGATCGCGCATCCGCTCATGGTGCTCGGGTTCCTGATCGGGCCGGTGCTGCTGAAGGTCGTCATGATCACGAGCCTCGCACGGGTCTTCGGCGCGATGCCCGGCGTCGCGATGCGCACAGGGCTCGGGCTTGCGCAAGCCGGCGAGTTCGGCTTCGTGCTTCTCAACCTGATCCAGGACAAGCGTCTCGTCGACGGCACGTTGCTGCAGGCGATACTGGCCTCCATGCTGCTTTCGATGCTGGCGGCGCCGCTCATCATTCAAAACGCCGATCGAATCGTGCTGCGGCTTTCGTCGACGGAGTGGATGCAGCAGTCGCTGCAAATGACGCGGATCGCGACGCAGAGCTTGCGGCAGCAGGCCCACGTGATTATTTGCGGCTACGGCCGCGCGGGCCAGAACCTCGCGCGCATGCTCGAGCATGAGGGGCTCCCCTATGTCGCGCTCGACCTCGATCCCGATCGCGTCGCGGCCGCGGCCGCGGCGGGCGAATCGGTGGTGTTCGGCGATGCGGGCCGGCGCGAGTCGCTCGTTGCTGCCGGCATTCATCGCGCCGCGGCCCTGGCGATCACCTATGCGAACACACCTTCCGCGCTGCGCGTGCTGCACAACGTGCACGAACTCGAGCCGGCGCTGCCCGTCATCGTGCGCACGGTCGACGATGCGGACCTCGAACGGCTGCTCGCGGCCGGGGCGACGGAGGTCATCCCGGAGATCGTCGAGGGCAGCCTGATGCTCGCGTCGCACACACTGGTGCTGATGGGGGTTCCGATGCGTCGCGTCGTGCGCCGCGTGGAGGAGATGCGCGACGAGCGCTATAGCCTCTTGCGCGGGTATTTCCGCGGCGCCGACGATCTTGGCGACGACGACGGGCATGAGCAGGTCCGGCTACAATCGGTGCCGGTCGACGACAACGCTGAAGCCGTCGGACGCACGCTCGAGGAACTCGCGCTTGCCGAACTGGGCGTCGAGGTCACGGCGATCCGGCGCCACGGCATTCGCGGTGTGGAGCCGGGCCCCGAGACGAAGCTGCGCTCCGCCGACATCGTCGTGCTGCGCGGTCTGCCCGAAGCGCTTGCGCTAGCCGAGGAGCGCCTGACGAGGGGCCGCCGCGCGGGTGCCGCCGCTCATTGAGGCTCGCGGCGCGGCGCGAGGCGCATCGTCCGTTTCACCGGTCGCGTCGCCGCTCACCGTTATAGATCGATCAGGTCCGCAACCGATGGCGGACCGCCTTTCGGAGAAGTCCCATGTCTCACGAGCCCGCGGACAAGCCGCACGCCGCCGCCGCGTTCATCAAGAGCCAGGTCCGCACGATTCCTGACTGGCCGATGGCCGGCGTGCAGTTTCGCGACATCACGCCGCTCCTGCAGCGGCCGAAAACGCTGCGGATCCTTATCGATCTTTTTATCGAGCGCTATGTCGAAGCAAAGCTCGATTACGTGGCCGGGCTCGATGCGCGCGGCTTCATCATCGCGCCGATCGTCGCCTATGAGCTCAACATCGGCTTCATCCCCATTCGCAAGATCGGCAAGCTGCCGTACAAGACCGTGTCCGAATCGTATGCGCTCGAGTACGGCACGGCGACCGTCGAAATCCACGAGGACGCGTGCCACGCGGGCGATCGCGTCGTCATCGTCGACGATCTGATTGCGACAGGCGGCACGATGATGGCCGGCAAGAAGCTACTCGAGCGGCTTGGGGCCGTCGTGGTCGAGGGCGCGGCGATCATCGATCTGCCCGATCTCGGCGGCTCGAAGCTGCTGCGTGACAACGGACTGCCGCTCTATACCGTTACCGAATTCGGGGGCCACTGAAAAGGAATGCTCGGGTATGGTTAACGTCGCACTTTTTTTCGCTACTTCAGTCGTTGAGCAGCACAGATGACCTTGCCTTGCATCGTCGCCGCGCGCCGGTTCGATCCCGCTGTGCACCGGCCGTTTTGGCTGGCCGGGCATCAAGTCGGCTGGGTTCGCGAAATCGATCTGGCGCATCTTGCGCGCTGGCCCGACGTATTCGACGTCGAGCCGGCGCACGTGGCGCTCGCGTCGCGCTTCGACAAGAGCGCGGATAGTCGGTCTGCCGCGCTCGGCGCCGTGATCGGCGCGCTGGCCGCGGCCGGCAACATCGTCGGCTGGCGCGACGAGATCTATGCGGTCCGCAACGCGTTCGACGACGCGCCGCTCGCTTATATCGAGCGCGCGGCAGCGCGCTTTTTTGGCACGATGACTTATGCGGTCCACCTGAATGGCATCGTAAAATACACGGATCGCGCGCCGCGGCTCTGGATCGCGCGCCGCAGCGACACTAAGGCGACCGATCCGGGCATGCTCGACAACGTCGTGGCGGGCGGCATTGCATGGGGCCTCGGCATTGAGGCGACGATCGCCAAGGAATGCTGGGAAGAAGCGGGCATCGGCGCGCAGCTGGCCCAGCGGGCTGTGCGCGGCAGGACCGTGCATGTGCTGCAGTCGATTCCCGAAGGCACACAGGCCGAGCAGATCTTCGTCTACGACCTGCCGCTGCCCGAGGACTTCACGCCGCACAACCAGGACGGCGAAGTCGGCGAGCACAGGCTCGCGCGGATCGACGAGGTGGCGCGCTGGATCGAGGAAGGCGCGCTGACCGTCGATGCGAGCCTTGCCACGCTCGACTGCATGCTGCGGCACCGCTGGATCGACGAAGAGGCGTGCGCGGGTATCGACACGCTGTTCGCGCCGCCCGGGGCGGCCTGATCCGCGCGCTCGAGGGGCGCCGGCACTCGATAAGGGCGCGGCGTACCTGCCATCGAACAACGAAAGGAGTATCCCCAGGTCATGTCGACCGAACACAGCTTCATCCTGAAACTGTCGTGCCCTGATCGGCCCGGCATCGTGCACGCCGTCTCGGGTTTTCTCTACGAGCGCGGCGGCAACATTCTCGACTCGGCGCAATTCGGCGACAGCCGCACCGGCGAGTTCTTCATGCGCGTGCATTTTCAGCAAGTTGGCGGCGATCCGGGGCTCGACGCGCTACGCGCGGCCTTCGCGCCGCTCGCCGAGCGATTCGCGATGCGTTGGGAAGCGTATGATGCGTTGGTGAAGCCGCGCGTCGTCATTCTCGTCTCGAAGATCGGCCATTGCCTGAACGATCTGCTGTTCCGCTATCGCACGGGGCAACTGCCGATCGAGATTCCGGCAATCATCTCGAACCATAAGGATTTCTATCAGTTGGCCGCGAGCTACGACATTCCGTTCCATCACTTCCCGCTGACGGACTCGACAGCCGGCGCGAAAGCCGCGCAGGAGGCACGCGTCTATGAGGTGATCGAGCAAAGTCAGGCCGATCTCGTCGTGCTTGCGCGCTACATGCAGATTCTCTCGCCCGCGCTTTGCGAACGGCTCGAGGGCCGCGCCATTAACATCCACCATTCGTTTCTGCCGAGCTTCAAGGGAGCGAAGCCCTACTATCAGGCCTTCGATCGCGGCGTGAAGCTGATCGGCGCGACGGCGCACTACGTGACGACCGATCTCGATGAAGGGCCGATCATCGAGCAGGAGGTCGAGCGCGTCGATCACAGCATGACGCCGGAGCAGCTGACGGCGATCGGGCGCGACGTGGAATGCGTGACGCTTGCGCGCGCCGTCAAGTGGCACACCGAGCATCGGATCGTGCTGAATGGGACGAAAACCGTCGTTTTTCGGTAACCGAGCTCGGGCAGCCGCGTTCAGCGGCGCATTCGCCTGCCGCCGGTGCGCTCAGACCAGCCGCAGGTAGATCAGCTCCCGCTTGATATACGCGTAGAAGATCGGCGCGGCGATGACGCCGGGTATGCCGAACGCGGCCTCCATGATGAGCATGGCGAGCAGCAGCTCCCACGCGCGCGCCTCGATCTGTCCGCCGACGATGCGCGCATTGAGGAAATACTCGAGCTTGTGGATGGCGATGAGAAAGCCGAGCGACGCGACGGCCGTCGGCAGGCTGACCGATAGCGATATCGCGACGATGAGCGTATTCGAGATCAGATTGCCGATGACGGGCAAGAGCCCGACGATGAACGTGATGAGAACGAGCGTCTTCGAGAGTGGCAACCGCTGGTGAAAAACGGGCAGGGCGACTAGCAGATAAAGCGCGGTGAACACCGCGTTGATCGCGGAGATCTTGATCTGCGCGAAGACGATGCGCCTGAACGCATCGGAAAAACGCGCGACGCGCGTCGCCAACGCCCGGCCGAGCGGAAGTCGCTGCGCATGCCGATCGGCCGTGATCGCGATCAAGGCGCCCAGGATCATGCCGATGACCACATGCCCAAACGCGCGCGCGAGGCTCTTGCCGCCTTGCTGGAGCTGGTCCATGTGAGAATGGATGAGCATGCCGGCCTTCGCCTTCATTTGCTCCGCATCGACGGGAAGCATCGTCGAAATCCAATCCGGCGTGCGCAAGCGGGCCTGCTCGATCATCTGCATGACCTGCCCAAGCAGGTTCTGGATGTTCGGCACCGTATGCTCGAAATGCTCGATCATGGCGAGCGCGAGGCTCGTCAATCCGCCCACGACGATTGTGGCAAGGATGGCGGCGGCAACGAGCCGGGCGAGCTGGCTCGACATATGCCGCTCGATCACCGGCGCAATCATATGGACGAGCTGATGGACGAGCATGCCGGCGAGCAGCGCGGCCAGCAGCTTAAGATGCATCACGGCCCATATGCCGAGGAAGGCCACCACGTAGCTGCACACCTCGACGGCGGACAGTTTCGGCAGGCTCATGTCGCTCGTGAGGCGCACGGGACGCGGTGTCTGGTCCCGTGCGGCAAGATTCTTCGGTGCTTCGTTGCGATTACCCATGACGCCTTATGTCTCCAGCCGTATTCCCCGAGGCGATACGTTTGTGCACCGCAGCATTTGCCTCGCTCGCGGCTCAACGCCGCTCGAGCAGCGGAGCGAGATATTTCCCCGTGAAGCTTGCCTTCGATCTCGCGATCTGCTCGGGCGTGCCTTGCGCGATGATCTGCCCACCGCCCGCGCCGCCTTCCGGACCGAGGTCGATCACCCAGTCCGCAGTTTTGATTACATCGAGATTATGCTCGATGATCACGACTGTATTGCCGTGATCGCGCAGCCGGTGGATGACTTCGAGCAACAAGGCAATATCGTGAAAGTGGAGGCCGGTCGTCGGCTCGTCGAGGATGTACAGCGTTCGGCCCGTATCGCGCTTCGATAGTTCGAGCGAAAGCTTGACGCGCTGTGCCTCGCCGCCGGACAGCGTCGTGGCCGATTGCCCGAGCCGGATGTAGCCGAGGCCCACGTCGAGCAATGTCTTGAGCTTGCGCGCGATGACCGGCACGGCGCCGAAGAATTCGTGCGCTTGCTCGACCGTCATGTCGAGCACCTCGCTGATGTTCTTCCCTTTGTAATGGACCTCGAGTGTCTCGCGGTTGTAGCGCTTGCCGTGGCAGACGTCGCAAGGCACGTAGACGTCGGGCAGAAAGTGCATTTCCACTTTCAGCATGCCGTCGCCCTGACAGGCTTCGCAGCGGCCGCCTTTCACGTTGAACGAGAATCGTCCCGGATCGTAGCCGCGTTCCTTGGCGGCCGGAACGCCGGCGAAAAGCTCGCGAATCGGCGTGAACACGCCGGTGTAGGTGGCCGGGTTCGAGCGCGGCGTGCGGCCGATCGGCGATTGGTCGACGTTGATAACCTTGTCGAAATGCTCGAGCCCCTCGATCGATTCGTAAGGCGCCGGCTCCGTCGACGATCCGTACAAATGCTGCGCGACGGCGTTGTAGAGCGTGTCGTTGATGAGCGTCGACTTGCCCGAGCCCGAGACGCCCGTCACGCACGTAAGGAGACCGACCGGCAGATCGAGCGTCACGCGCTTCAAATTGTTGCCATGCGCTTCGACGATGCGCAGGTGGCGCTCGTCGGGGTCCTTGCGCTCGTCGGGGAACTCGATGCGGCGCGTGCCGCGCAGGTATTGGCCCGTCATCGACGCGGGATCGGCCTCGACTTCTACCGGCGTGCCCTGCGCGATGATCATGCCGCCGTGCTCGCCGGCGCCGGGCCCCATGTCGACGATATAGTCGGCCATGCGGATCATGTCTTCGTCGTGCTCGACGACGACGACCGAGTTGCCGAGGTCGCGCAGGTGCTTGAGCGTCGCGATGAGTCGATCGTTGTCGCGCTGATGAAGGCCGATCGACGGCTCATCGAGCACGTACATCACACCCGTGAGCCCCGAGCCGATCTGCGAGGCGAGGCGAATGCGCTGCGCCTCGCCGCCCGAGAGCGTATCGGCACTGCGCTCGAGCGAGAGATAGTCAAGCCCCACGTTATTGAGGAACATGAGCCGCGCGACGATCTCCTTGACGACCTTTTCTCCGATTTCTCGCTTCGCGCCTTCGAGCTGGAGCGTCTGAAAATAGCCGAGCGTATCGCGCAGCGGCCAGCCGCTCACCTCGTAGATGGCGCGCGCGTCGCCGTTCGCGCCGAGCCGGACGAAACGCGCTTCGCGGCGCAGTCTCGACCCGTCGCAAGACGGGCACGGCTGATTGTTCTGGTACTTCGCGAGTTCCTCGCGCACGGCGGCCGAATCCGTCTCGCGATAGCGCCGCTCCAGGTTCGGAATGATGCCTTCGAAGACGTGTTCGCGCACCGTCGCGCGGCCGCGCTCGTTGATGTACGAGAACGGGATCGTCTCCTTGCCCGAACCGAACAGGATCAGCTTCTTGATCTTTTCGGGGAGGTCCTCGAACGGCGTATCGATGTCGAACTCGTAGAAGGCCGCGAGGCTTTGCAGCATCTGGAAATAGAACTGGTTGCGCCGGTCCCAGCCCTTGACCGCGCCTGCCGCGAGCGAAATCGACGGATAGGCGACGACGCGTTTCGGATCGAAGAACGTGATCTGCCCGAGTCCGTCACAATCCGGGCATGCGCCCATCGGGTTATTGAACGAGAAAAGGCGCGGCTCGAGCTCGGGCAGCGAATAGGAGCAGATCGGGCACGCGAATTTCGAGCTGAACACGTGCTCGCGCGCCGTGTCCATTTCGAGCGCGACCGCTCGCCCGTCGGCGAGCCGCAGCGCCGTCTCGAACGATTCGGCGAGGCGCTGCTTGATGTCGGGGCGCACTTTGAGGCGATCGACGACGACGTCGATCGTGTGCTTGTCGTTTTTCTTGAGCTTCGGCAGCGAATCGACGTCGTAAATCTCGGCTTGACCCTCGTTGGCGGTGCCGCCGCCCGAGCGGATGCGAAAGCGGATGAACCCTTGCGCTTGCATCTGCTCGAAAAGCTCCGCATGCTCGCCTTTGCGGTTTGCGACGACGGGCGCGAGGATCATCAGCTTCGTATCCTCGGGCAGCGCGAGGACGGTATCGACCATCTGCGAGACGCTTTGCGCTTCCAGCGCAATGCCGTGATCGGGACAGTAGGGTGTGCCGACGCGGGCGTAGAGCAGGCGCAGATAGTCGTGGATTTCGGTGACGGTGCCGACCGTCGAGCGCGGATTGTGCGACGTCGCCTTCTGCTCGATCGAGATCGCGGGCGAGAGGCCCTCGATCAGGTCGACGTCGGGCTTCTCCATCAGCTGCAGGAACTGGCGCGCATAGGCCGAAAGGCTCTCGACGTAGCGGCGCTGCCCTTCGGCATAGAGCGTATCGAAGGCGAGCGACGATTTGCCCGAGCCCGAGAGGCCCGTAATGACGATGAGCTTGTGACGCGGCAGGTCGAGATTGACGTTTTTCAGGTTGTGGGTGCGGGCCCCACGGATGCGAATCTGTTCCATGAACCTGAGCGAGGGAGCGGACCAAACCTGCTACTATAACGACTTTTGCAGACTGCCGTTACGGCGTCCTTACAGGCGCCCCGAAGAAAGTCCCTCTAGGGAAGGCCCCCGGGAAGGCCCCCGGTGGACGGGACGCGGCGTGAACGAGACGTCGAACGGCGTCGCCACCGCTACCGATCCGCTCCTCTGATGTCGAACGCCTCCGTCACATCCTCACGCATGAGCGCGCCCGAGTTGCGCGCGACCGCGTCGCTCGCGGGCATCTTCGCGCTGCGCATGCTCGGTCTTTTCATGATCATGCCGGTGTTCTCCGTCTACGCTAAGACGATTGCCGGCGGGGACAACGTGCTGCTCGTCGGCATCGCGCTTGGCGCATACGGCGTCACGCAGTCGATTGTGCAGCTCGCACCTAACGCGGCGGAGATA
>CAYPWK010000003.1:10307-26962 GCA_964414365.1 uncultured Burkholderia sp.
CTTCGTCCGCCGCGGCTTCTCGGCGCTGGTCTCGCACCTCTGGGACCGGGCGCTCGGACCGGAAGTCAACGCCTTCCGCCGTGGCCTGAAGCTGCCGCCGGTCAGCGACATCTTCTACGGCTGGGCATCCGACAAACTCGGGCGCAAGCCCGTGATCGCGGCGGGACTCCTGATTTTTGCGCTCGGAAGCTTCGTGGCGGCTGCCGGACACTCGATGGCCTGGATCATCGCCGGCCGAGTGA
This sequence comes from uncultured Burkholderia sp., assembly GCA_964414365.1. GTDB lineage: Bacteria > Pseudomonadota > Gammaproteobacteria > Burkholderiales > Burkholderiaceae > Trinickia. Next base: position 10,550 of record CAYPWK010000003.1, read on the forward strand.
TTCAGGGCATGGGCGCCGTTTCGTCGGCCGTCATCGCTTTCATCGCGGACCTGACGGCCGAAGAGCATCGGACGAAGGCGATGGCAATGGTGGGCGGCAGTGTCGGCATCTCGTTCGCCGTGGCCATCGTCGGGGCGCCGATCGTTTTTCATTGGGTCGGCATGAACGGGCTTTTCGCGCTCATCGGTGTGCTGTCGATCGTGGCCGTCGGCGTCGTGCTCTGGATCGTGCCGGATTCGCCGAAGCCCGTGCACGTGCCGGCGCCCTTTGCCGAAGTGCTTCACAACGTGGAGCTGTTGCGCCTGAACTTCGGCGTGCTCGTGCTTCACGCCACGCAGACGGCGCTTTTTCTCGTCGTGCCGCGCATCCTCGAGGCGGGCGGCTTGCCCGTCGCCTCTCATTGGGTGGTGTACCTGCCCGTGATGGGACTCTCGTTCATCATGATGGTGCCCGCGATCATCGCCGCGGAAAAGCGCGGGAAGATGAAGCCCGTGCTGCTCGGTGCCATTACGCTTATCCTGATCGGCCAATTGTTGCTTGGCTCGGCACCGCATACCATCTTCTCTGTGGCGGCGATTCTTTTCGTCTACTTCCTTGGGTTCAATATTCTCGAAGCGTCGCAGCCTTCGCTCGTCTCGAAGCTGGCGCCCGGAACGAGAAAGGGTGCGGCGGCCGGCGTCTACAACACTACGCAGTCGGTGGGGCTCGCGTTGGGCGGCGTGATCGGCGGCTGGCTCCTGAAATCGGCCGGGCAGAATGCCGTGTTCTTCGCGTGCTCGGGGCTCGTTTTGGCGTGGCTTATAATCGCCGCCAATATGAAGCCGCCGCTGCGCAAGGCCTGAATCGGGCCGCCGGCGGGTGGCGGATCGAGGCAAGATGGCCTGAGGACGCAGCCCGAATCGGGATGGAGAGCCGCTCCGCGTGCCGGTTTTTGCGGCACGAACGGCGTCGCCGCACAATAGCGCTATGCATGGGGCCGCAGTCGCTGCTCACGCGGCTCTTCGGGCAACACGGAATCAACTGGAGAAACACATGGCATCCGTCAACAAGGTCATTCTCGTCGGTAACCTCGGCGCCGACCCTGAAGTGCGTTACCTGCCGAGCGGGGACGCCATTGCGAACATTCGTCTTGCGACGACGGACCGGTACAAGGACAAGGCGACCGGTGAAATGAAGGAAGCCACCGAATGGCATCGAGTGGCATTTTTTGGGCGCCTGGCCGAGATCGTCAGCGAGTACCTGAAGAAGGGCTCGTCCGTTTATATCGAAGGGCGCATTCGCACGCGCAAGTGGCAGGGCCAGGACGGTCAGGACCGCTACTCGACGGAAATCGTCGCGGATCAAATGCAGATGCTCGGCGGTCGTGGCGGCTCGGGCGGCGGCGGTGGCGGCATGGGTGATGATGGCGGGTATAGCCGTGAGTCGGCCGAGCGGGGTGGTCGTCCTGCTGGCGGCGGGGCCGCGCGTAGTGGTGGCGGCGCCGGTGGCGCAGGCGGTGGACGGCCGAGCGCGCCGGCCGGCGGCGGGCTCGATGAGATGGATGACGATATTCCGTTCTGATTCACACTAAGTAACTTTTCTGTTGGTAATGGCCCGCTCTCCCTTGTGGAGGCGGGCTTTTTCTTTGGGATGCGCTTTTTTATGCAGCCCTGCAGCGTCGGCTGCCCCACGGCAAATGCGGTTCGGGATTCTTTAGGCATCGCATTTGCTTTCACCATTCATCATGACTGGTCCCTTGCCGCCGCGGCGCAGCAGCGACCGCGGCCCGCCGCCCGAGGTGCCGGGTCTCAGAGCACTAACTTCGCTGGTCGCCGGCGTCGTGGCGATCGGCGCGCTCTATTTCGGGCGCGCCGTACTGATGCCAATTACGCTCGCTGTGTTGCTGAGCTTCGTGCTGGCGCCGTTTGCCACGGCATTGCGGCGTGCCGGCTTGGGCCATGTTCCGTCAGTCATTGCCGCGGTGATCGTCGCACTGTGTGTGCTGGCCGCGACGAGCGTCCTAATCGGCGCGCAAGTCGCGCAGTTGGCCGGGGATCTGCCGCGATACGAGGCAGCGGTCGAGCGTAAGGCGAAAACGCTGCACGAAGAGACGATCGGCCGCGCGGATGCGCTGCTGAGACGGGCGTCCGGCGCACTCAGGCATATTGCGCCGCCGGCTGCGGAACAGCGGGGCAGCGACGATCGCTCGGCGAGCCCGTCGGGCCGCCCGCCGATGTCCGTCGAGGTGCTCGAGCCAAGGCCGTCGTCACTCATGCTTATCCAGCGCTTCGTGGCACCGGTGGTGAGTCCGCTCGAGACGGCTGGCATCGTGGCTGTCGTCGCGATATTCATCCTGCTGCAACGCGAAGATCTGCGCGACAGACTCATTCGCCTTTTCGGCGTGCGAGACCTGCATCGCACGACGACCGCAATGGACGAGGCGGCGCGGCGCTTAAGCCGCTATTTCCTTGCTCAAGTGGCGATCAATACGGGCGTCGGCACACTCATCTGCATCGGGCTCGCGATCATCGGCGTGCCGGGAGCATTGTTGTTCGGCGTCCTCACCGCTTTACTGCGGTTCGTGCCTTATGTGGGTGCCTGGCTTGCGGCGCTCCTCGCCGTCATCCTCGCCGCGGCCGTCGCGCCCGGCTGGTGGATGATGGTTTGGACTGCGATTCTGTTCGCGGTGGTCGAGCTTGCCGCGGCCCAATTCGTCGAGCCGCTGGTATATGGCAACAGCACGGGCTTGTCGCCGTTCGCTGTCATCATCGCCGCTATCTTCTGGAGCTGGATATGGGGACCGGTGGGGCTCGTGCTGTCTACGCCGCTTACGCTTTGCCTCGTGACGCTCGGGCGCCACGTCGAACGCGTCGCCTTCCTCGATGTGCTGTTCGGCGATCATCCGGTGCTGACACCGGGTGAAAATCTCTACCAGCGTTTGTTGGCGAACGATGCACCTGATGCGCTTGCGCAGGCCACGACGATGCTGGAAAGATGCTCTCTCGAGGCGTGGTACGACACTGTCATGCTCGAATGCCTGAGGCTCGCCTGCTACGACGTCGCGCGTGGGGTTATCACGCCGGAAGAGCTGACGGGCGTGCGCTTCGCGGCACTGGGCGTCATCCGCGGGCTGGCATCGGCGGATTCGTCGGGCGTGGCCGTGGCGCCGCGCAAGCGCCCGCGCGCGAAGGCCGCGCGCCGCGGGCCTCTTCACGACAGCCTGCACGAAGCGTCTGATGACCACGCCCCCGTGCTGTGTCTTAAGGGGCGCGGCGAGTTCGACGGTCTTGTCGCAACGATCCTCGTGCAATTGCTGCATCGGCGCGGCATCGAGGTGACTGCCATTTCCGCCGAACGGTTCTTGCGCAGGCGCGTCGACGAGGCGCGAATCGGTCGTAAGGTCATCTGTCTCGTGACGCTGGATTGGCGCGAGTCGCCGCCTTACCTGCGCAACCTCGTCAGCAGGCTCCGAGCGCGCTCGACCAACCTCGTCATGGGGATTGCGTTTGCCGAAGACCCCAATGCCGCGCGCCGGAGCGCACAGGGTCAACCGGACGCGGCCGGCTCCGCGAAGGAGGCGGCGCTCAGTTCCTTCGCTGCGTTGGCCGACGCGTGCGCCGACGCATTGCGCACCCCCTCGAAGTTGAACGGCAACGGCGGGGCGCAAGCCAACGGAAATCAGCTGGTTGCCAAAGCGCTATGATCGCGCCGACGCACTCGCAACAGATGGAAAAGCAGGCACGAAAGCGGGCATTGCGCTTCGTCGCCAGTCATCCTTTTGGGTTCACCGTCCAGGTGCTCAAAGCATTTCGAAAGAACCAAGGCCTTCTGCTCGCGGGCGCTGTTGCGTACTATTCATTGCTTTCGATCGTACCGCTGCTGATTCTAGTGGCCATTGCATTGAGTCATATGGTCGGCCAGGAACTGCTGCTCGATACGCTCGAGCGGCTGCTGAAATGGCTGGTGCCCGGGCAGTCGAAAGCGATCGTCGGTGAACTCGCCAATTTCCTCGCGCATCGCGCGGTGGTGGGCTGGTTCCTCGTCATAACGATGATCTTCTTTAGCTCGCTCGCATTCACCGTACTCGAAAACGCGCTGTCGATCATCTTCGTGCATCGTGTTGCCGTCCGGCGGCGCCACTTCTTGATATCGGCGATCGTACCGTATTGTTTCAGCCTTTCACTCGGCATCGGCGTTCTGCTCATCACTTTTGTCACGAGCAGCTTGCAGGCGGTCGCGTCGGATAGCGTGATGCTCTTCGGCCACGAGGTATCGCTGACAGGGGCAACGCGGGTCATCCTTTACCTCTGTGGCTTTGCCGGTGAAATATTCGTCTTGAGCGCCATCTACATCGTCATTCCGGCCGGACGTACCACGTTTCGTCACGCCGTCATGGGGGCCGTGGCGGCCGCGGTGTTATGGGAGATCACGCGTAGGGTGCTCGTTTGGTACTTTGCGACTTTGTCGCAGGTGAGCGTCGTTTACGGATCGATGACGACTGCGATAGTCGTCCTGCTCAGTCTCGAAGCGCTGGGCACGCTTCTGCTATTCGGTGCGCAATTGATTGCCGAATACGAGCGGCTCAGTGCCGGCGACCGTTTGCAAGAGCCCGAAGCGCTGACAACTCGTTAGCGACGACTCGCCACGATGGGGAACCAAGTTCTCGGGGACATTTCTTCTTCCGCTGCTGACGCGGCAGTCCAATGCAAACGCCTAAGGAGCCTCGATCAGCTGATCGTTAGCGGTGCGCGGTGTCGGCCCCCAGCGCGGAGTGCCTGATATCACTCGGCGTGGCCGCATAGCGTCGGCGGAATGCGCGATTGAAATAGGAAAGGTCGCTGAACCCGACGTCAAACGCTACAGAGCTGATGTTGCGATCGGCAAAGCGCGGGTCGCTCAGGATGCGATGCGCGCGCAGGAGGCGCTGACCGAGCACGAACGACGAGACGGTAAGGCCCTCATTCTCGAAGAGCTTGTGAACATAGCGCGGCGTCACCCGGTGTCTTCTTGCGATCTCGGCGACCGACAGATCGCCGTCGCCGAGATTCTCGCTGATGTATGTCATCATCAACCGCAGCTGGGCCGCGGCGATGCCCCGTCGCTGCGCAATTGCCTGGCCGTCGCGCGTGGCGCCAATGATCGCGGCGATGAGGTCGTGCATGTGGGTGACGGCAAGCCGTTGCAGCGCTGGAGTCTCTAGCGGAAAAGCGTCGGCAATGGCACGCGCATAGGTGACGAGTAGGATCAGCGCCTCGGAATGGGGCGGCACCAGCCGCAGCGGTATTTCGTCGATGCGACCCACCAGCGGTGCCACCGCCTCGCGCGGCACCCGACAGCCAATGAAGCGCATGGGCGTCGGGCGCATAAGGATGATTCCGCTCGCATCACGCGTCGTCACGAACGCATCGCCGTCCCGCAGTGTCAGATCGCGGTCGCCCTGACGTACGGCGCTGCACCCGCACACGTTGACACCGAGAAGAAGGTCGTCTTCGGCGTCGGCCGCCGACCTTAAGAGCTGACGCAATCCCGACAGTGTTCCTGATACCACTGCGAGGCCCGGCAATGTTCGCTTGGTCAGATCGACATGGAGTGGACCGTCGGGCAGCGGCTCGAGCGGCTCGATCGGTTCGAGCCCCGCGGACAGAATCGTGCGCTCTTGAAGATGGAGCGTGCGTACCGCCTCGGCGCGCCTGTCTTCGGGCAGGCCGTCAGTCGAAAATCTCAATGTAGTGCAGACGCCTGACATTGCACGCGATCCCTACGAAGAATGGGCGCGCATTCGCAACGAAAAAATTATCGCGACGATTTCACTCTAGGCTCAATCATAGTTCCTCTGAGTCCAAGAACGCGGCTTCCTGACGACCTAAGCTGCTTGAAAAGCGGTCCTTCTCACGCCGCACAAGGAGGCAGCCATGGCAAACATCGAGACAATCTTGGTCGTCGGCGGAGGGGTGGCCGGCCTCGCTACCGCAGCCGCGCTTCATCGGCACGGATTCACCACGGAACTCGTCGAGCGCCAGCCGAGCTGGCAAGCTTTGGGAGCAGGGTTCCTGGTCCAAGCAAACGGCATTCGCGCGCTGCGGTCGCTGGGTCTCGCGGCGAACGTCGAGAATGCGGGCGCAGTGGTTCGCCGATGGCAATTCTTCGACGACCAGGGAGAAATGCTTTCGGAAACGGATCTTGCGGCGCTGTGGGGCGACGTAGGTCCCTGCATCGGGATAGAACGGGTCAAACTGCAAAGCGCGCTGCTCCCAGGCGTCAGCGAAGTGCGCACTCGACTCGGCACTTCGGTGACATCCCTAGTGCAGAGCAATGGCCGCGTGTCCGTCGGATTCTCGGATGGTTCGGCGAGAGACTATGACCTCGTGGTCGGTGCGGACGGCATCAAGTCGACCGTACGCACCTTGGCACTGACTGCCGCGGCGCCGAACTACCTTGGTGCGATGAACTGGCGCAGCATTGCGCCGATCCAACCCGCAGGCCTGGCGGGGCTCCAAATGTTTTTGGGCCAGAACTGCGTGTTCGGAATGGTGCCCTTGGGCGCCGGGCGCACCTACGGTTTCGCGTATGTCGCGCTGCCGCGCCTGCACGATGCGCCGGAGGGTCGCCTCGAGCGACTCCGCAACCGGTTTGCGACATTCAGTGCGCGCGTGCAGCAGTATCTGGACGCTCTCGAGCGGGACGATCAGGTCATCTGCTCGGCCATGGAATGGATGGAATCCGAAAAATGGCACAGCGGCCGGGTTGTGCTGGTCGGCGATGCCGCCCACGCCAGCTCGCCGATGATGGGACAAGGCGGCTGCATGGCCATGGAGGATGCGTGTGTGCTGGCCGAGGAATTGCTCGCAGCGACAACCGTTGAGGACGCGCTGGCCAGGTACGTCGGTCGGCGCAAACCGCGTGCGCACTGGGTCCAGCAACAGAGCATCGCACTGGCGGACATTGTCACCGGGCCATCAGTAGTGCGTAATGCCGCGCTGCGCGAGCGTGGCCGCGAAGCGATGCAGACGCGCTTCGGCCCTCTCGTGCCGGCCCCCTAAAAAACACGGAAATTTAAACATGACGATGCCTGAGCCCGAACGGATAAGGAACAGACAAGGGGGACGAGGCCAAGTACCACGGCGCTCTGTTGGATCAGGGCCTGCTCCCCGATCCCATGAAGGCGGTACGTCTCCCCGCCGTAGAACACAGCAAAGTAAGCCCCGTTCCGACCAGGCTGAGCGTGACTGGCCAATACCCGCCGCGTTCAACCGCCGTCCGTTGTAAGGGACTGTATAAGCCGAGCAGCCGTTCGCAGATTTCTGCCAAAAATGCTCCACCGCTACCGCCGCGCAAATCGTCGAAAATCAACCGTTCGTGGCTTGTCGCAAGGGACATAACCTCCGCTCTGCTTCGCCACAACCGAATCGCAGTCGTCGAGCTCAGCGCGCGGTCGGCGGATCCCTCAAGATTTTTTCGCTTTTGCCGATATCGAGCGTTGGTGATTTTCTCATCGAAGCGAAAACTCATGAACCAGCGTTTTAAATTGTGGTTGATCGCGTTGGCATTGAGCGCTGCGTGTGCTGTTTTGTGGCATACCTCAACCTCGTGCTCGACGAGCCCGCCTGGTTGACCCGTTTGCACGCGGGTTGCGCGTTTGCCGGAATGCTTGCAATCACTCGCTTCATCCAGGGGTCCCCCGCCGCACTGCGGGGACCGAGCACGCGAGCTACCGTCGCGCAAGGCTTTGTCGTTCGTAACGGCGTGGGCGTCGTGAATATCGTAGTGCCAGGACAGAGCGCGTTCTTCTCATCAGCCCGCTGCGCCATGATCCTGTGCTTTGTGATTTGCCTCATGGTGCAGTTCATCCGGGTCGGCAAGCCCGCAAACGGCGCGACCCATTCACCCTCCGGAACCCGCGCTCACGTATGGAGGACCAGTACGTAATGCCGATCCGCAAAAAGCGCCAAGATTCTTCCGCAACAGCAGGCGAACCGGAAGAAAAGCGCGACGCGCGCTACGGGTCAGCGCGCCAGACGCTCGCTGTCTTCCTGATCGCCTTGGGCATCGCATCGGTCTGCTTCGGACTGTACAGTCTCATTCAAGCGTTTGACGTATTCGATATTGCGATAGCATTCGAGGTGTGGATCTCACGCTCCATCGCCGCGCTGGCAATCGGTGTGCTCGCCCTGCATGTCGGTGGCAGGCGTGCTGAGACGCTTTAGGCGAGCGGTCGCCTACGCCAGTCGCATCCAGTCCCTCGGCTCACGCAAATTTGGTTTCTGCCCCAAGATTTTTCGATGCCCTCGTTGCCATGCTCGCGACACCTTGAAGTTGAGTGAGCATCTGACAGAATTTCTCGAAGAACACAAACGATGGGGGCATCTTGCGGACGGCCGAATACCGCTTTTCCACCATTTGGCGCATTGATGCGCCAGTGCAGGAAGTTTGGGCCACGATTCAGGACTCGGCGCGCTGGCCAGAATGGTGGAACAACGTTGAGCGCGTGGATGAGCTAGAGGCCGGCGGCGGCGAGGGCGTGGGCGCGGTACACCGCTATACGTGGAAAGGCCGCTTGCCCTATCGCCTCGTGTTCGATATGCGCGTGACGCGCGTCGACCCGTTGGTCGCGCTGGAGGGACAAGCCAGCGGCGACGTAGAAGGCGCCGGTAGGTGGAGCTTTTCAACCGACGGAAGCAACCTTACTGTTGTCCGCTATGACTGGTGCGTGCGTACGAACCGCGCATGGATGAATGCATTGGCGCCGCTGCTGCGGCCGGTTTTCCACTGGAACCACGACGCAGTAATGCGCGAAGGTGGCGCGGCGCTAGCGCGGCGACTGGACGCGCGGCTCCTCGGCATCGAGCATGGGTAAAGCCGGCACGGCACTGGATTGAACGCTCCGGCCGTGCCCCGACGAAAAAGAAGACGCTTGTTACCCGGGCACGCGACATTGCGTGCATGACGGCAACGTCCTTTGTTACAGATAGCTGCAGACGTAGTCGAGCGTTTCGATGACGTCGATATCGAAGCGACTCTTGGCAGGCACCGAGAACGATTCTCCCGCGCCATATATCGTCCACTGGTCGCTGCCTTCCAGACGGATTCGGCATTTGCCGGCCTGCACCTCCATAAGTTCGGGCGCATCGGTGCCGAAGTTAAGCGTGCCGGGCAGAATCACGCCAAGCGTCTTGCGCGTACCGTCGGCGAAGAGAACGGTGTGCGAGACGCATTTGCCATCGAAGTAGATGTTGGCTCGCTTAATAACGGAAACCTGATCGAATTGTGCTGCGGCCGTCATGGCGGTCTTCCTTTGGGTCTGGTAAGTGAATATCTTTGCGCGGCATTGCCGCTGCGTGCGGTGCGCCTTATGTCCGACGCAAGCCCGCCATGATACCGGCTGCTGGCGGCAGTCGATGCCGCCAGAGCGCGAAAAGAGCCCAATCGGCTTATGCTGAGGCTGTTTTCTTTTTCGGGAATTGGGGGCGTGCGATGGGTTGTGAGTGCTCCCGCGTTTCGTCGGATACAGCTGAGGAACGGAAAACCATCAAAGTTGCGCTGGTTCTGAACCTGACGATGTTCGCGATCGGCATCGTTGCGGGATGGGCTGCGCAGTCGACGGGCGTTCTATCTGACGCGCTGGACATGCTGACCGATGCAGCGGCCTATGCGCTGGCGCTGATGGCGTTCAGACGCGGCTTGGCGTTCAAGAAGATCGCAGCCCGGTGGACTGGCGGCGTTCTCATGTTGCTGGGGGCGGGCATTCTGGCGGAGGTCATCCGGCGCTGGTACGCCGGCAGCGAGCCAGTCGGCACCGTGATGCTGGCGTATTCGGTTGTCTCTTTTGCGGTGAATTTTTATGTGCTGTTGCAACTCGCGAAGTACCGGCGCGGCGAAGTTCATATGCGAGCGAGCTATATTTGCACGCGTGCCGATGTCCTGGGCAACGTCGCAGTGTTTGCGTCGGGCGGCATCGTGCTGGCGACCGGCTTCCGCTTGATAGACCTACTGGTAGGGTTTGCGATCGGATTGTACGTGCTGAAGGAGGCGATTGAGATTCTGCGGGAAGCCGATGAGGCGGGCGCCACAGCGTGAACGCCGACCGGCAAGGTATGTTAATGCCTGCGTCAGATTGTTCTGATTTCGCGGGCGGTCAGGAGGATCGATGGATCGCCGCCATTTCCTCAAGTCGTCGGCCTTTTTCACGATTGCGGCTGCCACGGGCATGCTCGGCTCTCCGCGGCCGGTCCGGCCTGCTCGCATTGTGGGCAAAGGTCGTTATCGATTCCCGCAGGGCATCGCCAGCGGCGATCCGCGCGATCGCTCTGTGGTGTTCTGGACGCGGTGCGTGCCCGTGCACGAGGGTGCTCAGCAAACCGCAAAAAGCGCTGTGCGCGCGGTACCGCTACGACTCGAGGTGTCGACGCGGCCGGACTTCTCGACTCTCGTCGTGAGCGTACGGCTGAGGGCGCTTCCCGTCTTTGACTTCACGGTGCGCGTGAAGGTGACGGCACTCTCGCCAAAAACCACGTACCACTATCGGTTCGTTGCCGGCGACGACATCAGTGTCACGGGTGTCGCGCAGACGGCTCCGGATGCAAACGAGGCTAACAGCCGCGTTCGCTTCGCTTGGATCACGTGTCAAGACTGGAGCGTCAATCACTGGCAGGCAATGAGTCTGCTCGTAGCCGAAAGCGACCTCGATTTCGTCGTGCATGTAGGCGACTACATCTATGAAACGGTCGGGACTGCGAGGCTCGGCGCTGTCGAGACGGCGCATCCTTCGCCGCGGCTGCCCGACGGGAAGCCGCTCCCCGACGGCCACGTCTATGCCGACACGCTCGAAGACTATCGGACGCTCTATCGCATCTATCGTACCGACCCGCGCTTGCAGACGCTGCACCAGCGCCTGCCGATGATCGCGATATGGGACGACCACGAATTCTCCGACGACTGTTGGCAGGATCATCAGGTCTATACCAACGAGGAAAGGCAGGAGACACAGCGCCGGCGCAATGCGAGCCGCGCGTGGGCGGAGTACATGCCGGTGGACTGGAGCGACGTGCGCTTTGAGCCGAATAATCCGTCGTATGCCAACATTCGCATCTACCGCGAATTTCGATTCGGCATGCTGATGCATCTCGTGATGACGGACGAGCGGCTCTATCGCGACGACCATGTGGTGAGCGAGCCGGCGATCGCCCGCGCGCGTGGGCACGATCCGGTCAATGGCGACGACGCGGCCGGCTCGCGCTACTTCGTCAAGCAGAATGTACTGCAGCGCTTTGAGGCGGAAGATACCGCGCGGCTTGGCCGCGCGCCGTCGATGCTTGGCCCGGAGCAGACGCAATGGTGGAAGGCCGCGATGAAAGGCTCGCCAGCGACTTGGAAGGTGTGGGGCAACGAGGTGATGTTAAACCGTCTTTGGGCCGTGATGCCGGGCGCGCCGAAGACTCCCGAAGCACGCCTCGTGATCGATTGCGATGCATGGGACGGCTATCCGACGCATAAGCACGAATTGCTCTCATACTTAAAGGAGCAGGAGATCCATGACGTCGTCGCAATCACCGGGGACCTGCATGCGTTTCAGTGCGGCGTCGTGCGGGACGACCCGGACCCCACAACGGGTACCCCGGTCATCGTCGATTTCGTCTGCGCGGGCATCAGCAGCACGTCCTTTTATACCTACATGAAGGGGGCATGGGGCGGCACCCCGCTCGCGCCGCTCGTGTCCAGCCCCGCCAGCTTCGACACCTTTCTGATGACGAACAACCCCGATCTGCGCTATGCCGACCACGACGCGCAGGGCTACGCCTCAGCCACCGTCACGCCGGAGAGCTTTTCGGTCGTGTTCAACAAAGTGAGACCGTTGAACCCCGACGGCACCGCGCCCGCCGATGCTCTGCTCGAGCGTACGCGGCTGACGGTGCCGAAGGGCTCAGTCGAAGTGCGCGTCGAGCATTTGGGTGACGCAGGTTCGCATTAGCGGATCACGGGAAACTAGACCGCCTCCATCTCGCTATTGGATCTCGCGCGGTGCGCTGTGAGCGACCGATGCACGGAGGGACGCCCCTGCGGGGTGGCCGTGGTAGCTGCGATTCACTTCCCGAAAAGCAGCGCCGTGTACTTTTTCGACGCCGCGCCGCTGTGCTTCCCGTCAGCACCGTAGTAGCGATTTTCGCGGCAAAGACGTTCCTTCACGTCGCAGAAGACACCGTTGGCGAACGTGAATTCCGTCAAATCAAATTCCCCTTGAAGCTTTGCCGCCGCCTTTTTGCTCACGTACTGAGCCGTCAGCTCCCGAGAAATGCCCTTGTCATTTGCGCATATATATCGATCGCAGAGAACGCCAGGCGCAGGCGAGCGAACACTGGCCATTTTCCCCGCCTCGGCGGCCCTCGCCGACACCGCGCACAACAATGCCAAGCAAGCGAATCGAAGTAAATTATTCATGGCAAACCTCGCTTCAAAGCTAAACGGTACGGGGGTGTGGCCACCGAAGTTGTCACCCTTCAGTTCCCTGTATTTGTGTCGTTAACCCTACCGGACGTCGACCGTGCGATTATGCACAGTCTTCAGTCTCAGTGCGCTTTGAAAGCTGCGGCTCCTGCACGAGGTGAGTACTGGATCCTGCGCCGCTTCGGGGCCGTAATCGTTTCTACTAGAAAAAGGAAAAAAGTGAAAATCTCTAGAGTATGCGGGGCGATGCTTTCTGCCGGTGTCATTCTATTGAGCGGATGTGCAACCGAGTCGTCGCGTTCTCTGCCGGTTCCGCCGGTTGCCAGCGCGCAAACGCCGGCCCTGCATAAGGCGGTCAAAATCGCAGTCGGGAAGTTCGACAACCGGTCCAGCTATATGCGGGGCATCTTTTCCGACGGGATAGACCGCCTCGGCGGTCAGGCAAAGACCATTTTGGTTACCGCACTCCAGCAGAGCGGGCGGTTCAACGTCCTCGATCGGGACAACCTCGATGAAATCCGGCAGGAAGCGGGCTTCCTGAAAAAAGGTCAGGCGATCAAAGGCGCGAACTATGTCGTCACCGGCGACGTGACCGAATTTGGCCGCAAGGAAGTTGGCGACCACGAGCTGTTCGGCATCCTGGGCCGCGGCAAGAACCAGGTGGCGTATGCAAAGGTGAGCCTCAACATCGTCGACACGGCGACGTCTGAAGTGGTGGCATCGAGCCAGGGTGCCGGCGAATACAGCTTGTCCAACCGCGAGATCATCGGCTTTGGCGGTACGGCCAGCTACGACTCCACGCTGAACGGCAAGGTGCTGAGCCTCGCGATCGAGGAGGCCGTCAACCATCTGGCCGCGCAGGTCGATGCGGGCGCACTGAACGCACCGCAGTAAGGAGATCGGGCAATCGCATTGTATTCACCAACGGCACCACTCACAAAAATCAAATGATGACGATGACGGGGTTCACGATGAAACACCTATTGACGATGCGGGGGCTCTGCCTGCCGTTGTCGGCGGCGGCAGCGCTCGTTAACGGATGCGCTGCAAACAGTCCGCCTCCGCTTTACCAATGGACCGGCTACCAGCCTGCGGTATACGACTACCTCAAGGGCGAGAAGTCCCCGCAAGAGCAGATCGACAAGCTCGAGAAGTCGCTTCAGGAAATCCGAGGTAAAGGCCATATGCCGCCGCCCGGTTTTCATGCGCAACTCGGTATGCTGTACGCGAATGTCGGTAACGACGAGAAGGCAATGCAGGAGTTCGAGGCCGAAAAGGAGCTCTTTCCAGAGTCTTCAACCTATATGAGCTTCCTGATGAAAAAACCAAAACAACCCTGAGCGCGCCGCCATGACCAAATACCTTTCTTTCAAGCTTTGGTTTGCCCTATCAACCCTAGCTTTGCTGTCTGCCTGCGCGGCTCCGACCAAGCAGGTCGATTACACCGCTTTCAAGAACAGCCGGCCGCGCTCGATTCTGGTGCTGCCCCCGACTAACGAGACGGCGGACGTACAGGCGACGAACAGCATGCTCTCGCAGATGACGATGCCGCTCGCCGAGTCCGGCTACTACGTGTTGCCGGTCGCGGTGATGGACGAGACGTTCAGGCAGAACGGCCTCACGACAGCGGTCGACATTCAGGCGACGTCGCCGGCGAAGCTTCGTGACATCTTCGGCGCCGACGCGGCGTTGTATTCGAAAGTCACGCAGTACGGTACCGTCTATCACTTGATCGATAGTGCAACGATTGTCACGGCATCGGCGAAGCTCGTCGATTTGAGGACCGGGGATGTTCTGTGGCAAGGACGCGCGAGCGCAAGCAGCAACGAAGGCAACAATAGCTCCGCCGGTGGCCTGATCGGCATGCTCGTGCAGGCGGCGATCAAGCAGATTGCGAACTCTCTGATGGACAGGAGCCACGATATTGCAGGCGTGACGAGCTACCGTCTGCTTCATGCTGGACCGCCGAACGGGCTGCTGTACGGACCGCGCTCGCCCAGATACGGCACCGACTGACGGGGAAGCACCGGCGGCGTTTCGCGGCTACCGCGACGCGAGCGGACGATATCGTCACCGACGCGCTTGCTCTAGTTGTCGATCTCGATCATCGGCTCGCTCATGCGTGCCCCCTGTCTTGCTGAGCGAGGCGGCCTTCCAGCCGCTTCGACCACACGGTTGCAGGGAAGAGCACGGCAAAATAGCAAAGCGCGGCCACGGTATAGAGCTCGAGCGGACGATAGGAGTCATGCGCGGCCGACTGCGCCTGATAGAGCAGATCGGGCACTGCGATCACCGACAGTAGCGACGTGTTCTTGAGCTGCATGATGGACTGGCTCATGAGCGGAGGCACCATCCGGCGGAAGGCTTGAGGAAGAATGACGCGGCGCATGATTTGGTTGCGCCGCATGCCCATCGCCATTCCGGCTTCGGTTTGCCCCCAGTCGACGGCGAGAATCCCTGCACGCACAATTTCCGCATAGAACGCTCCGCCGTAGAGTGATAACGATAGCGCGGCAGCCGACGCTGGCGACATTTCGATGCCCGAGAGAATCGGCAGTGCGTAGTAGAACCAGATGAGCTGCACGAGGACCGGCGTGCATCGGAATGCCTCGACATAGGCGCGCAGGAAAGTCGCGACGATCCGTGGGCACAACACGCGTCCGATGCCGACCGCGACACCAATGGCGAGACCAGCGGCGACGACTATCGCTGTATAAACCACGGTGTAGCCCAGGCCGCTCAGCAACAGGCGGTGATAGATCCAGATTGCGCCAAAGTCCCAATGGTACACATCCGCTCCTGACGATCGATGTTTGCCGACTTATTCTTACCGCGTCTCGTCACCGGACCTTGCAGGGCGAAATTGAAGCCCATTCATTCACATTGCCAACGACAGGGTTCGCCGCTTGGCCGCTTGACGAATTGCGGCACGCATTGGTCAAATCGAGATTGCAGCCGCGAACGATAATACCGTACCGATAAACCCCATCAGATTGGCAGGTGCGACATGACCGTGCAGCCGCTCGGCGTACTGATGCTGGACATGTGATCTCCCCGCTTGCCCGGAGACATAGGAAACGCAAAGACGTTTGCATACCCGGTTCGCTTAAACTTCCTGATGCAATGGCCGGCTACAGGGTGACTTCCTTCGGGAAGGAACTGGGGGGCACACCGGCGAGCTTTTGCATATTGTCGAGGATCGTCTTCTTGATCTCGCCGCTCGCGTGTTTTTTGGCGAGCCAGTCGTTGAGATGCGCGAGGAACGCTGGGTCAGTCTCCTTCTGCACGCCGATCGCCGTCGTGGCCGCTTCGCGCGGCGAAGGGACGATGAGATGGCCCAGTTGCGGCGATTTCGCCAGCACGGTCACGCCGAGAAGTGCAACGAGCACTTGAGCATCCACGCGGCCGGTCTGCAGAGCCAGCGTGGCATCGCCGGACGTTTCGAATCGCCGCAGTGAAGCGTGCTTCAGATTCTGGGTGGCGAATGTGTCCTGGTTCGAGCCTTGGTCGACGGAGAGGCGCACCTCGGGTTTATCGACGTCGGCCCAAGTCTTCGCGTCGAATCCCTTGCGCGCCACGAGCGTGAAGGTGTTCTCGAATAACGTGGACGAGAACCCGACCGTCTTCTTGCGTTGCTCGGTGGGCGCGAGACCAAACATGCAGTCGATCTTGTTCGATTGCAGATCGAGCACGGCGTTGCCCCAGGTGGTGTCGATCGCCTGCAACTGTGCGCCGAGCGAGGCCGCCAGTTGATGAGCGAAATCGACGCAAAAGCCCTGCCATTCGCCGGTCGCGACTGACTTCACGTAGTAGGGCGCCGCCCCAGCAACAAAGCCCGTCCTGAGTACCTTATTGCGCTTGATGCGCGCCATCGTCGATTCAGGGGCTTGCGCGAGCGCCGGCCCCGCGACGAGCGGGCCAAGCCCGGTGGCGCATATTCCCTTGACGAACGTTCTGCGTGTGACCATCCCAGTCTCCTTGCGCCAACCAAAAGCG
>CAYPWK010000003.1:27062-32086 GCA_964414365.1 uncultured Burkholderia sp.
AAGCGGCCCGGCTAGATTCTAGACGCGTAGCGAAGCGTTCAAAAATGCCAGAACGTGTCGTTTGTCCGCGCTTCTCGGCGTTATGCCTTACGGCCGACGTCGAAATGACCGCAGCCGTGCGAGCGGCGCGGTGGCCGGCACGTGGCTTGCGGGAACGGTCGATGCAGGGCAAGGAGAGGGCGATGGCGGTTGGACTACCGAGATGGTTTTCGCGGAGCGGAAAGTCCGCGTCGATGACTGCGCTCGTGTGCGTTGCGGGCACGATTGCATTGGCTGTGGGTGGTTGCAATTCGGTGTACACAGAAACTGCGAACGCAGGGGCGGGCGTGGCCGGGGCCGCAGCCGCGGCCAAGGTGACGCGCAACGCCGCAGTGGCGACTGGTATCGGTCTCGGCGCGCTCGCCGCGGCTCGCGCGGGAGTCGGGTACACGCAGCGCGTCGCGCATCACGCAACGCAGCAACGCATCGCGGATGCGGCGGGGCCACTTGAGATCGGTGCCGTGACGTCGTGGTCGGTTTCGCACAAAATTCCGATCGAGCCTGCCCAACACGGGCGCGTGACGGTGAGCCGAGTCATCAGTACCGGCGTGCTCGATTGCAAGGAGATCGTTTTTTCCGTCGATAGGCCGGCGAAAAAGTCATCGACGAGCACCGCCGGCGAGTCGCATACGGAAAAAGTGAGCGAGCCGCCAATCGAAAGCGAGTTCTACATCGCCTCGATATGCCGCGACGGCACCACATGGAAATGGGCGTCTGCCGAGCCCGCGACGAGCCGTTGGGGGCCGATGCAATGAACGCTCGCTATGCGGTCGGCGCCGCTGCGATCGGCGCAATGCTCTCGATGATGGTCGCGACGGGATGCCAGTCGATCGGCGCGGCAACGGGCGCCGCGGCCGGTGTCTCGACGGGGGCCGTGACGACGAACCCCGCTATCGGAATTGGCGTCGGCATCGCGGTTCAGGTGGCAACCGACGAAGTGGTCCGACGCACGACGCGCCATCTGCATCAGGATCAGCAGGATGCAATTGCGGGCATTGCCGGTGCGCTGCCCGTCGATGCAAGTGGGTCTTGGAGCGTCAAGCATTGGTTGCCCATCGAAAACGGGCGCGGGCACGTCCGTGTGACGCGCGCGTTCGCCACACCGCTAGCCCTCTGCAAGGACTTCGTGTTCTCGGTCGAGCATGGCAAAGGTGCCGATGCGCGCGAGGATTGGTACACGGCGAGCGCATGCCAGCAAGGAGCGCGGTGGAAGTGGGCAGACGCCGAGCCCGCCGTGGCGCGGTGGGGCAACTTGCAGCAGCGCTAACAAAGTTCTAGCTCGACCGTTGCTGGTCAGCCTGCACGCCCGAAGGCCAGGCCTTGGCACGAGCCGTTCGGTGCGATGGCGCTGCGCTAGAAGAGTTGCGGAGGTTTGCGGTCGACGAATTCGCGCGGGGCAGACTCCGGCAGCGTGAAAGCGACATGGGGCAGATTGTCGAGCAAGCCATCGAATTGCGCGTCCGCTTCGCTCGTGAAAAGCCCATCGAGATAGTCGAACGTCAGCAGCGGGACGAGGGCTTGGAGCGCGGCCTCCGCCCCAGCCTGCGGCCCGCTCTCGATGCTGTCGACGTCGAGACGGATCGTGCAGGCACCGCCGGCGCCGCACTCGATGGCGCCGATGTCGATGAGCTTGCCAGCCGGGTTTTGGGCGAGCACGCGCGAACCGGCGGCGAATAGTCGGAACGGCCGGTCGAATTGCGGCAAGTTCGTCTGTGATTGCGTCGCCATGGTCTTCTCCCGATCGTCGTCCTGTGCCGCTCATGTTGCAACCCGCGTGCCGCACCCCCGCGCGCGACAACGGTAGGTAGTTTTACCCGGATCGGCGGCTTCTGTTTCCCTATATGACGATTCGGAAACAGCAAAGCTGAAATCAATCGTTCTCACGGCATCGCGGCTTTCCTAGACTGGCGGTTCCCGTAGCGCTAGTCCCGCTCGATTTTTTCAACCAAAACGGTTTTTGCCGAAGGCGCTGAATCAGCGTCATGGAGAAGTTATGTCTTCGAAGAACAACGAAGCTCATGAGCCGGCGCGTCGCCGGTGGCTCAAGGCGGCCGCCGCGAGCGGCGCCGCGCTCGCAGTCGGGGCACTCGACATCGGATACGGACATTCCGCGCGTGCGCAAGGCGCGGCTGCCAAGGCCTTGCGCATCGGCTACCAAAAATACGGCCCGCTCGTGCTGTTGAAGGCCAGAGGCTCGCTCGAAAAGCGTCTCGCGAATCAAGGCATTACCGTTTCGTGGCTGCAGTTTCCCGCGGGGCCGCAACTGCTCGAAGGATTGAACGCGGGCGCCGTCGATTTCGGCACGGTCGGAGAAACCCCGCCCGTCTTCGCGCAGGCCGCTGGCGTCGATTTTGTCTACGTCGCGAACGAGCCGCCATCGCCGACGGCCGAAGCGATCGTGGTGCCGCACGACTCGCCGATCAAAACTGTCGCCGATCTGCGTGGCAAGAAGGTCGCGCTCAACAGAGGATCGAATGTCCACTATTTGCTGGTGCGCGCGCTTGAGCGCGCGGGCCTTCGATATACCGACGTCGAGCCTGCTTACCTGCCTCCGGCGGACGCGCGCGCCGCGTTCACGCAAGGCAGCGTGGACGCATGGGTGATCTGGGATCCCTATTTCGCCGCGATCGAGAAGCAAGCCGGTGCGCGCGTCGTCGTGGACGGCACCGGCCTGGTCGACAACACGCAGTTCTATCTTGCATCGAGGCGCTTCGCGGCCAGCGCGCCGCAGCTCGTACGGGCGACGCTCGAGGAACTTGCAAGCGCCGATGCGTGGGCGAGGGCAAATCCGGCCAAGGTGGCCGCCGAACTTGCGCCGCTCGTCGGGCTCGAGCCCGCGATCGTCGAAGTGGCTGCGCGCCGCTCGTCATTCGGGGCCGTTCCGGTCTCCCCCAAAGTGCTGGCTTCGCAGCAAACGATCGCCGATACGTTCAGCGAGCTAAAGCTTATTCCCAAGCCAATTGCCGTCAAAAACGCGCAATGGCTCGCGTGAGAGCGGAGATCGGTCTATGAAAGTGTTCTGGTTCATCCCGTTGCACGGCGACTCGCGCTATCTCGGCACGTCCGAGGGCGCACGGGCCGCGACCTACGACTATTTCCAGCAGGTCGCCGTCGCGGCCGATACGCTCGGCTACGATGGCGTGCTGCTGCCGACCGGCCGTTCCTGCGAGGATGCGTGGATCGTCGCTTCGAGCCTTATCGCGGCGACGCAGCGGCTCAAATTTCTGGTCGCCATTCGGCCCGGGCTCAGCTCGCCGGGCTTGTCGGCCCGAATGGCGGCGACATTCGACCGGCTGTCGAAAGGCCGGCTGCTCATTAATGTCGTGACGGGCGGCAGCCCCGTCGAGCTCGAAGGCGACGGACTCTTCGTCGATCACGACGTCCGCTACGAGATCACCGACGAATTTCTGTCGATTTGGCGCGAGCACTTCAGGACGGCTCACGAAGGCGGAAGCGTCGACTTCGAGGGGCGCCACCTGAGCTCGCGAGGCGGCAAGCTGCTCTACCCCTCATTGCAGCGGCCGCATCCGCCGTTGTGGTTCGGCGGGTCTTCCGAGGCCGCCCAGGAGATCGCGGCCGATCATATCGACACTTACTTGACGTGGGGCGAGCCGCCCGATGCGGTGGCGAGGAAGATCGCCAGCGTGCGCGCGAAGGCGGCGCAGAAGGGCCGCAAGGTCAAGTTCGGGATCCGGCTTCATGTGATCGTGCGTGAAAGCGAGGACGAGGCGTGGGCGGAGGCGGAGCGGCTCATCAGCCGCGTCGACGACGAGACCGTCGCGAAGGCGCAGGCCGACTTCGCGAAGATGGATTCGGAAGGGCAGCGCCGCATGGCGGCGTTGCATGGCGGCAAGGGCCGCACGCGCGCGGAGCTCGAGGTCTATCCGAACCTCTGGGCCGGCATTGGGCTCGTGCGCACGGGCGCCGGCACGGCGCTCGTCGGCAACCCGGACCAAATCGTCGCGCGCATGACCGAGTACGCCGAACTGGGCATCGACACGTTCATCTTGTCCGGCTATCCGCACCTCGAAGAGGCCTATCGCTTCGCCGAGCTCGTGTTTCCGCGCCTGCCGAAACGAGTACGCGAGAACCTCGACCTGCCGCTGCCGGGGCCTTTCGGCGAAATCGTCGGCGTGACGCACTTGCCGAAGGCGGCGCAAGGCTGAGGCGATGCGCAGGTGAATGCCGTCGATGTAAGGCTTGGCAGTACCAAACGATCGAAGGGGGAAGCACCGTGAAAACTCAGTCGTTGGCGAGGCGTGTCGTTCCGTGGATCGTCCCAGCACTCGTTTTCTTCTCATGGGAACTCAGCGCGCGCCTCGGCTGGCTCTCCGCCCGGATTCTGCCGGAGCCGCTCGCCATTGCGGATGCGGCATGGAAGCTCGTGCGCAGCGGCGAAATGTGGGCCGACGTCAAGGTGAGCGCTTCGCGTGCATTGGCCGGGTTCGCGATCGGAGGCGGTGTCGGGTTCGCGCTTGGGCTCGCAACGGGGCTTTCCAATCTGGTCGAGGCGGCGCTCGATTCGACGGTCCAGATGATCCGCAACATCCCGGCGCTTGCCATGATTCCGCTCGTGATCCTCTGGTTCGGCATCGAGGAGCAGGCAAAGCTCTTTCTCGTCGCATTCGGTGTGTTCTTTCCCGTCTACGTGAACACGTTTCATGGAATCCGCGCGATCGACGCGAGCCTCGTGGAAATGGCAAAGAGCTACGGCGTGCGCGGGTTCGCCCTCTACCTCGATGTGATCTTGCCGGCCGCGTTGCCGTCGATTCTCGTTGGCGTGCGCTTCGCGTTGGGATTGACGTGGGTCATGCTGATCGTCGCCGAGACCATTTCGGCGCGATCCGGCATCGGCTACATGACGATGAATGCCCGCGAGTTCATGCAGACCGACGTCGTGGTGGTCGGCATTCTCCTCTACGCATTGCTGGGCAAGCTGGCCGACATGCTCGCGCGCGGCCTCGAACGATGGCTGCTGCCGTGGC
>CAYPWK010000003.1:32186-46177 GCA_964414365.1 uncultured Burkholderia sp.
GGCAAGCTGGCCGACATGCTCGCGCGCGGCCTCGAACGATGGCTGCTGCCGTGGCGTCCCGCCTATGCAAGCGCCGCCGCGCGGCGACGCCCGGCACGAGCCAGTGTCGGCACGATTTGGGCGAAGGCCGCCAGGCGACCGCTGGGCTGGCGAGGCGTGAAGGCATGAGTATGGCGAGAGTGGACGAAGCGCTGGGTCAAACAGAGGATGCCGTGATCGGTGCGGGAACCGACGCGGCGATTCTCCTCAAGTCGATCTCGAAGCGCTATGCCGAGCGCGTCGTACTTGACCGCCTGGAGCTCTCGATCGGCGAGGGCAGCTTCGTTGCGATCATCGGCCGCAGCGGCTGCGGAAAGTCGACGCTGCTGCGCCTCGTCGCCGGTCTCGAGGCGCCCGACGAAGGCACGCTCCTGACGGCCGGAGGGCAAGGGTCATCCGGGGCGCCTCGTACACGGATCATGTTCCAGGACGCGCGGCTCTTGCCCTGGAAGACCGTGCTCGCGAACGTGATGCTGGGCTTGCCGCGCGGAGCCCGAGAAGAAGCCCGCGCGGCGCTGACCGAAGTGGGGCTGGCGGGCCGCGACCATGACTGGCCCGCGCAGCTGTCAGGCGGTCAACGGCAGCGCGTCGCGCTCGCCCGTGCGCTCGTGCATCGTCCCGATCTATTGCTGCTCGATGAGCCGCTCGGCGCCCTGGACGCACTGACGCGCATCGAGATGCACGAGCTCATCGAGCGGCTTTGGCGCGAGCACCGCTTTACGGCCTTGCTCGTGACGCACGATGTGCAAGAAGCCGTCGCACTCGCGGATCGAATTCTGCTCATCGAGCGCGGACGGATTGCGCTCGATCTCGGCGTCGAGCTGGCGCGGCCAAGAGCACGCGGGACCGCCGCATTCGCCGCAATCGAGGACACCGTTCTTCAGCGTCTGCTCCATCCGGTCGGGGTATAGCGCCCGTCGGGGTAGCGCCCGTCGGGGTAGCGCCCTTATTGCGGCTTTGGCGTAGCCCAAGAACGACGCGCGCTGTCTCAATGAGCAGGATTCTGCGGCCGCGGCTCCTCCCATAGTTGATGCGCGCCGCACTCCGTACAGTCCTCCGTCGAGCGTTGTCGTCTAAAGATTATTGGCGTCGCTATAATGCGGAACCATTTGTTTCGCATCGACCGATGAGCCGAGTCTTCTGCGCACTGTTGATTTCGTTCGGGGTTCTCACGCAGGCCTATGCCGAGGGCTCCGAATCGATTGGCGCCGCCGCGCCTGCGAGCGGTACCGTCGATGCGCTCGCCATCGCCGAGACAAGCGGCGTCGCAGCGGCGGCGCATCCGTCCGCGACCGAAGCGGCAGCGGCCCAGGTCCATCGCATCTCGAGCATGCTCGTGGAAAAGTTCGGCCTTGCACGTACGAAGGCCGAGCAGATCACCCATGCTGTAATCGCTTCAGCATCGAAGTACTCACTGCCGCCCGCGCTCGTACTCGCGATCATCTCCATCGAATCGCGCTTTCGCGAGAAGGCGCATGGCTTGCACGGCGCGACCGGGCTCATGCAGGTGGTACCGGCCGCGCATCGCGGCCTTGTGCGCAACGTCGACCTGACGCAGCCGGCCGCCAACATCGAGGCGGGCTCGGCGATCCTCCACGGCTATATCCAGTCGGCCCAGGGCGATGTGGCCGCGGCACTGAGGAGCTACGGCGGATCCACGGCTTACGCACGCAAAGTCGGCCTGCGCACGCACGACTTCGAGGCGGGTGTCACCGTCAGCGAACCTGATCAAGCTTTCGACGCGAGCGCGGCGCGCTGAGGCGTAGGTTGTCGGTTTTTTCGCGATCTTTGCTTGACGTGCTTCCAACTAGGACCGGTACTTTGCGTGCGCCGCGCACTCTCGGCTTTCCGCTATTCGTGCACGTTGAATTAGCGCAATTGCCGCGCGCGGCGAGCGAACGCTCTGCTAAAATCCGGGAGCGTCGAATGCGCCGGCTAGAACGCCATACCAAGAATCCAAGAAGCGCGAGATAAATTCCAATCGACGTCGTGGGCCAATTTCGATCATAGGAAACAGAATGAAATTGCTCCGTCGATTACAGGTTTGTTTCATGGCGCTTGCGGCAACATCGTCGGCTGACGCAGCGCAATGGGTCCATCTGTCGAGCGCGCGCGATCTCTCTTACGAGGTCGATATGGACAGCGTCAAATCCGGTCCCGACGGCTTTCTCGAATACATTGGGAAGACGTCATGGAAAGTCCCCGCGAGGCTTTCCGGGGCAACGAAACCTGTGGCTGTTTCGATCACGCGCTACCAGATCGATTGCGATCACAAAGCCTGGCGCGCGATCGACACGAGCTATATGGGCGCCGACGGGGAGTTGGCCGGCAGGCTCCAACCGAAAGAGCCCGTCTGGACACCGATCGGGCCCGGCACCGTCGTCGATCTGATGTTTCAAAAAGTGTGCTGACTGCCGACGCTCGCCGAATTCGGCGTAAGCATAGGTTTTGATCTAGTAGTGCGGCCGGCGCGGCCGGCGCGGCCGACGACGCGGCGCAGTCCGCAGCGGGCGGCGAGTCGATCGCGAGGAGACGATGTCAACGATGCGCAAACTGGGGTGTGTCGTGCTGTTGTGGGCCGCGGCAAGCGGTGCCGCACTCGCCGATGAAGTCTTCTATAAGGCGAACCTGCAGCCGTCGAGCGAAGTGCCTCCAACGACAAGCCGGGGAAGCGGTGAAGTCCTAGCGACATTCGATACCTCGTCGAAAGTGCTCACTTGGAAGGGCTCGTTTCAGGGGCTCTCGGGCCCGGCGACGGTGGCGCATTTTCACGGGCCGGCATCGGTTGGGCAAAATGCCGATGCGCAGGTCGACGTTGCGATACCGAAGGCATCGCAAGGGACTGTCGACGGGCAAGCGGCGTTGACCGACGCACAGATCAACGATCTCGAGACGGGCAAGTGGTACTTCAATGTATGTACCAAGCAGCATAACGGCGGCGAAATCCGCGGCCAATTGTTGCCGTCTCCCCGATAGGTGTGATTCATCTAATCTGGATCGAACCTTCGGCAACCGCACGATCGCGGGCCGCCGATCGCGGGTACCATGGTTTTTTGCCGCCGTTAAAAGAGGCCACCGCGATGAGTTGGCAAAGCGCCGTCGTCAGCTGGATTCTCAAGAAACAATTTCGCCCGGAAACGGAGAAGCCGCACGTGAACGTCGAGCGTGCCCGTATTCGAACGGCGGAGCGCATCTGGGCGCCGAAGGTGCCGGCGGGCTGGCGGCTCTTCGAGCACTACGGCGTCGATGACGCCCCGTTGCGCGGCGAATGGCTTGAACCGGCCGGCAAGTTCGGCGCCGCTCCCAGTCCCGCCGCCCCGGCACCCGCCGACGGCACAACGGCGCCCGACGTCGGCGCACCGATGCGCACTATTTTCTATTTGCACGGAGGCGGTTACTACTTTTGCTCGCCGAAGTCGCATCGGTCGGTCGTGTTTCAGCTGGCCCAGCGTTCGGGCGCGCGCACGTTTTCGCTCGATTACCGCCTCGCACCCGAGCACCCGTTCCCGGCCGCCCTCGACGACGCCCTCGCTGCCTATCGCTGCCTGCTGGCCGACGGGATACCGCCTGACTCGATCGTCGTGGCCGGCGATTCCGCTGGCGGCGGCCTCGCACTCGCGCTTCTGCTAGCCCTGCGCGACGCGAAAGACGTGCTGCCGGCCGCGGCCTTGCTGTTCTCCCCGTGGACCGATCTTGCCGCGACGGGCAGCACGCTCGTCACGAACGACGGGGCCGATCCCATGTTCCGCGGCGCGGCCATTGCGCGCGCGGCGAGCCTTTATCTGGCCGGCGCCGATCCGATGCATCCGTACGCGTCGCCGCTCTACGGCGACTTCTCGGGGCTGCCCCCGCTCATGATCCAGGCTGGCAGCACAGAGGTGTTGCTCGATGATGCTCGGCGCATCGCCGAGCGCGCCCAAGCAGCCGGTTGCGTCGTCGAGTTCGAGGTGTGGCCCAAGATGCCGCATGTCTGGCAACTGTTCGCGCCGTTCATCCCCGAAGCATGCCGCGCGCTCGACCGTGCGGCCGCGTTCGCATGCCTCTATGCGAGCGAGCGCTATCGTCACCGCAGCGGCGAGAGCTCGACCGCTTGATGTGTCGCCGGCCGCCGCCTATCTCAGGGTGGCCTGGCGGTAGGCGGCTTGCACGATCTCCGTGCCATACCGCCGCTCGAGCCGGCGAATCGCGAAGTGCCCGTGCGCCGTTTGCTGAAAATGATCGATAAAGACCGTGTTGACGAGCGCGCCGAGCACTGCGCCGATCGCCGGGATTGACTTGGCCGCCACCTGCTCGCTCACCTGCACGGAAAAACGCGCTGCGATCGCGTTCATCAATCTCAGCAGCGCCGAAGTTCCGTGGGAGGCGACGCTTTTCGATGCGAAATCCGACGACGCCTTCGAGATCGTCTGCGCAAGCGCCCCGCGCGCGACGAAGTAGCCGAATTCGGCGTCTTCACTCGCCTTCTCCCGTTTCGATAAGGCGCCGCCGCCGAGTCCGAATACGGACAGACACTGCAACTGCGTCTCGATCGACCGTAAGTCTTCGCCTTCGCTGCGGGCGATGTCGCAAATGGAGCGGAACATGAGCGTCGTGGTGACCGGCAGTTCAGCCGGCAACGCTAGGAGCCCGAATGCACCGCCGGCCGCGCCGGTAGTGGCGACGGCGAGCTTGTGCCAGCCGTCGCGCGGCTTGGGCGATGCCTGCGACGCGCTCGGCACGGGACCTCCGGCCTCGTCTCGGATGGCCAAGCTCGCCAGCGCCGCCTGCAGGCACTTATCGAGTGCACGTCGCGCCGCCTCCGCAATGGTTTCATGCGCCGCTTCCGGCAAGCGCGCCATCAGCCGCTCCACCGGTGCGCCCACCGCGCCGGCCAGCTTCATCGCAAGCGGCGCCCGCTCCAGCACGCGTTTGGCACACTCGAGCGCGGCCTGATCGTCTGCCGTGAGCGCGCCCGTCGGGGTTAGGGCAGTCGGAGGGACCGGGGCGGTCGGAGTCGATTCTTCCATCAGATCATTTTCCTCGAAGGGGCGAGGCAAGCGAAGCTTCGCGGCAGGCCCCTCGCAAAGCATAGCGCGACCTTGAGCAGCGGCGAGCGCCCGAGTGTTCTGCTATCATGCAAAATCTTTGACGACACAATGATTGCTTTAACAAACGATGGCCATCCATACCGCCCCCCAGCACTCAAAGGGGCAAATCCTGCCGTTTCGCGAGTCGCTGCTCGCCATGCTGGGCGTGTCCTTTGTGACGATGCTCGTGGCGCTCGACCAGACCGTGGTCGGCACGGCCTTGCCCACGATCGTCGCGGAGTTGAAAGGCTTCGAGCTCTACGCGTGGGTGGCCACGTCCTATCTGCTCACGTCCGTCATCACCGTGCCGATTTTCGGCCGGCTCGGCGATTATTTCGGTCGAAAGCCGTTCGTCATTGCGTCGATCGCCGTATTCACGGGCGCGTCGGTGCTCTGCGGCGCCGCGAACAGCATGCTGTTTCTCGTCTTTGCTCGCGGCCTGCAAGGGATCGGTGGCGGCATGCTCGTCGGCACCGCCTTCGCCTGCATCGCCGATCTCTTCCCCGATTCGGTCGTTCGGCTGCGCTGGCAGGTACTGATGAGCTCGGCTTTCGGCATCGCCAATGCGATCGGGCCGTCGCTCGGCGGCTTTCTTACGCAGTACTACGGCTGGCGCTCGGCGTTCTACGTCAATCTGCCAGTCGGCCTGCTCTCGCTCGTTTTCGTCTCCCGTTACCTACCGCATTTGCGGCATATCAAGCACAAGGGGCGCATGCGGCTCGACTGGCCAGGCGCCGTCTTGATCGCGATTTCGCTATCGAGCATGCAGCTTTTCGTGGAATGGATCGCGCAGGACGGGCTGACGCCGACCGTCGCCGCACTGGTCGTCGTCAGCCTCGTCAGCGCCTTTGCGCTGCTGAAATGGGAGCGTGCGAGCGCGCAGCCGATCCTGCCGCTCGACATGTTCCGCAACCGGAGCCTGGCGGCGCTCTTCGCGCTGTCGGTCCTCGGCGGGTTCGCCATGTTTTCACTGCTCTTTTATGCGCCCTTGCTGCTGCAAGGAGGGTTCGGCCTTTCGCCGCGCGACGCGGGTTTCGTCATCACGCCGCTCGTCGTCTTCATTACGATCGGCAGCATCGCGAACGGCCGCATCGTCACGCGCATCCGCAACCCGAATACGATGCTTTCGGTCGGCTTCACGCTCGTGGCCGTCGCATGTCTTGGCGCGGTCGCCGCGACGCGAAGCATGCCGCATCCCCTGCTCATGGCATTCATGGTGGCCGGCGGGCTCGGCCTCGGATTCGTGCTGCCGAATCTCACCGTCTTCGCGCAGCAGACGGCCGGGCGTGAGCACCTGGGAATCGCCACGGCGCTGTTGCAGTCTTTGCGGATGATCGGCGGGATGTTCGGCACGGCCCTGACAGGCACGCTCGTCTCGCGCATGTACACGCATCGCGTCGGCGGCGCGCTGCAATCGGCGGGTGCCACGCAGTGGCTCGATCAGATGCGCGATCCGCAGATTCTCGTGAACCGGGAGGCACAGCAGTCGCTCCTTGCGCAGCTCGCGCACGCGGGACGCGACGGCGCCGCGCTGATCGAGGCCGCGCGCGAGGCGCTCGTCGCATCGATTCATGCCGGGATCGCCGTCGCGATGGCGGTCGCGGTCTTTGCCATCTGGCAATGCCGGCGCGTGCCGCACGTCAAAATCGCGCGTGCGCCGGAGCCGGCCGTCGCGAGCGAATAAAGCGAGCCTGGAGCACGCAATGGAAGAACATGAATACGTCGCCGTCATCCACCAGTTCGGCAGGACCTATCGCGCTTTCATGTCGGCATTCGAGACGCATGTCGGCCATCCGATGCCGCGCTGGCGCATCCTTTTCGCGCTTTCGGATCCGTTCGGGGAGTGGTCGCAAAAACGGCTCGTCGAGCGCCTCGAGATCGACCCCGGTGCGCTCACGCGGCAATTGAAGGCGCTGGAGGCGCAAGGCTGGGTGGCCCGCAGCACCGACGCGCGCGACAACCGCGTAACGAACGTCGTGCTGACGAGCGAAGGCGCGGCCGTCGTCGCCCAAGCGTTGCCGCGCCGCAATGCGTTTTTGCGTGAAACAATGGGCGCGTTGCCGGACGATGCGCTGCGCGCGCTTTCGGCCGCGCTCGACAAGTTCGAGACGCGTATCGCCGAGGTGGCGCAGGCGGAAACGGCCTGAGCCGGCCTCGGGCCGCGCGGGCAAGCAAGCCGGCCTCGGGCCGCACGGGCAAGCAAGCGCCCTCGGCAGTCCCATCGCAACCGCCGCAAGAGCCGGCGACGGCGCGGGCGGCGGACGCGAGCGGTACGCCGGTCCGCCGTTCGCCAATCAGAAGAACGTTTCGACGACTTCGGTAACGCGATATTGCTTGTCCACGATCAGCACCTGACGCCACTTGTCGAACGTCAGGCACGGATGCGAAATGTCGAACGCGAGCATGTCGCCGACTTT
The DNA here is from genome assembly GCA_964414365.1 of uncultured Burkholderia sp. GTDB lineage: Bacteria > Pseudomonadota > Gammaproteobacteria > Burkholderiales > Burkholderiaceae > Trinickia. The sequence goes on from CAYPWK010000003.1 coordinate 39,709, forward strand.
CAAATCGTCGCCTGGCTTGATGCGCAAGTAGGCGTGCTGGTCCATCATTCCGGTCACTTCCCAGCCCTCGTCGGCCGCAACGTCGCGCGGAGCCTCCGTGCCGGGCCGGTAGTGGCGAGCCGGGACGGGCAAGCCCGAGTCGAAGGCGGCGTCGCGCTTGCCCATGCCGACGATCGCGCGGTCCGGTTCGGGAATCGATTGGACGTAGGCCCAAAGCTGCAGCGCCGGCAGCAGCGCCTCCCCCATTCGCTTGGCGACGGGGTTGCGCGCGAGGATGCCGGCCTGGGCTTTCTTGTATATCCCCACATCGTGAGTCAGATAGCAGCCGGGGCGAAGCACGACCTCGACGGCACCCGTCGTCGATTCCTGCGCGAACTCCTCGGCGACGACGTCGTACCAGGCTGAGCCCGCACCGGACAGGACCGCCGGCGTACGCGCGAAGCGGCCTTGTGCCGCCAGCGCACGGGTAGTCTCGACTGCGCGCCGCAAAAACGCGCGCACTGCCGATTCGTCGGCGAGGACGCCCTCGTAAATTTCGATACCGGCAAGCTTGAGCGCATCGGGATAGCGGGAAATGGCGGCGAGAACGGCGTCGCACTGCGCGTCGTCGCGCACGCCCGTGCGTCCGCCTGGCACGCCGAGCTCGACGAGGACTTGCAGCGGCTTGCGCATCGACTGGAAGAATGCGCCGAGCTGCTCGACGCCCTCGACCGAATCGACGAGACAGAAGAACTCGAAGTCGGGATCGGAGAGGAGCTCGGCGATCATCATCATGTTGTGGCGGCCCACTAGCTGATTCGCCATCAGCACGCGGGTCACACCGCAGAGATAGGCGGCGCGCACCTGATGCGCGGTGGCGAGGGTGATGCCCCAGGCGCCCGCGTCGAGCTGGCGGCGAAAGAGCTGCGGCGCCATCGTCGTCTTGCCGTGCGGCGCTAGCTTCACGCCATATTCGGTCATGAAAGCTTGCATCCACCGAAGATTGTGTTCGATACGATCCGCGTAGAGCACGGCCGCGGGCAGGCTCACGTCCTCGGCGAGCAGATTCCATTCGAGGTTGGCCGCCGCTTCCAGCGGCACGCTTGCGCTCGGCACAGTGCCGAGGCCCTTGCTGCGGGGATCGATCGTCGCGGTTTGATAAGTAATCTTCATGGGGCGTTACCTGTCCTTGTCGGTCGTCATCGATTGTACGGCGCTGCTCGACTGCATATCATGGAGCCGGCGCGGTATCGATCATATGAAAGTGCGCGTTCGTCCGCCGTTTTAAATGTCTGCTTTTCGTGCATGGTACCGAACGTCCAGGTACGATCGACGCGACGATCCCGACGAATCAGGAGACAACCCATGCATTCTCACCCCGAAGCCGCCGATACGCTGATCGTCGGGGCACAGCTTTACGACGGCACGGGCCAGCCGCCCGTCGTGCGGGACGTTGCCGTGCGCGACGGGCGCATCGCCGCAATCGGCAATCTTTCGAACTGGCTTGCTGAGGATGTCGTCGAGGCCGAGGGGCGGGCGCTGGCGCCGGGCTTCATCGACGTCCATACGCACGACGACACGCACGTGATCCATTCGCCCGAATGCTTGCCGAAAATCACGCAGGGCGTGACGACAGTCATCGTCGGCAATTGCGGCATCAGCGCATCGCCCGTGACGCTGAAAGGGGATCCGCCCGATCCGATGAACCTGCTCGGCGGGCGCGACCTGTTTCGCTATCCCACTTTCGCGGCCTACGTGAACGCAGTCGAAGCGGCGCGCCCCGCCGTCAACGTGGCGGCGCTCGTCGGCCATACGGCGCTGCGCAACAACCACATGGACCGCCTCGATCGCGCCGCGACCGATCGCGAGCTGGCCGCCATGCGTGCCGAGCTCGAGGAAGCGCTCGCGCACGGCGCGCTCGGATTGAGCTCGGGGCTTGCCTATGCGTCGGCCAACGCCGCGCCGACCGAGGAGGTGATGGCGCTGGCCGAGCCGCTCGCCGCCGCGGGCGCCGTCTATACCACGCACATGCGAAGCGAGTTCGACGCGATTTTGGAGGCGTTCGACGAAGCCTGCAGGATCGGCCGCCATGCACGCGTGCCCGTCGTCGTCTCGCATCTGAAATGCGCCGGCCCGCGCAACTGGGGCCGCAGCAAAGAGGTGCTCGCCTCCTTGGAAGCGGCACGACGAATCCAGCCGATCGGTTGCGACTGCTATCCCTACGACCGCAGCTCGACGACGCTCGATCTGAAGCAGGTCACGGGCGACATCGAAATCACGATCACGTGGTCCACGCCGCACCCGGAGCAAGCCGGCAAGCGGCTCGCGGCGATCGCGGCCGAGTGGGGTGTAAGCGAGCGCGAGGCGGCCGAGCGGCTGCAGCCGGCAGGCGCGGTGTACCACAACATGTCCGAGGACGACGTGCGCGCGATCCTGTCGCATCCGGCGACGATGATAGGCTCGGACGGCCTGCCGAACGATCCGCTGCCGCACCCGCGCCTGTGGGGCGCGTTCCCGCGCGTGCTCGGCCACTATGCGCGCGATGCGAAGCTGATTCCGCTCGAGGACGCCGTGCGGAAGATGACGAGCCTTTCAGCTCAGCGTTTCGGGCTCTCGCGCCGCGGAGAAGTGCGCGTGGGCTTCCAGGCCGACCTCGTGCTCTTCGATCCGGCGCGTATCCGTGACGCCGCGACGTTCGAAAATCCGCAGCAGGCCGCCGACGGCATCGATGCCGTCTGGGTCAACGGCGTGCTCTCCTGCCGCAACGGCGAACCGACGGGCGAGCGGGCGGGGCGATTCGTCGCCCGCGAGGCAGCGTGGCGGGAGCAGTGACGGGCTCAAGCGTCGGCGCCGCTTCTCGGCGTCGGCGCCTGCCGCGCACGATCGCTCTTCCTTACTGTCGGGCGGTACGCGCGTTGTCCGGCATCGGCAGATTGAAATTCGTGCGGAACGGATTGATGTCGAGCCCGCCGCGCCGCGTGTAGCGTGCGTAGATCGCGAGCTTCACGGGGCGGCATTCGCGCAGGATATCGACGAACATCCGTTCGACGCACTGCTCGTGAAACCCCGTGTGGTTGCGGTAGGAGATGATGTACCGCAAGAGCCCGGCCTGATCGATCTGCGGGCCGACGTAATGGAGCTGCACGCTGCCCCAGTCAGGCTGTCCGGTGACGGGGCAGTTGGATTTCAGCAGATTCGAAAACAGCGTTTCTTCGACGGGTGCTTCGTCGAACGCCGCGCTGAGCAGCGACGGTTGCGGTTCATAGACGTCGGTTTCGAGGTCGAGCCGGTCGAGCGAGAGGCCATCGAACTCGTCGAGCTCGAGCTTGCCGAACTCCGTCGGCGTGGCGAGGCGCACCGAGACGCTCGCGCCGCAGGCGGCCGATACGTCGCGCTTCAGCGTCTCGCGCAAGGCGTCTATCGACTCGATGCGCGTTTGCGCGAACGAGCCCAGATAGAGCTTGAACGATTTCGACTCGACGATGTTCGGCGATTCGGCCGGTACGTAGAACGTGGCAATCGCGATCTGCGGCTTGCCGCGCGCGTTGAGCCACGAAAGCTCGTAGGCGTTCCAGATGTCGGTGCCGAAAAACGGCAGCTGCGCACCGATGCCGATCGCTTCGCGCGCCAGGCTGCGCGCGATCGGAAAGAGCAGCGTCGGGTCGTATTGCTCGGCGTATCTGGACGGCTTGCCGAGCGGCGATTGGTCTGGGGTCATGGCAAACCTTCGTGAGTGCGCCTGTGGCTCGAGCCTTGGCCTCAGGCGAGAAAGAGCCGGTAGACGGGGTTGCCGCTTTCGTCCCAATACGGATAGCCGAGCGTCGAAAGGAAGCGCGCGAACGCCGCATCGTCGGCGACGGGCACCTGAATGCCGACGAGGATCGAGCTGTAGTCGGCGCCCTGGTTCCGGTAATGGAAGAGGCTGATGTTCCAGTCGGGCGCCATCGACGAAAGGAACTTCATGAGCGCACCGGGCCGCTCGGGAAACTCGAAGCGAAAGAGCCGCTCGTCGTGTGCGAGCGGCGACCGGCCGCCGACCATGTAGCGGATGTGCTGCTTCGAGAGTTCGTCGTTCGAGAGATCGACGGTCGCAAAGCCGTGTGCCTCGAATGCTTGCGCGATCGCGGCCGATTCGTCGCGGCTCTTGATCTGCACACCGACGAAGATATGCGCCGCGCTCGCATCGGCGATCCGGTAGTTGAACTCGGTGACGCTGCGCTCGCCGACGAGCTCGCAAAAGCGCTTAAAGCTCCCGCGTTCCTCGGGAATCGTTACAGCGAAGACGGCCTCGCGCGCTTCGCCCACTTCAGCGCGCTCCGCGACGAAGCGCATGCGGTCGAAGTTCATGTTCGCGCCGGACGTGATCGCGACGAGCGTGTCGTTCTCGATGCCCGTGCGCTCGGCATATTGCTTGGCACCGGCGACAGATAGCGCGCCGGCCGGCTCCAGCAGGCTTCGCGTATCTTGGAAGACGTCCTTGATCGCGGCGCAGATCTCGTCGGTGTTGACGGTCAGCACGTCGTCGAGATATTCGCTGCAAAGCCGGAACGTCTCGACGCCGACGAGCTTGACGGCCGTGCCGTCCGAAAAAAGCCCTACCTCGGACAGCGTCACGCGCTCGCCAGCTTTCAGCGACATCGCCATCGCGCACGAGTCTTCCGTTTGAACGCCGATGACTTTAATGTCGGGCCGCACGGCCTTCACGTAGGCCGCTACGCCGGCCGCTAGGCCGCCGCCGCCGATTGGAACGAAGATTGCGTGAATCGGTGCCTGGTGCTGACTCAGGATCTCCATGGCGATCGTGCCCTGGCCGGCGATGACGTACGGATCGTCGAACGGATGGACGAACGAAAGGCCACGCGCCTCCTGAAGCTCGAGCGCGTGCGCGTAGGCGTCGCTGTACGATTCGCCCGCCTGCACGACGTCGACGGTCGGCCCGCCATGTGCGCGCACGGCGTCGACCTTGACTTGCGGCGTCGTGACGGGCACGACGATGACGGCTTTCACGCCGAGGCGCGCCGCCGAATAGGCGACGCCCTGCGCGTGATTGCCGGCCGAGGCGGTGATGACGCCCCGCGCCATTGCCTCGGCGGATAGGTGCACCATCTTGTTGTAGGCGCCGCGCAACTTGAACGAGAAGACAGGCTGGTTGTCTTCCCGTTTCAGATAGACACGGTTCGCCAGCCGCGCCGACAGGTTGCGGGCCGGCTCGAGCTCGGTTTCGCGAGCCACGTCGTAGACGCGCGCCGTCAGGATTTTCTTGAGGTAATCGTGGGAAAACGTGGACATGTAATGACGCGGCAATGCGCTTCGACAGACCGCCAGAGGCTGAAAAGGACAATGATAGCGCCAACGGCGCCTCGATCACGCGGTGGCGCTTCCTCAGTCGTCGAACTTTCGCGGCGCTCGCTGCCGGGCTCTCGTCGCCGAGGGCGATGATCGACCGGTCGGTCGGTCGATCTATTCGTCGCGAGGCGGAACGCCAGAACCGCGTTTTCGCCTCGCGCGGCGCCGTTTTGCCTGCATTCAGCCCTCCCACGCCATTGCCGATGATGCGGTAGAATCGCCCTTTGTAACCTGGACCGGAAAATGCGCTGGCACCCTCGGACCGCCCACTTGATCCCCGCACCGCGAGAAGCGCGCCCCGCGGCGGAGCGTCATGTCCGTCATGGACGATCGTGTCCGGTGTAACGCTGCTCGCGAGGGCTCGCCGGCGCCCGCCGTGCGATGGCCGCTCACCTGACGAAGCCAAAGTTTCCAGAAAATCGTGCGCCTGATGCGCATTGCTCGCTGCGCTATCGCGACTAGGTCGACTCGACCGACGAGCGCGCGGCGGGTTCATCGATCCGTCCGACCATGAACGCACCTCAAGTCTTCGATCCGAACGGCGCCGCCGCCGCGCTGGCTGCCGATCCCGAACCGCGCCTGCGCGAGATCCCCTACAACTACACCTCGTTCTCCGACCGCGAAATCGTCATCCGGTTGCTGGGGGAGGAGGCCTGGGGAGTGCTCGACGAGCTGCGCGCCGAGCGTCGCACGGGCCGTTCGGCGCGGATGCTCTACGAGGTGCTCGGCGATATCTGGGTCGTGCGCCGCAACCCCTATCTGCAAGACGATCTGCTCGACAACCCGAAGCGACGCAAGCTGCTGATCGAAGCGCTCCACCACCGGCTCGGCGAGATCGAGAAGCGCCGCCGCGCCGATCTGTTCTCGCATGACGACGAGGCCGGCAAAGAGCGCGCCTCGCGCGTCGAGACGCTCGTCGCAGCGGCACGCCGCGCCGTCGAGTCGTTCGCGGCCGAATTCGCCGAGACCGCCGAATTGCGCCGCCGTGCGTTGAGAGTGCTGGGCCGCTGCACGCAGAAGGACAACATCCGCTTCGACGGTCTTTCTCGTGTCTCTCACGTCACCGATGCGACCGATTGGCGCGTCGAGTACCCGTTCGTCGTGCTCACGCCCGATTCGGAAGACGAAATCGCGCGCCTCGTCA
>CAYPWK010000004.1:0-14797 GCA_964414365.1 uncultured Burkholderia sp.
TCACTTCATCGGCAAAGACATTCTCTATTTCCACACGTTGTTCTGGCCGGCCATGCTCGAATTTTCGGGCCACCGCACGCCGACCAACGTGTTCGCGCACGGCTTCCTGACCGTGGACGGCGCGAAGATGTCAAAATCGCGCGGCACGTTCATCACCGCGCAAAGCTATGTGGAAACGGGCCTCAACCCCGAATGGCTGCGCTACTACCTCGCCGCCAAGCTCAACGCGACGATGGAAGACATCGATCTGAACCTCGAAGACTTCCAGGCGCGCGTGAACAGCGACATCGTCGGCAAATACGTCAACATCGCAAGCCGCGCCGCCGGCTTTCTGACCAAGCGGTTCGACGGACGCGTGCAGGACAGCGCGATGCATCATCCGCTGCTCGGCACACTGCGTGCAGCCGTGCCGCAGATCGCCGCGCACTACGAAGCGCGCGAGTACAGCCGCGCCATCCGGCAGACGATGGAGCTCGCCGACGCCGTCAACACCTACGTCGACACGGCCAAGCCATGGGACCAGGCCAAGGATCCGGCCAACGCCGTCGCATTGCACGAGACGGTCAGCGTCAGCGTCGAAGCGTTCCGGCTGCTCTCCATTGCGCTGAAGCCCGTGCTGCCGGTGCTCGCCGAGAACGTCGAAGCGTTCCTCGGCGTCGCGCCGTTCGTCTGGGCCGACGCGAATCGGCCGCTCTCGTCCGAACGGCCGATCAATGCGTATAAGCATCTGATGACGCGCGTCGATGCGAAACAGATCGAGGCGCTCGTTGCGGCCAACCGCCAAAGTCTGCAGCCCGCGAGCGCGCCGGGCGATCTAAATTCCGCGGCCATCAAGGACCAGGCGGCGAACGGAGCGAGCGCTAAAAGCGCGAAGACTGCGAAGGCCGGGCAGGCCAGCGTCGCCGCTGCTCACGCTGATGCGAACGGCGTCATCGGCATCGACGATTTCGCGAAGATCGACCTGCGCGTGGCACTCATCGTCGATTGCAAGGCCGTGGAAGGCTCGGACAAACTGCTGCAGCTCACGCTCGACGTGGGCGAGGAGAAGACGCGCAACGTCTTCTCCGGCATCAAGTCCGCGTATCAGCCGGAAGCGCTCATCGGCAAGCTGACGGTCATGGTCGCCAACCTCGCACCGCGCAAGATGAAGTTCGGCATCTCGGAAGGGATGGTGCTCGCGGCATCGGCAGCAGACGAAAAAGCCGAGCCCGGCCTTTACATCCTCGAGCCTCACAGCGGCGCGCGGCCGGGCATGCGCGTGCGGTAGGGTCTGTTCACCTCGATGAAAGGCGCTAGCTACAGGCCCTAACGCGACCAGAAGCCGTCGAAACGTCGCGTGAAGCTGACGTCGAGGCCCTCAAACGTGCCGCCGTACACGGAGACGGCCCAGAAGCGCGAAAGGTTCACGGTCGCCTTGAAGGCGTTGCTGGCCGATTGCAGGCCCTGCTCGTAGCCGAGCACGAGTCGCTCGGTGATGGCCTTCGAGAGCATGACGACCTGCGGGTCCGTCAGGCCCACCTCGCTGCGCCCCACCGTCACCTCGTCCAGGCCGACCGTTTTTGCGACGCGCTTGCCCGTCGCGCTGCCGAGCAGCGCGGGCGCCGTCGTCATCGTGCTCTGCTGGCCCAGGTTGTTGCCCTGGTTGGTGCCGTGGCCGAAGAGCAGCCACGAGAGTTTTTCGTCATCGGGCACATTCGGCTCCGAGACAAGCTTGACCACGGGCGCACCCACGGTGCCCGTCACCTGCACCCCCGCTTCCACGTCCTGATTGCGCCGCATCGCCAGGATATTGATGCCGGGGTTCGCCACTGGGCCGTTGAACGTGAAGAACCCGTTCTCGATCGCGAGTTTGCGGCCGAACGTCGTATAGGTGGAGCCCTCGATCACGCGAACGTTGCCGATCGCCCGCAGCGGCTTGAGCGGCGCCGACATCAACGTCACCATGCCGCGCAAGCCGAGATCGGCGCCCCGGCCGCGGAAGCGGAAATCCGAGCCGAGATCGATATCGATGTTCGCGTGTGGCGCGAACCGGCCGACGGGCTTGTTCATCGACTGCGTCGCGTCGGACGACGCTTGCGTCCCGGCATTGCCGCCGTTGGTGCCATTTGCGCGCACGATCACCACATCGTCGGAGAGTTTCGGCGCCGGCAGCTCCGGCGTATCGAAGAGTGCATGGTCGACCTTGAATTTGCCGTTGATTTCCATCCCGCCCTCGGGGCCGGCGTTGGCCACCGTCGCGTTGCCCGACAGCGAAAGCTGGCGATCGGGGGCCGCGAAGAGCTCGAGCTTGTCCGCCACGACCTGCGCGGCGAGCTCGGGTTCGGCACCATCGAGCCCGATGCGTCCGGTCGCGCGCAAAGTGCCGTTGCCGCCGCGAAATTCGACACGCTGGAATTCGACGAGATTGTTCGACAGCGCCACGCGTATCACGCCGTCCTTCAGCTGCACGCCTTGGTCGACGACGGTTGCGGACAGCCCGTCGCCCGTCAGCGATCCTGAGACGGCCGGCTTGGCCGCGGTGCCGGCGAGCGTCAGTCTCAATGCAAGGCGGCCATCGAGCAAATAGCTTGGGCCGATGAGGCCGCCCGTCGTCGTCAGCGACGGCACGTCGGCCGTCACCGTGCCCACAAGCGGCGCGTCGGGGGCGAGGTGCAATATGCCGCCTCTCTCCACGTCGGGCATGAGCGCCACCGAGACGTTGGCCTCGGCCCTGCCCACGCGGCTTGCCGCTGCGTGCAACGTCGTCGTGAGTCGCGAGCCGCCGTTCGCTTCCATCCGGGCGCCCAGCGTCGTGATACCGAGCGGAACGAGGCCGCCGCGGCCGGTATCGACCGATAGATCGCCGCTCACTCGGTCGATGCGCGCGTAGCCGATCGCTGTGCGGCCAAGCGAGAAGTTCCAATCGCCCGCGAGAACCAGATCGCTCTTGACGCGTGAAGGCGTGCCCGTCAATTCCTCTCGAACGGCTAGCAAACGGCCAATCGAGAGGTTCGTCGCTGCGCCGGCCGAGCTGAGCGCGCCTCGATCGTAGGCGAACGACTTCAAGTCGAGGACCGCCCCTTCGAATGCGAGCCGCGTTGCGCCCAGTGCGATCGATTCGCGCGACGCCTTCACCGCGAGCGGCGATTGCAATTGGAGCGACGGCATGCCGCGGTTCGCAAGGCGCGTCACGGTGCCGTCCCAGCGCGGACCGCCGGCCGTCTCGGTCAAGCCGCCCGAGGCGGCGAGCGTCAGGTCGACAGGCCGCCCTCGCACGGTGCCCTTGCCCGCCACATCGAACGCGTGCTTCGCGCGCGTGCCGCTCGCATGCGCCGACAAGCTCGCGAAGTCAGCCACGCTTGTATGGACGTCGCGCGCATCGGTCACGAATTCAAGCGCGCCGTTCGCGCCATCGCGAATCAACGCGCGGCCCGTTGCCGCGCCGACGCGGTTCTCGCGAAAGGCGACGCCTTTGGCATCGTATGAAAGCGTCGCGTCGGGATGGGCCAGCGTGCCTGTCAGATCGCCATCCGCGACGACCGTGCCGGCGAGGCCGAACCCGAGCCGATCGAGCCTCGGGGCCGCGACATGAAAGCGAAGTCGATCGCCGCGGCCGCCGAAGCTGCCGTGCAGCTCCACGTCGTTACCCGCGATCGAAAGCGCGGCCTCGCTCGGCAGCAGTCGCTTTCCGACAAGCTGCACCATGCCCGAGCCCGTGAGCGGAAAGCCGTCGTAGACGCTATCGCCGAGCGCGAAGCGCAGCTTCGTCGCAAATACAGGCGCGAGCGCGCCCGTCGCCGACAGTGTCCCTGTCACACGCGCCTGCGGCAATGTCGGCAGAGCCTTGCTGCCGGCAGCACCCGGCCGTGTGCCGGCACCTCTCGTCTTGCCCACAGCCGGCCGTGCCATTGCATGCCCCTTCGCATCGGCAGACGTCGGCCGCGCGGTCGTCGGTCGCCCGGAAGCCATCAGCAGACGCGGGTCGAAATCGGTGAGCTTGGCGCGCAGTTCGTATGCTTCCGTTGCATCGCGCGCTAGCGTGCCGTCGAGATCCACGCGTCCTGGCCCGGCGCTCACGCGCACGCCCTTCAGTGCAATCCGCGTTCGATCGAGCGCCACATGGGCGCGCGCCCCCAGTTGCGCGCGCTTGTCGGTCAGATCGATATCGAGCGACTGCGTCGCGCCGTCGAGGGAAACGCCGATCGGGCCGTCGAACGCGGTCGGTCGCACATACGGCGTAATCGTATTGACGTCCAGCCCGGCCACACGCAGCTCGAGCCGCCCTCGTCCTCGATGGAGCGTGCCGCCGCCCGATACCGTCGCGTTGGGCACCAGCCTCACACGCAGGTTGTCGATCCGTTCTTCGCGCACGTCGAGCCGCAAGTCAGCCTGTGCATCGATCAACGGCAACAGCTTGACATCAAGCGCCCCGGGCTTTGCGTTGACGACCGAAACCGAGCCCACGACGACGAGCGAAGCGCCGCTCGTCCCGTTGACAGGGGCCAGCTGCGCGTCGACCGAAAGGTCGGCGGACGGCGTGCTGGCGCTGAACGCCTGCGGATTGACATGGGCGAACGAAAGCGTCACCCGCTTGAGCGGGACCAGCGCGAACGGCTCGGCTTCGACGTGCGCTCGGCCGGAAAGCTTAAATCCGCTCGCGGCGATATCGGCGGCCAGCGCTTCAAGCGTTCCCGACAAGTGCCCATTCACCCGAACCGGCTCTTCGGCAACCTTGCCGACATAGCCAACCTCGCCCGCGAGCGCGAACGGGCGAACGCCGTCGAGCGACAGCGTCGCCCTGACGGCGCCATAAGGCGTGTCGATCCCATCGAGCGACAGCGCGTGGTGGCGCCCGTCGCTGCGCCCGTGCAACTGGAGACCATCGTATTCACTCGTGCTCGTGCCGTCGCGAAGGCGCAGCGTGCCGATCGAGAGCAACCGGATGTCGAGCTCGAGCGGCAGCCGCAGGCTCGTCGGCAGTCTGAGCGGCGCTTTGCTCCCGGACGGCGCGAGTTGCGCGTCGATGGTGCCCGCACGCAGATCGTCGATCGTGAAGCGCCACGGCGAGCGTGTCAGCGACCAGTGCCCTGTCAGTCGATCGATGCGAATGTCGGTGCCGCCGCCGGGCGGCGCGGCCGCCCGCCCGGTACCGCCGGATGCGGCCGAGGCGCCCGTCGCCGCGCCCCCGGCAACGGTGCTGCCGCCGGTCGATTCCGATGCGCCCGAGGGTGCCGGCGCACCCGCCGCGGCCGATGGCGGAAAGCCGCTTCGCCAGCGAACGTCGGCGAGCCGAACCCCCGTAGCCAACGTGCCGCCAACCAGCGTGCCGGACAAACGGCCGCCCGACACTGCAACGGCCGCGCGCCAGGCGAGCCGCGTGCCGCGCTCGGTCGTCAGCGCGCCGTAGAGCGCGAGCGCGGCGAGTGCGAGCACCACCACGACCACGCCGGCCGTCCAAATCGCCGCGCTCAATGCACGATGCCGACCTCGCCGCGGCGGCCGGGGCGGCTCGGGCTCCGGCGGCTGCGGCGGATTCGGCGGCGCGGCGCCGCCGGGCAGGATGGGCGGCGCTGGTGTGACGTCGGGCGGCGGCGGTTCGTTCGTCATGCGCAGGTGAAATCAGAAAGCGATACCGAGCGTCAAGTACGGGCGCACGCTCCGATTGCGGAGGCCGTAGGCTAGGTCGACGTTGATCGGCCCGACGGGGCTGCGCCAGCGCGCGCCGACGCCAACGCCCGAATAGAACGTTTTCTCGCTCCACGTATCGGTGGCGGTGCCGATGTCGTAGAAGACGGCCGCGCCCCAGTCGTGCGTGAACCAGTGCTGGTACTCGGCGGTGGCAGTGACGAGGTATTTTGCCGGCAGCGTCGAACCGTCGACGATGGTGCCGATGCTCTGAAAGCCGTAGCCTCGGATCGAATTCGAGCCGCCCGCGCGAAAGCGCAGCGATGCGGGGACGCCACTCGAGCTGCCGGCCGTGAACACGCCGCCGAGTTCCGCGCGGAACACCATCAGGTCGCGCTTGCCGATCGGCAAGTACTGCTCGCCGCGCCCGTAAGCGCGCGTGAACGTCTGGCCCGAGAGCAGCCCCTTTATCGCAAAGCCGGCCTCGGCATGGAGCAGGTTGCCCGAGCGAGGAAAGAGCAGATCGTCCACGTTGCGGCGCGTCCACCACCATTGCGGCACCAGCGCATGGGCCGTCGTTGGACCGGCCGTATTCTGATCGAGACGGTCCGAATAGAACTGCATCGAGTACCCGTAGTCGATGAACTGGGATGTGCGGGTGCGCTGCAGGCCCGCGCGGGCGCTGTAGATGCGCGTGCCCGACACGTTCGTCGTCGTGTACGAGGCGAATGCGCTGTTGACCCACCCGCGCTTGCCGGGCGGCATCGAGAGCTGAATTTGGCCGTACTGCTGGATCTGGTCGAGCCGCCCTTGCAGCGAGAACGGCCAGGCCGCGCCGAACGTATTCAAGTACGTATAGGCGCCCTGGATATGCGCTCCCGTATCGGTCGCGTAGCCTATGCTGCTGCGCACGCTGTTGTACGGATACTCGCTGACCTTCACGTGGACCGGCGTATCGTGCGGATGATCGACATCGTTGTCGATGTCTATCGCGACGCTCGCATAGTACGGCGTATTTTGCAACTGGCGCTGGAGCTCGGCGATGCGCTCGCTCTCGTACGTCTCGCCGACGGACAGCGGGTTCACGTTCGTCACGATCCATCCCGGGTAGCGGCGCACGCCGGTAACGTCGAGCGCGCCAAGCGTGAACGTCGGCCCGCTTGCGAACGTCACCGAAAGTGCAGCCGTCTTTCGTAGCGGATCGATGCGCGCCTCCGAGCGGGCGATCTTCGCGCCGAGATAGCGTTGCGCCTGCAGGGCCTTTAACGCCGCATCCTTCGCATCGCTCCAGCCCGATTGGGTGAACGGTTCGCCGGCGTGCAACGAGAAAGCGAAACGAGCCGCGTTCTCGCGGGCGGGCGCCTCGGTCGTAACCGGTCCCTCGAACCTGAGTTCGACCGATGTAACGGTCGTGCGCGGACCCGGGTCGACGTGGACGGCGACATTCCTCTTGCCGCCCGCGGTTCGCACGTCGGTGCGCACGACGGGCGAAAAATAGCCCTCGGTCGCAACGAGATCGCGCACCTGCTGCGGCGTGGCGGTGACGAGGAACTCGAATTGATCGTTGCTGATGTCGTCACGCTTGGCGAAGCGCGCCAGGTCGAGATGCTCTTTCAGTAGCTTGCGGACTGAGCGCGGCGCGTCGATTTCGATGCTGTAACGGGCGGCGGCCGGCGCCGATAGCGCAAGCAGCAGCCCTCCGACGGCTGCGGGAAGCCAGCCGCGCAGGCGGCGTGCGGACGGCAGGAACGGCGCAAGCGACGCGAGCTGCGCGAAGTGTCCGTGAACGCTGCGCGACGCGCTCGGCGGATCGATTACGGCTTCCCGCAAACGGGCCCTCCTTGTTTTGTGGCAGCCATTGTAGGATCCGCCGTGACCATGATGGCGAGCGACGCGGCTCGTAGCCGGCCCGCAAGTCGGGCGCCCCGGTTTGACGACGCTCGCCGCGCGATGTTCCGCCCGTGCGCGCATGCGCTAAAATCCGGATTCACCGAGGCAGTCCGCATGCGGTGATGGCCTTGCCGGCTGCGCCGCAGGCGCATCATGCCCCGACTTGATTCATCCCCATTTTCCACGATCGCTGAGCCATGTATCAATCGGATATCACGAAGTTTCTCAATGAACTGAAGCAGCAACGGCCCACGCTCGAGGAAGAGCAGCGACGCGGCCGCGCGCTCCTGTGGGACAAGCAACCGCTCGATCTCGAAGAGCGCGCCAATCAGCAGGCTTCCCGCGTAAAACAGACGCCTTACGTCTACTACCAAAACTTCTGAGCGTGAGCGCTGCCGACGAGGTCAGCCGCCCGCGCGAGCCGCAAGCCGCGCTGACCGCGCCAGCCACTGACACGACGCCCGACACCGTCGATGGCGTTGCTTTCGCTCGCCTTTACGGCGAGCCGCTCTTCAAGCTGCCGCAGGATCTCTACATTCCGCCGGACGCGCTCGAGGTTTTCCTCGAGACGTTCGAAGGCCCGCTCGATCTCTTGCTCTACCTGATCCGCAAGCAGAATTTCAACGTTCTGGACATTCCGATGGCCGACGTGACGGCGCAGTATCTCGGCTACGTCGAGCAATTGCGCAAGTCGAACCTCGAGCTCGCCGCGGAATACCTTCTGATGGCTGCGATGCTGATCGAGATCAAGTCGCGCATGTTGCTGCCGGTCAAGAAGGCCGACACCGGGGACGAGGCCGAGGATCCGCGCGCGGAACTCGTCCGGCGGTTGCTCGAATACGAGCGCATGAAGCTCGCGGCACAGCAGCTCGACCGGTTGCCGCAGCTCGGGCGCGATTTCCTGCGCGCTCAGGTCTACATCGAGCAGAGTGTCGCGCCGCGCTTCCCCGACGTGTCGACGGACGATCTGCGTGCGGCCTGGGCCGACGTGTTGAAACGCGCCAAGCTCGTGCAGCACCACAAGATCTCGCGCGAGGAGCTTTCGGTGCGCGAGCATATGAGTCTCATCCTGCGGCGGCTGCAAAACGCGCGCTTCATGGAGTTCTCCGAACTCTTCGACGTGTCGCGCGGAGTGCCTGTCGTCGTTGTCAACTTCATCGCCATGCTGGAGCTTTCGCGCGAATCGCTGATCGAGATCACACAGGCCGAGGCCTTCGCTCCGATCTACGTGCGGCTCGCCTATCTGCCGGCTTGAGCTCAATACCGAGCAAATCCACTACAATCGGCGCGCTTCCTCACCGCTCGCGCCAGCGCGAAAAAACCGGCCATCATGAAAGTCATCAGCTCGATCCAGGAATTGCGCGACCAATTGCGCGGCCAGAACCGAACGGCATTCGTGCCGACGATGGGCAACCTGCACGAGGGGCACCTGTCGCTGATGCGGCTGGCGCGCCAGCACGGCGACCCCGTCGTCGCAAGTATCTTCGTCAATCGTCTGCAATTTGGCCCGAACGAGGACTTCGACAAGTATCCGCGCACGCTCGAGGCCGATATCGAGAAGCTCGAGAAGGAGAACGTCTATGTGCTCTTCGCACCGACCGAGCGTGACATGTACCCCGAGCCGCAGGAGTACCGCGTGCACCCGCCGCATGACCTCGGCGACATTCTCGAAGGCGAGTTCCGCCCCGGCTTCTTTACGGGCGTCTGCACGGTCGTGATGAAGCTGATGGCCTGCGTTCAGCCGCGCGTGGCCGTCTTCGGCAAGAAGGACTACCAGCAACTGATGATCGTGCGGCGAATGTGCCACCAGTTCGCTCTGCAGACGGACATCATCGCGGCCGAGACCGTGCGTGACACCGATGGTCTCGCGTTGAGCTCGCGCAACCGCTACCTGAGCAAAACCGAGCGCACCGAAGCGCCGATGCTGGCCGCCACGCTCGCGCGCTTGCGCGAGGGCGTGCTCGCCGGCGAGCGCGATTTCGGCAAGCTCGAACGAGAGGCGATGGCAGCCCTCGCCGCCCGGGGCTGGAATCCCGACTACATAGCCATCCGCAAGCGCTCGGATCTCGTCGCGCCCGCCGCGCACGAGAAGGAAGCGCCGCTCGTCGTGCTGGCCGCCGCCAAGCTGGGCGCGACGCGCCTCATCGACAATCTCGAGATCTGAGGAAACGACCATGCAGCGCCATATGCTCAAATCGAAGATCCATCGCGCCGTCGTCACGCACTGCGAACTCCACTACGAGGGTTCGTGCGCCATAGACGAAGATTTGCTCGAAGCGGCAAACATCGTCGAAAACGAGCGCATCGATATCTGGAACATCAACAACGGCGAACGGTTCTCGACGTATGCCATCCGCGGCGAGCGTGGCAGCGGCATGATCTCGTTGAACGGCTCTGCCGCACGGCGCGCGCAGCTGGGTGATCTCGTCATCATCGCCGCCTTCGCCATGATCGACGAAGCCGAGCTCAAGGCGGGCTGGGAACCCAAGCTGGTGTTCGTCGACGAGCACAACAAGCAAAAGGGCAGCCGGGGCCACGTGCCGGTGCAGAGCTGGACCTGACGCGGGAACGGCCTTTAGCGCTGACGACATTCGTCGCGCCGACAGCTCGTCTTTATTTGGCCTTTGACGCCCAGGCGACGATCGGCTCCCACTGCTCGAGGTCCTTCTCGACGCGGCTTTTGGCGACATCCCACAAGGTGAGCCCGTGCGCGGCGAGCTGGACGTAGTTCTGCGTATCGCGCAAGTAGCCGAGCACAGGCAGATCCAGGCCCTCGACGAAGCGGTGCAATTGATCGGCCGAGCGCGTGCGCGCGTCGACACGCATCCCCACGATGCCGACCTCGATCGCCCCTTTGCGGACTGCCTTCTCCTCGGCTAGGCGCTCGAGAAAATGCTGCGTTGCAAGAATATCGAACAACGACGGCTGGAGCGGCACGACGACCTTATCGGCGAGCCCGATCGCGGCGGTCAAGCGATTGCCGCGCAGACCGGCCGGCGTATCGACGATGGCGTGCTCGAGACCCCTCGGCGGCCTGGCCGGGTCATCCGGATCGACTTCCCACGCTTCGATCGCCGGCAACCCTTGCGCCCGCAGCGCAAGCCAGTCATGCGCGGACTGCTGCCGATCGAGATCGGCAAGCGCCACCCATTCGCCGCTCGCCGCGAAGTAACCTGCCAGATTGGTCGATAGCGTGCTCTTGCCGACCCCTCCCTTGGGGTTGGCCACCACGATTACCGTCATGAACACTCCTGAGTGAAGGCCGCATCAGGCGACCGGTTTGCCCACTTCGCTCACAACTTATATCAGGCAACGCGCTGACGATAATATCGGCAAATCGGCCGACGCCAAACAGGGGTGTCCCCGCCGAACGAGCTGAACGAGCTGAACGAGCCGAGCAAGCCGAGCGAGCCCAAGAGCCGAACCAGCCAAAGAAGCCCAACGAGCCCAACGAGTTGAACGAGCCGATCAGCCGAATGCGCTGATGGCGCCTGCGGCGCGCGCGTGGGCACGGGCTAAAATCCGGGCATGAAGACCTTTCCCGATGTCACATTCGTGCTCGGCGGCGCGCGCTCCGGCAAAAGCATCCATGCCGAACGGCTCGCGACGGCGAGCGCACTGCCTGTCACCTACATCGCCACGGCATGCGGCGCCGACGACGAGTTCGCCGCCCGCATCGCTCATCATCGTGCGCGCCGGCCCGCGCATTGGACGCTCGTGGAAGCCGGCGCCGATCTCGCCGCCGCCCTGCGCAAAGCGGACGGCGAGGATCGTTGCGTACTCATCGATTGCCTGACGCTTTGGCTCGCGAACCTGCTCTGCCCGATCGATTCGCATGACGACACCGCCGGCGCCGAGCCGCCGCTTCGGGGCGCCGAAGCGCTTGCAGCCGAAGCCGCAATGGCGCAGCCCGCGGCGTTCGGGGCACACCTCGACGCGTTCGAGGCCGAGCTTGCCGCCACTCGCGGCGAGATCATCGTCGTCAGCAATGAGATCGGGCTGGGCGTGGTGCCGCTCGGCTCCGTGACGCGCCGTTACGTGGATGAGCTCGGACGGCTGAACCAGCGCGTCGCGGCCGTCGCGAAACAGGTCACGCTGATGGTCGCGGGGCTGCCCGTCGTCGTCAAAGCGCCAGTCACGCCATGACGACCGCCCGCCGATTGACCTCGCCGCGTGCCGTCCGACTTCCCGCGCTTTTCGCCCGCCTCGCCGGCACGCTCGCCCTCGGTGCCTCGATCACTGCGCACGCCGCCCTCTCCGTCATCGACGGCTCAGGGGCGACCGTAACACTCGCGGGGCCCGCGCAGAGGGTTATCGCGCTCGCTCCTCATACCGTGGAGCTCGTCTACGCGGCAGGCGGCGGAGCGAAGCTCGCCGGCGCCGTCTCATACAGCGACTATCCGCCGGCCGCGAAAGCGTTGCCGCGCGTCGGCGACAATACCGCGCTCGACCTCGAGCGCATCGTCGCGTTAAAGCCCGACCTCATCGTCGTCTGGCGGCACGGCAACGACGAGCGGCAACTCGATCAGTTGCGCGGGCTCGGCATCGCACTCTTTCGCAGCGAACCGCATAAGCTCGACGACGTGGCGACGGATTTGGAAAAGCTCGGTGTTCTGCTGGGCACCCAAGCCGCAGCCGGCGCCGCCGCGCGCGATTACCGCGACAAAATCGCGAGCCTGCGCGCGCAGTATGCAGACCGCCCGCCGGTGACTGTGTTCTACCAGGTCTGGAGCCGGCCGCTCATGACGCTAAACGGCGCGCATATCGTCAGTGACGCCATCACGCTTTGCGGCGGCCGCAACGTCTTCGCCGGACTCGCGCCGCTCGTGCCGACGGTGTCGACGGAGGCTGTCGTCGCCGCGAACCCCGAGGCGATCGTCACAGCCGACCCTGTCGCGACGTCGGCGCAAGTTGACGCCGGCGCAAGCGCACCCGAGTTCGCACTATGGCGCGCGTGGCCCCGACTCGACGCCGTCGCGCGCGGCAACCTTTTCGTCCTCGACGCCGATCTCATCGATCGACCGGGACCGCGCCTCCCGCTCGGCATTGCGGCGCTTTGCCACGATCTCGACATTGCGCGCTCACGGCGTGCGTTGCCGCTGCACGCCGCGCCGTAACGCGCGCACCCCAGTGGGCGCCCACGGCTCTCGGGTAATCGCAGACCGAGCCGCCTGGGGGACGTTAAAAGCGCCGGGCAATCCGGTTACGCGTTCCAGCGCACGAGATGCCAGCCGTCGCCGTTATGCGCGCGGCGCAGCCAGACGATGGCGGCAAGATCGAGCGGCCATTCCTGCAGCTCTTTGACGGAGATGCCGAGCGTAAGTGACGCGAGCACACGAATGACGCCCGCATGCGTCACGACGTAGGCCGTCGGCGCCGCTCCACTCGTTGGCTCTGCTGACGGCGAGGAAGCCGGCGAGGTCGCGGACTCGATGGAAAACCGAGCCGGCGGGGCCTGCGAAGCAGGTGACGTAGACGGGCTCCAAGCGGAGGAACCGGCCGAGCGCGGCAAGACGCGCGCAGCCAATGGTGACCGAAGCTTAGGCGAAGCCGACGCACCGGAAGCATGTGGAGCACCGGCGACGCGCAAAGCGCCGAATGACCCCGTCCAACTGTCGAACCAGGCGGCAACGCGCGCGGCAAACTGCGCGACGCTCTCGCCGCCGTGCACGCGCGCATGGACGAAGTCGGCCGCCCAGGCGTCGAGCGCCGCCCGATCGATCGTGTCCCAGCGCATGCGCTCCCAGGCCCCGAAGTCGATTTCCTGCAGTCGTGCATCGGCCCGGGCAACGCAGCCGCAATCGCGAGCAAGCCAGGCCGCGACGCTCGCGCAGCGCCGCAACGGGCTCGTCCAAAGCGTCTGCGGCGGCGGCGCGCCGATGCCGGTCAAGCGCTCGAACAGCGCATCCGAAGCCGCGCGCGCGTCGCCGGCTAGCGGCACGTCGCTGCGTCCGTAGCAGATTCCTGCGTCGAGGGCGGTCGCGGGATGGCGAATCAGGACGAGATCCATGCGAGAACGCTCAGATAAATCGCCAGCTCGAAGATTTGCTGCGCGAAGCCGAGACAATCGCCAGTGTAGCCCCCTAACCGCTTGACGAGGTACCGGGCGAGCACGGCGCGCAGCAAGAGCGCCACGCCGAGCGCGAGCAATCCCGCGCGCCAGTCCGGCCAAAGGAGCCAGGGCAGCCCGAGCGCCGCCGCGAGGCCATAGGCGCGCGGCGACATCCGCTGCGCGACGGGCTGCGCCTTGCCTTCCGGGCGCGCGTAGTCGAGTGTCACGAGATAGCTCGCCGCAATCGCCCGGCTCGCGGCGTGCGCGGCGATCATGATCCAGGCCGCAAGGAGCGGCGGCAGCGCTGCGAGCGCTTGCCACTTGAGCGCGAGCGCGACGACAAGCCCGATGGCGCCGAACGCCCCGATCCGCGGATCCCGCATGATCCTCAGGACGTCGTCGCGTGTCGCGCCCCCGCCGAACGCGTCGCAGCAGTCGGCGAGCCCGTCCTCGTGAAACGCGCCCGTTGCCGCGAGCGTCGCCGCCATCGAAAGCAGCACGGCGATCGAGGGAGGGAAAACACGCAGCGCAAGAAGATACGTCACCGCGCCGATCGCTCCGATGAGCGCGCCGACGAGCGGAAAATACCGGATCGCCCCCGCAAGGTCGGTCGCATCGCCGCCAAGGCGGCGCGGCACGGGTATGCGCGTGAAGTAGCCTAGCGCCGCGCAAAGATAGCGGAACTCGGTGCGCCGATCGTCGACGCGCGTATCGGCCTGGCGCGGGGTATCACCCACGTCTTTCATCGGACTAGCGGCTCGCTGTCCGATGCGCCCGGCGCAACGGACCGCTCGGAGACGGAGTCCTGACGCCGATCGACTTCATCAGGTGTCGCCACGCCGGCTGATTCAAAGCTCGCCATCTCGGTGAGGAACGCCACGGCCGCGCGCAGGATCGGCAGCGCAAGCGCCGCGCCGGTGCCTTCTCCGAGTCGCATGCCGAGCGACAGCAGCGGCTTGGCGTCGAAACACTCGAGCATGCGGCGGTGCCCGGCTTCGTCGGACAGATGGGCGAATACGCAATAGTCGATGACGGCCGGCGCCAGCGCACGCGCGACGACGAGCGCCGCGGAAGCGATGAAGCCGTCGACGAGGATCGTCATGTTTGCGCGTGCCGCGGCCAGATAGGCGCCCGTCATCATGGCGATTTCGAAGCCGCCGAACGCACAGAGGACGTCAAGCGGCTCTCTCGCATCGCGATGACGCTCGAGCGCCCCGGCGAGCACATTGCGCTTGCGCGCGAGGCCCGCGT
>CAYPWK010000004.1:14897-40710 GCA_964414365.1 uncultured Burkholderia sp.
CGATGACGCTCGAGCGCCCCGGCGAGCACATTGCGCTTGCGCGCGAGGCCCGCGTCGTCGAGCCCCGTCCCGCGGCCGACGCACTCGTCGATCGGCACGCCGACGAGCCGGCTCATAAGGCAGGCCGCCGACGACGTATTGGCGATGCCCATTTCCCCGAAACCGATCGTGTTGGTGCCGAGCGAGGCGTGGTGATCGACGCGCGCCGCGCCCGCAAGCAGCGCGGCCTGCACTTCTTCGCGCGTCATCGCGCGCTCACGCGCGAAATTGCGCGTGCCGGGGCCGATGGGAATGTCGACGAGCCCCGGCAGAGAACCGAGCGGGGTTACCACGCCCGCGTTGACGACTTCCAGCGTGCACCCGGTCACGCCGCTGATCGCGTTGATCGCCGCGCCGCCCGCGATGAAATTGGCGACCATCTGCGCCGTGACGGCCTGCGGATAGGGGCTCACGCCTTCGTCGGCAATCCCGTGATCGGCCGCGAACACGATCATTGCGGGCCGTCGGATCGAGGGCCGCACGGTCTGCTGGATCATGCCGATCCGGCGCGCGAGCGCTTCGAGCATGCCGAGGCTGCCTGGGGGTTTCGTCTTCGTGTCGATGATCCGCGCGAGCACGCCTTCCAGCGAGCGGTCTAGCGGCGCGACGACGGGCAGAGAAAATGGAATATTCATCAATGGTAGCGGTGGGTGGAATCACGCGGGAGCGCAGGCACCAGCGCCTCGTAGCCGTCCTGCTCGATCAGCACGAGCGGATAGCCGAAAACGCGGCTCGCGAGCGCGGGCGTCAACACGTCCTTCACGAGTCCCGCGTGCGCCGCGCCGGTGCCATCCATCAGCAGCGCATGCGTGGCGAAGCGGCGTGCGAGATTGAGATCGTGACATGAAAACACGATCGTGCGCGCCTCGGCTTTCATCCAGCTGACTAGCGCCGTCAGACAATCGATCTGATGATGCCAATCGAGATGCGCGAGCGGCTCGTCGAGCAGCAAGAGCGGCGCGCCCTGACTCAGCGCCGCGGCCAGCGAGACGCGCTGGCGCTCGCCGCCGGAGAGCGAGAGCACGTCGCGTGCCGCGAGCGAGCCGAGCGAAAGCGCCTGGAGTGCCGCGTGCGCCGCGGCGCGATCGCTTTCGGCCTCCCAGCCCCAGCCGCTGATGTACGGGTACCGGTTCAGGAGGACCACGTCGAGCACGGTCGCGCTGAACGCATCATGGGTGCTCTGCGGCATCAGCGCGCGGCGTCGAGCGAGCCGCGGCGGCGCCCATGCGTCGAGACGTTCGCCGTCGAGCTCGACATGCCCCGCTGCCGGCCGCAAGAGCCCGGCGAGCGTCGAGATAAGCGTCGTCTTGCCGGCGCCGTTGGGGCCCGCGATACACCAGATTTCGCCCGCCCCGAAGGTCTGGGTGAAATCGTCGAGCAGCAGGCGCTGTCCGGCGCGCAATACAAGCCCTCTTGCCGAAAGCGTAGCGCTCACCGCTGCCTCCGTAGGAGCATCCACAGAAACGCCGGTACGCCGATCATGGCCGTCACGACGCCCACGGGCAGCTGCGCAGGCGCCAGCACAGTGCGCGCGACGAGGTCCGCGCCCATCACCGCCATGCCCCCCGCGAGCGCCGAGGCCGGCACGAGCATGCGCTGGTCGTTGCCGAACGCGAGCCGCAACGCATGCGGCACGACGAGGCCGACGAAGCCGATCGTGCCCGCCGTCGTCACGGCGACGGCGGCCGCGAGCGACGCGACGAGATAGATCCGCAGCCGCAGCCGCCCCGCCGGGACGCCCAACGCGGCCGCGAGCGCTTCGCCACGCAGCAGCACGTTCAGTTGCGGGGCCGCCGGCACACTGAGCCCCAACGCCGCGACGAGCGCGGCAAGGGCCGGCCACGGCGCCGCGGCGCCGTTCAGATCGCCCGTCAGCCAGAACAGGATGCCGCGCAAACGCTCGTCGGGTGCCAGCGTCAAAAGAAGCGTCACGACGGCACCCCAGCCCGTCGCGAGCACGACGCCCGTCAACAAAAGTCGCGGCGAGGCCTCTTGTGCCCCGCCGCGCCAGAGGTCGCGCCGGGCGAGACCGAGCACGAGCGCGACCGAGAACAGCGCGCCGGCGAACGAAGCCGCATCGACGGTCCACCATGCCGCGCCGGCGAGCAGCGCGAACACAGCGAATGCTGCGGCGCCCCCCGATACGCCGAGCACGTAGGGATCGGCGAGCGGATTGCGCAGCAGCACCTGCAGCAGTGCGCCGGCAAGCGCGAGCAACCCGCCGCATGCGAATCCCGCGACTGCGCGAGGCAGCCGCAAAGTCCGCACGATCTCCGCGCTCACGTCGGCGCCGGTCCCGCGCCCGTGCACGAGCGCGGCGAGCGCGCGCCACGGCGTCACCTCGACACTGCCGAGCGTCAGCGCCGCCACGAAGACGGCTGCGGCGCCGAGCGCGAGCGCGAGCCAGATCGCGGCCGCGCGCCTGCCGCTCATGGTCGGCCGTGCGAGCACGGCGGAGCGATTCATTTCAGTGCGCACCGTCGCGCCGAAGCGAAAGAGGCGCCCCATCACCGCGGCTGCCAGCCAACGGTAAAGAAGGCGCTGCGCCGGGGCGTGTTGTAGGGATAAGCGAGCTCATAGTTCTTGTCGAAGAGGTTTTCGATCCGCGCGCTGACGTACCAGGCCTTCGTGATGTCATAGCGCGCCGAGAGGTTGACTACGCCGTAGCCGCCGAGCTTGACGCCATTGTCGCCGCGTTCGCTGCTCACGAACCATTCGCCGCCGACGCGCCAAGCGCCGATAGCACGGTTCGCCGAAAGCGACGCGAAGCGCCGCGCGCGCCGGACGAGATCGGTGTCCGTGTCCTCATCGACGGGATTTTGCACCGTCAATGCGGCGCGCACGTCGGTCTTGCCGAGATGGCCGCTCCACGACCCTTCGAGCCCCTGCACTTTTGCGCGGCCGACGTTTTGAGCCACGAAAAAGAGGCCGCCTTGCGTCGAGACGTAGTTGATCAAGTCGGTATAACGCGTTTCGAACGCGGTGAGCCGCAGCACCCCGAGCGAGTCCGACGCGTACTGTAGCGCCGCCTCCACCGAATGACTGCGCTCGGGCTTGATCGACGGATTGCCGCTGCCGGGGAAGTACAGATCGTCGAAACTCGGGGCGCGAAACGCGCTCGAGTAGCTTGCTGTCACTTTCCAATGCTCGGTGATATCGAGGCCGTAGCCGAGATAGTACGTGTTCGCGCCGCCGAAATCCGAGTACTGATCGCGCCGTACGTTGGCCTGAATCTGGCTTGCGCCGAAGCGGCCCGCATAGCCCGCGAAGAACGAGTTCACATGGCGATCGGGTGCGGCGAAGATATCGGAGCCGAGGCTCTGGTCGAGCCGTTCGTAGCCGATGTCGACCTTCTGCTCGCGGGCGAGCTTGAAATCGTTCTGCCACGTGTATTGGCGGTTGTTCGTGTCGAAGCGGTTGTTGTAGACGCCGTTCGTCTTGGCGATGGAGCGATCGTCGCCCTCGGCCGCGGTGAAATGCGTCGTCCACCAGCCGGTCAAATTGCCGTTCGCGAACACCGATGCGCGACGCACCTTGCTGTAGAGGTTATTGATATCGGTCGGTGCGCCGAATGCGTTGTCGTAACTGTCGTTGCCGTCGGATTGCAAAAAGCGCACGCCCGCGTCCCAGTTCTCGCTGAACTTGTGTCGCAGCGCCACCGAGACGCTTTCGTTCAGATAGCCGTTCGCGTTCGGATTCGCGCCGGCCGCGAGCGCGGGATCGATCGACGAGAAGCCGTCGGTCTTATAGCGCGACACGTCGACGCTGAACGTCGTTTTTCCATCCTTGTCCAACGCGCCATCGACGCCGGCCTCCTGCGTCTGCGTATGGTAGCTGCCGTACCCGAGCGAGAAGTGAAAGCGAGGCGGATGGTTGCCGCCGTCCTTCGTGAAGACCTGCACGACGCCGCCCATGGCACCCGAGCCGTAGAGCGCGGAGACGTCGCCGTTCACGACTTCGACGCGATCGATCTGCGACAGCGGTATTTGCGAGATCTGGGCCTGTCCGAGGCTGACCGAGTCGACGCGCACGCCGTCGATGAGAACAAGCGACTGCGTCGCGGATCCGCCGCGCAGCATCAGCGTCGCGTTGGAGCCGGGACCGCCGTTGCGAATGATCTGTGCGCCCGGCGCGAGCGCGAGCAGGCCGGGCAGATCCGTCGCCGTCGAATCGTCGATGTCCCGGCGATCGAAGCGCGTCGTCTGCGGTATCGCGTCGGCGAGCGGCTGCGGCCCACGTTGAGCGGTGACGACGATCGGCGCGAGCGGCGTGCCGTCGGATTCAGTCGCCGGCGTGGCGTTTTTGGCAGTGGCGGTGACCGTGGCCGCGTCGGACCCACTCGACGATGAGGGCAAGGAAGCGGATGATGGCGAAGCAGAAGGTACAGACGAAGTGGACGATAGCTGCGAAATGGAATCGTCCGTCGCGGACTGTGCGAGCGCGGCAAGCGGCATGCCGGCCAACGCGACGAGCGTCGCGCGTAGCAGGGGCGTGGGCATTGTATGGTTTTCCTAGGGATCGGCACGCGGCCCGCTCCCCGCAGGCCGCCTTGTCATGAGCGCGGTGAGCGACGCTTGCCGCGCACGACTCTGCGACCAAGCGAAACCACCAGCTCCCGCTTTGGCCGGTATCCGGGCTGGCGACCAATCGCATCCGCCTTCCCGCGCGTTGGAAACGCGCAGTGGCATTTGGACCGACTTTGCATCTTGAACTTCGCGATGCATGTCACTTACCGTTGCGGGGGCAGCACAGGTTGGCTCGGCCCGGGCGGACCTTGCTCCCTGTTTCCCGTTTAACCGCGCGCATCGGATTCGCGCGCGAGCACCAAAGTGCGGGAAGTGTAGGAGCGCGACGAGGGGGCGTCAACAATTGCCGATCAGGCTCGCGGCGCGTGGGCGTCGGCAAAAAAAGGCGTATTTCGTTACGTCTCGATACGAGTGGAAGATCGGATACCTCTCTTTTCCGCGCTAAAATGCGCAAGTCTTTAGAGGACGCAGCAGATGCTCAACGAACTCGAAATCCTGTCACAGAACATCGGCCGGCTGATTGCGATCAACGAACGCCATCAGCAGGCACGTCACGCACTCGAAGAGCAAATCGCCCAGCTTCGCGCGGACAACGACACGGCGCGCGCCGAACTCGCGCTCTTGCGCGATGAGCGCAACGCGCTGCAGGTCGAACGCGACACGTTGCTTGCCAAGATCGACGACGCGCAGGTGCGCCTGAACGCGATTCTCGAAAAACTGCCTCGCACGAAGGGCCCATACGACGCCGACAATCAGCTCGATCTGCTCTCGCCTGGGAGCGAGGCAGGCGCGACCCACAACGGCGCAGCCCACGGAGAGAACGCATGACGACGAAACAGATCGAAGCTTCGATTCTCGGCCAGACGTACCGGCTGGCCTGTTCGCCCGAAACCGAGGCCGCGCTCGTGGACGCCGTCGCGCGCGTCGATGCCGAGATGTCGAAAGTCCGCACGGCCAGCAACGTACGCGGCACCGACCGCATCGCTGTCATGGCGGCGATCTCGCTCGCATCCGAACTGCTGAAGCTACAAGAAAGCATACGGCACGGCGAAGCGTTCCCTGCGGACGAAATCCGTCGTACAATGCGTCAAATGAATGAGCAGCTCGGTGCCGTGCTGGAGCAGAACGAAGCGCGGTAGTAAAGAGAGCGGCATCAGTGCCCCTCCGCCTCGGCGGAAAGCGGCAATAAGTTGTACACCGGTTTTATGGCTTCCCTGCCTGGTTCGCCAAGGTCATAGATTCCTTGAACCAATGCCATGTGCACGGTTGCGGAAATTTGTAGCACGGGCGTGCGCGTCACTCTGTCTGATGTACCCGAAGTGCTGCTAACTGCGACCAATTCTGAACCTCAGGTTCAGGATGCCGGCCTAGCGGCTAAGGCGGGGATTTATTCGACGACGGCATCGGTTCATCCGATGCCGTTTTTTATTGCGTCTCGACCATTCGGCCTCGGTCATTGCACGCTGGCGGTGAGCTCGCGCGCATCTTTCGTTCGACTCATACCAAGCCTATTCAGGGGTGCCTTATGCGCTACTGGCTGATGAAGTCTGAACCGGACGAGGCAAGCATCGACGATCTCGCAAGCGCGCGCGAGCGTACGCTGCCGTGGACGGGCGTGCGCAATTATCAGGCGCGCAATTTCATGCGCGACGCCATGCGCATCGGCGACGGCGTGCTCTTCTATCACTCGAGCTGCCCCGAACCCGGCATCGCGGGAATCGCGAAAGTCGTTTCGACACCCTACCCCGATCCGACTCAGTTCGATCCGAAGAGCCCCTACTTCGACCCGAAATCGAAGCCCGAAGAGCCGCGCTGGATGCTCGTCGATGTGAAGTTCGTCAAGAAAACTCCGCTCATTTCACTCGCCGAATTGAGAAAGCATGCCGAACTCGCCGACATGCGCGTGCTCGCGAAGGGCAATCGGCTTTCAATCACGCCCGTGACCGAAGCCGAGTGGCGCTTCATTACCGAGCGGCTCACCTGACCTCTGCAAGCACCCGCGCTCGCGTCGTGACGTCCGGCACTGCGGTTCGTTCATCGTTCGTTCCAAATGGAAGGAAATCACACATGAAAAAAACAACTGTTCTCGCTCTCGCTCTGGTCGCCGTAACCTCCGGCCCGCTCGTGCTTCTCCCCTCGGCGGCGTTCGCGGACCCGGTCATCATCGACCGCGCCGCCGTGCCGTCCGGCGTGCTCTCGCTATCGGCACAGGCAAGCGCCGAGGTGCCGCAGGACGTCGTCGACATCACGCTCTTTTACGAACAGGAAGCGAAAGATCCCGCAACGCTGACGAATGCGCTGAACGAACGCACAGCCGCGGCACTGCGGCAGGCCAAGGGCGTTGCCGGTGTCACCGCGCATACGGGGACCTACTCGGTCTATCCGTCCACCGACCGCGATGGCCGCATCTCAGCATGGCGCGGCCGCACCGAGGTCGTGCTCGAATCGCGCGACTTCGCGGCCGCGTCGAAGCTGGCCGGCGAGATGAACGCGACGATGCAAATAGGGAATGTCGCGTTTTCGCTGTCGCCCGAAGCGCAGCGAGCAGCCGCGCAAAAGCTGTCGGGCGACGCGATCGCGTCCTTTCGCGAACAAGCGCAGGAGGCGGCCCATGCGTTCGGCTACACGGGCTACTCGGTCCGCGAGGTCAACGTGGGCCGCGAAGGCCCGCCGCGCCCGATGATTGCCATGCGCGCGATGGCGGCGGCGGCACCGGGCGGCAACGCCCCGCTGCCCATCGAAGGCGGCACGTCACGCGTCACGGTCAACGTGTCAGGCTCGGTACAGATGACGCGCTGATCGTCTCGGTGCGCGCGGGGCCGTTTGGTCTTAGCGCGCCACCACGGCCGGTTGTTTTGCCCCGCGCCGATACGACCAAGCGAAAAGCCCGACGCCCACGACGATCATCGGCAACGAGAGCCACTGCCCCATCGAGAACCCGAGCGCGAGCAGGCCCAGAAAATCGTCGGGCTCGCGCGCGAACTCGACGATGAAGCGCGCAAGGCCGTAGCCGATCAAAAAGAGTGCGGAAGCGGCGCCCACCGGGCGCGGCTTGCGCGTGAAAAACCAGAGTACAAAAAAGAGCGCAATGCCCTCTAGCGCAATTTCGTAAAGCTCGGACGGATGGCGCGGCAGCATGTGGTACTGCGCAAAGATCTCATTGAGATGCCACTTGGCCGCGATCTGCGGATGCGCGGCGAGCCATAGCGCATCATCGGGCGCTGCGCCCTGAAACAGCATGGCCCAGGGCGCCTGCGGGTCGGTCACGCGGCCCCACAGCTCGCCGTTGATGAAGTTGCCCAAACGACCTGCCGCAAGCCCCGTCGGCACCATAGGCGCGACGAAATCCGTCACCTGCAGCCAGGTGCGATTGCGCTGCCAGGCGAAGATCATCATTGCGAGTGCCACGCCGATAAAGCCGCCGTGAAACGACATGCCGCCTTGCCAGACCTTGAAAATGTCGAGCGGATGCGCGAAGTAATAATCGGCCTTATAGAACAGTACGTAGCCGAGCCGCCCGCCGATGATCGTACCTAGCACACCGTAAAAAAGCATGTCGTCGATGTCGCGAGCGTTCCAGCCTTGTGCCGCGACGTGCGGCAGCCGCAACCGAAGCCGCCCGACGACGATCGCCAGCACGAATCCGACGAGGTACATGAGGCCGTACCAGCGCACGGCAAGCGGGCCGAGATGAATCGCAACGGGATCAAAGTTGGGATGGATCAGCATCGTATGGGCTTCGATTTCGGGCGTTGATGGGTTGAAGGGCCGGGCATGGCCGCCGCATGCGCTCGTACGATCTCGATGAAACCGGCGAGCACGGGGCTCACGTCGTCCGTGCGCCAGACCAGGCCCGTCTCGACGATCGGTGCACGCGCCGCTAGCGGCCGGTAGACCACGCCGGTGCGCCGAAGGTTGCGCAGCGACTGCGGCACGAGCGCGACGCCCATGCCCGCCGACACGAGGCTTACGATCGTCTGCATCTGAATCGCCTCCTGTCCGATGCGCGGAGTGAGGCCGGCCGCGCCGTAGCAGCCCGTAATGATGTCATAAAAGCCGGGGGCGAGATGGCGTGGGAAGATGACGAGGGGCAAACGGCCAAGCTCCGCAAGCGCGACAGGCGTGTCGTCCCAATCCGGCGGCGCGCCTCGCGCACCGCTTGCACCCTTCGTTGCGCCCCTTGCTGCGTCCCTTGTTGCGGCCGACGCGCCGCGACCGAGCTGTCGCACGACGGCGCTCGGCAAGGCCGCCACGAGCGGCTCTCGCATGACGGGCAAGTATGTCAGCGCCGCGGCGTGGCGCGGCGGCAAAGGCGGAATGACGAGCCCCGCGTCAATGCGGCCCGCCACGAGCTCGTCGATCTGGACGTCGCTCGTCGCTTCGGCGAGCTGCAATTGCACATGCGGATAGCGCGCGGCGAATTCGCGCAGCAGTTGCGGCAAAAGGCCGTAATCGGCCGTCGAAACGAAGGCGAGCGAAAGCGTGCCGGCCTCGCCGCGCGCGAGGCTTTGCGCGAGCGGACGCAGGCCCTCGGCCGCTGCAAGCAGCTTGCGCACCTCGGGCAGCAGATCGGCGCCCACGGGCGTCAACTCCACCGTGCGCTTCGTGCGCGCGAAGAGCGCGACGCCGAGCGCCTCCTCCAGCGCGCGAATCGCTTGCGAAAGCGGCGGCTGCGTCATCGAAAGCCGCTCGGCGGCCCGCCCGAAATGCCGCTCTTCCGCGACGGCGACGAAGTAGCGCAGCTGACGCAGGTCGGGGGTCATGGGTAAGCTCGATATGTTTTTCGACTTAATCCAAGCTGAATAATATATTGGACACGCGCAAAGAGAAACGGCATTCTGGCGCGACGCCCGAGCGCCGACCAAGCGCCGAAACGCGAAATTGAACCTCGAAGACCCACCTGCTGAAGCGTTGCAGCGAGCTGCAGCGATCGAAAAACGATAGCGACTGCAGAGACAGACACACCGGAGTCCCCATCATGGCTTACAACCGTCGTTCACAAAATATCACCCAGGGCGTCGCGCGCGCGCCGAACCGTTCGATGTACTACGCGATCGGGTACAAGAAAGAAGATTTCGACAATCCGATGATCGGCATTGCGAACGGCCATTCGACGATCACGCCTTGCAATGCCGGCCTGCAGCGTCTCGCCGATGCGGCCGTCGAGGCGGTCAAGGGCGCCCGTGCGAATCCGCAGATCTTCGGCACGCCGACGATTTCCGACGGGATGTCGATGGGCACTGAGGGAATGAAGTACTCGCTCGTCTCGCGCGAGGTCATCGCCGACTGCATCGAGACCTGCGTGCAGGGCCAATGGATGGACGGCGTGGTCGTGATCGGCGGGTGCGACAAGAACATGCCGGGCGGCATGATCGCGCTCGCGCGCATCAACGTACCCGGGATCTACGTCTACGGCGGCACGATCCGCCCGGGGCACTGGAAAGGAAAGGATCTGACGATCGTCTCGTCGTTCGAGGCCGTCGGCGAGTTTACGGCCGGGCGCATGTCGAAGGAGGACTTCGACGGCGTGGAGCAAAACGCCTGTCCGAGCACGGGCTCATGCGGCGGCATGTACACGGCCAACACGATGAGCTCGTCGTTCGAGGCGCTCGGCATGTCCTTGCTCTACTCGTCGACGATGGCGAACCCCGACGACGAGAAGGTCGACTCCGCGGCGGAATCGGCGCGCGTGCTGGTCGAGGCCGTGAAGCGCGATCTGAAGCCGCGCGACATCATCACGAAGAAATCGATCGAGAATGCGGTGTCCGTCATCATGGCGACGGGCGGCTCGACAAACGCCGTGCTGCACTACCTCGCGATCGCCCACGCGGCAGAAGTCGAGTGGACGATCGAGGACTTCGAGCGGATCCGCCGGCGCGTACCCGTCATCTGCGATCTGAAACCGTCGGGTCAGTATGTCGCGACGGATCTGCACCGCGCGGGCGGCATTCCGCAGGTCATGAAGATCCTGCTCGACGCCGGCCTCCTGCATGGCGACTGCATCACGATCACAGGGAAGACGCTCGCCGAAGAGCTGAAGGATGTGCCGAGCGTGCCGCGCGACGACCAGAAGGTGATCTTCCCGATCGACAAGGCGCTCTACAAGGAAGGGCACCTCGCGATCCTGAAGGGAAATCTTGCCGTCGATGGCGCCGTAGCCAAGATCACGGGCCTCAAGAATCCCGTGATCACGGGACCGGCCCGCGTCTTCGACGACGAGCAAAGTGCGCTCGACGCGATCCTGAACGACAAGATCAAGGCCGGCGACGTGCTCGTTTTGCGCTATCTCGGCCCGCAAGGCGGCCCCGGCATGCCTGAGATGCTGGCGCCGACTTCCGCATTGATCGGCAAGGGGCTAGGCGAGTCGGTCGGCCTCATCACCGACGGCCGCTTTTCGGGCGGCACCTGGGGAATGGTCGTCGGGCACGTCGCGCCCGAAGCGTTTGTCGGCGGCACGATCGCGCTCGTCGAGGAAGGCGATTCGATCACGATCGATGCGCACAAGTTGCTGTTGCAGTTGAACGTCGACGATGCGGAACTCCAGCGTCGACGTGGGGCCTGGAAGCAGCCGGCGCCGCGCTACACGCGCGGCGTGCTCGCCAAGTATGCGGCGCTCGCGCGGCCTGCCAATCACGGCGCCGTGACGGGCTGAAGCTGGCATGCGGCAGCAAGCGGGGCCCACCGGCCCCATCCGCTGCCGGCGCTTAACGGCGTGCCGCCCGGTGGGCGGCGAGCTCATCGCGAACCGCGTCGCGCACCCAGCCCACCACCTCTCCTTCGAGCGCTAGCGCCACCTCGCGAGTGACCTGCCGCACGAGCCAGCTCGTGTGCTCCTCGAGCGCCTCCCGACAACGCGCTTCGATCACGCGTCGCCCTTCCTCGCGGAGGTAACCAGCGAAGCGACCGCGCAGACGCTCGGCGATATGGTCGATATCGCGCTCGCTCAGCTCTTCGCGCACCTCGCGCGCCTCGCGCGCGTCGCGTTCTCGGAGTGTAAGCGGGGCCGGCGCCGGCGAAGCCGGAGCAGCCTCCTCGGGCGCGACGGCCTCAGGCGCGCCGCCGTGTTTTAGCGGCTCATGAGGCCGCCGCGCATCGAGCGGCTCGGTGCGGCTCGCCCGTTCCGCTTCGACGAACTCGTTCAATTGCGCCGCGCGGCTCGCCTCGATCGAACCTTCGGTCGGTGCGTGAGACGCTGCCTTCGGTCCTGGGATACCGGGCTCGTCAATCATATGAGGCGTTGCCGACGCCGCCGGCACTTCGGGTTTTGGCGCGACCGGAGGCGCTTCGGCCCGTGGGGCCGCTGCTGATGCCTCTGTTTTCTGCACTGCGGGAGGCGCTTCGGTCGTTGGCGCCGCTGCAGGCGCCTCGGCTTTTTGCGCCGCAGCAGGCGCTTCGGCCTTTGTCTCCGGCGCCGGCGCATGGCCCTCGCCGCGCTGCGGCATCGACGGCCGGCCCGGTACGATGACGTCTGTCAAAACCGGAATCGAGTCCGGGTCGTCGAATTGTTCGTTTTCGGGATGTTTGGGATCCGTCACGTCTAGTCCCCCTGTTTCCACCAATCGCCCTTCCCTCTCGCGATGCTCGCAAAACGAACGGGCCGATACCACGATGACACGTCGGCTGGACCCGCATCGGACAAACGATAGACCGCCGACTCAAGCATTTTGCTTGTAATTATTGAGCGTGTACCCGCGGTCGCGATAAAAGCGATAGCGCTCTCGTCCGGCGACGAGCTCATCCTCTTGGTTGCCGACGACTTCGAGCAGCCTTTCGAAGCGCGCGAACTGCGGCGGCACCGTTGCGCCGAGGTTCATTAGCACCTGATGATGCGGCACACGCTCGAGATCGGTCGTGAGCACGACGGGCGTGCGCGCGGCGAGCGCGCTGTCGGCCATGCAATGCGGTACGAAATCGAGCGGCGAGAAACTCCAGAGCCGCTCATCGAACGCCTCGAGCCGCGCCCGGTCGGCGAGCACGACGAGGGGCTGGCCCGCGAGGTAAGCCTTGCGGGCCAGCCGGCAAGCATAGAGCAGCGAGTCGCCGACGTTCGTGTGAAAGTCGATGCGCGTCATCTGCAGGCCAACACTTCCATCATTGCGCGGCGCGATCGATGAGGAATTGCGTCAAAAGCGGCACGGGCCGCCCCGTCGCGCCTTTGGCGGCGCCGCTCTTCCATGCCGTGCCGGCAATGTCCAGATGCGCCCACGGGTACGCCTCGGTAAAGCGCGACAGGAAGCAGGCCGCCGTCACGCTGCCGGCGGGCCGGCCGCCGATGTTCGCCATGTCGGCGAAGTTCGACTTCAGCTGCTCATGGTACTCATCGTCGAGCGGCAGGCGCCAGGCCGGGTCGACCGCCTCACGCGAAGCATCGAGCAGCTCGCCGGCAAGTGCGTCGTCCTTCGCGAAAAGGCCGCTGTTGTGATGGCCCAGCGCGATCACGCAGGCGCCGGTCAGCGTGGCGATGTCGATGACGGCAGCGGGCTTGAAGCGCTCCGCATAAGTGAGCGCGTCGCAGAGAATGAGCCGCCCTTCCGCGTCGGTGTTCAACACCTCGATGGTCTGGCCGGACATGCTGGTGACGATATCGCCGGGCTTAGTCGCGGTGCCGCTCGGCATGTTCTCGCAAGTCGGCACGATGCCCACGACGTTGATCTTCAAGCCGAGCTCGGCAACCGCCCGCAGCGTGCCGAACACCGAAGCCGCGCCGCACATGTCGTACTTCATCTCGTCCATGCCGTCGCCGGGCTTCAGCGAGATGCCGCCGCTATCGAACGTGATGCCCTTGCCGACGAGCACGACAGGCGCGGCCTTGGCCCCGGCACCCTGATACTGCATGACGATGAACTGCGGCGGTTGCGCCGAGCCGCGCGTCACCGAAAGGAAAGCGCCCATTTTGAGCGCCTCGAGTTGTTTTTGGCCCAACACCTCGACCTTCAGCTTCCAATCCTTGGCGAGCGTTTTGGCGGTGTCGGCGAGGTAGGTCGGCGTGCAGACGTTGCCGGGCAGATTGCCGAGATCGCGCGCAAGCTCCACGCCGTTCGCGAGCGCCTCGCCTTCCTTGGCGGCGACCTTGGCCGCCTTCTCGTCGGCCGTGTCGACGCTGAAGACCACGCGCTTGAGCGCCCGCTTGTTTGGCTCGGGCTTGCTCTTCATCTGCGTGAACTGGTACGTCTCGGCGCGCAACGCGACGACAGCCGCGCGTACGGCCCAGTCCGCCGTGCGCTCTTTGATCGGCAGCTGTGCGAGCGTGAACGTCACTTGCGCGATCCTCGTGCCCAGAATCGCGCGCCAAGCCGCCCTGGCGGCTTCGCTGTACGCTTTCTGGCCGAACGCGTCCTGCTTGCCGCAGCCCACGAGCAGCACGCGCGAGGCGCCGATGCCTGACACCTCATGCAAAAAGAGCGTCGTCCCGCTCTTGCCCTGCATATCGCCCGCTTTGATGACACGCGTAATGAGACCCTTCGTGGCCGTGTCAATCTCGAGCCCCGCACCCGAAAGCGTCTGCGATTCGAACACGCCGATTACGATGCAATCGGACTTCCCGGTCAGAAATACGTTGGTCGTGCCCTTCGTCCAGTCACAGGCTTTTATGCTAAAGTCCATCGGCTCGTCCTCGGATAAAATCGGCATCACTCACACGAAAGTCGCAATTATCCGCTATTTTTTCGCGGCGTCGGTCCACGATGCGCAGCGCAAGCGCGATCGCCTTCGCCCTTTCTCGTAGACGATGATTTTTGAACGCTCCCTGCAGCGCGAGCTCGCATATACGGCCGGCGCCGTATTCATGGTGCTCTTGACCATCTTCCTCACCACGATGATGATCCGCATCGTCGGCTTCGCCGCGTCGGGCGAAGTCGATCCGAAGGACGTCGTCGTACTGATCGGCTTGACCGTCATCGGCTATTTCGCCGTGATGCTCGTCGTCACGCTGTTCGTGTCCATCCTCTTCGTGCTCACGCGCTGGTACCGAGATTCGGAGATGGTTGTCTGGCTCTCCTCCGGCGTGAGCCTCGCGCGCTTTATCAAACCCGTCGCCACGTTCGCCGTACCGATCCTGCTGCTCGTCGCGTTTTTCGCCTATGTCGGCTGGCCTTGGTCGAACGCCCAGAGCAAGCTGATCCGTGCGCGCTTTCAGCAGCGCGACGAAGTCTCGTTGCTCGCGCCCGGCCAGTTCCGCGAATCGCCGGTGAGCCACCGCGTCTTCTTCGTCGAGAAGATGACGGCCGACCAAAGCCATGTCGAAAACGTGTTCGTGACGAGCACCGAAAGCGGCAAGGTCAGCGTCGTTGTCTCGCATAACGGCTACACGGAAACAGACAAGGACGGCTCGCGCTTCGTCGTGCTCGAGAACGGCCGCCGGTACGACGGCGAGCCCGGCAAGCCCGATTTCCGCATCATGGAGTTTCAGCGCTATGGAGTGAAGATCACGCAGCAGCCGTTCGTGAACCGGCCTACGCCCACGGGTATGTCGACGCTTGCGCTCTTGCGCCACCCAACGAACGCGAATCTCGCCGAATTCGTCTGGCGCACTGGCCTCGTCCTGATGGCCGCGAATCTGATGCTGCTCGGCATTCCGCTCGCGTACCAAAACCCGCGGCGGGGACGCACGATCAACCTCGTCATGGCCGTGCTGATCTTCCTCACCTATTCGAACCTGCTCAACGTCGTGCAGTCGTGGATGGAACAGGGGCGCATGTCGTTCGTCGCCGGGCTGCTCGGGTTGCACGCGCTCGTCGCCTGTATCGTCGTCGTGGTTTTCTGGCT
Source organism: uncultured Burkholderia sp. (assembly GCA_964414365.1). Lineage (GTDB taxonomy): Bacteria > Pseudomonadota > Gammaproteobacteria > Burkholderiales > Burkholderiaceae > Trinickia. Next base: position 30,227 of record CAYPWK010000004.1, read on the forward strand.
GCGCGTGCGCAACCGGCCGCTCGTTTCGCGCGCGTTGTTCAAGCGCACGCAAGGGGCATGACGCGATGCGCATCTACGAGAAGTACTTCGCACGTCAGGTGTATCTCGCGTTCGTGTTCGTGCTGTTCGCGTTCTCGGGCCTCTTCTTCTTTTTCGATCTCATCAACGAGCTCAACACGGTCGGGCACGGCAACTACAAGTTCGGTTATGCCGTGCTGCGTGTCGCGCTGCAAACGCCGTCGCGTTTTTACGAAATCATCCCCGTCGCGGCGCTGATCAGCGCAATCTACGTCTTCGCGCAGATGGCCGCGAACTCCGAATACACGATCTTCCGCGTGTCGGGACTCGCTACCGGTCGCGCGCTGCGCTCGCTCGTCAAGATCGGCATTCCGCTCGTGATCGTCACCTACTTCATCGGCGAGATTGTCGGTCCGTACTCGGATCAGCTCTCGGAGCGCGTGCGGCTCGAGGCGCTCGGATCGGCCGTCTCGACGAACTTCCAGTCCGGCGTCTGGGTCAAGGACACGCTTTCCGCGCGCGAAGACGGCGAGCAGGTCACGCGCTTCGTCAACGTCGGCGAGCTGCGGCCCGATGCGTCGATCACGAAGGTGCGGATCTACGAGTTCGATTCGCAATTCCGCCTGACGAACGTGCGCATCGCGGACAGCGGCAGGTATCAGGGCAACGGGCATTGGCTGCTCAAGGGCGTGACGGACACAAAACTCACAGCCATTGCCCCGCCCTCGGCGCAACCGGCCGATGCGCTGAATCCCGTCTATCGCGCGGCTCAGATCACCCAGCCCGAGTACTCGCTGCGCTCGGAACTGACGCCGCAAATCCTGTCGGTGCTGCTGATTTCGCCCGATCGAATGTCGATGTTCAATCTGTTCCGCTATATTCAGCATCTGACGGAAAACCATCAGGACACGCAGCGCTACGAGCTCGCGCTCTGGAAGAAGCTGCTTTATCCGTTCGCCGTGCTCGTGATGCTCGTGCTCTCACTCCCGTTCGCCTATCTGCACACGCGTGCCGGCGTCGTCGGCGTCAAGGTGTTCGGCGGCATCATGCTCGGCATGAGCTTCCAGCTGTTCAATACGCTCTTTTCGCACATCGGCATGCTCAACACATGGCCGGCGCCGGTCACGGCCGCCACGCCGGCGTTGATCTACCTCGTGCTGGGCTTCGTCGGATTGAGGTGGGTCGATCGGCATTGATCGACATCGATCATCGGCATCGGGAGGAGACGGCCATGTCGGCACGCAACGGGATCGTTCTATTCGGCCACGGGGCACGTGACGCACGCTGGGCCGAGCCCTTCGAGCGGCTCGCGAAGCTGCTGCGCGCGCAGTGCGGCCCGTCCACGACGGTCAGCCTGGCCTTTCTGGAATTGATGTCGCCCGACCTGACCACCGCGATTGCCGAGCAGGCGGCCGGCGGCTGCACCACAGTGACGGTCGTGCCGGTGTTCGTCGGGGTCGGGGGGCATATCCGGCGCGATCTGCCGGCGATTATCGAGCGATGCCGGGCCGCGCATCCCGGCGTGGACATCCGATGCGTGAAGCCTGTCGGCGAGGATGATGCCGTGCTGGAGGCGCTCGCGCAGTACTGCTTGCGTCAGATCGCGGACGCTACGCCGCGTTGAGCAAGCCAGCCGCACGCGGCGCGGCCGTGCCATCCGCGGTGTCAGCCTGCGCGCCATCCGCCAGCGATTTCGACGCGCCGCGCTCGGCGAACGCCTCACCGATCATCAGCAGGCTCGGCTCTCCGGCGTCGAGCCACTGCTGCGCCTCGCCCATCGCCAATGCTTCGAGCGTCAGCGTCAAAGTGCGCTCCCGCGCCGTGCTGCAGGCTTCGACGATCGCCACGGGCGTATCGGCCCGCCGCCCTGCATCGATCAGCTGCTGAGCGATCTCGGGCGCACTATCGCGGCCCATGTAGAAGACGAGCGAATCCGCGTTGACCTGCTCGCGGATCTCGTCGGTGTCGGCCGCGCGGCTCTTCGTGGCGAATGCGATGCTGCGGGCCACACCGCGCAGCGTCAGCGAGCGCTTGAGCGTCGAGGCGGCGGCAAGGGCTGCCGTAATGCCAGGCACCACCTCGTATTCGATGCCGGCCTCTTCGAGCGCGCGCATCTCTTCGTCGGCGCGGCCGAACAGCATCGGGTCGCCGCCCTTCAGCCGGACCACGACGTCATGCGCCAGCGCCGCATCGACGATCTGCTTGTTGATGAACTGCTGGGCCGTCGACCGGCGGCCGCAGCGCTTGCCCACGGCGATCTTGCGCGCGTGCGGCGGTGCATAGCCGAGCATGTCCGGTTCGACGAGCGCGTCGTGGAGCACGACGTCCGCCATGCCCAACAATCGTGCACCGCGCACCGTAATGAGATCCGCCGCTCCGGGGCCCGCCCCGATCAAGTACACCTTGCCCATTCGCCGTTCGTCCTTCCGTTCCGTTGCCTGCCGATCCAAGCGTTCGCGTCGAGCGGCCCGCCGGGGGTAAGGGCCGGCCGCGTCAGCTCGAGAATGCACGAATCATGCCGGCGGCAACCGTATGATGCGTGGCTTCATCGATGAGCACGAACGCGCCCGTGGCCGGATGCGCGTCGTAAGTATCGCAGACGAGCGGCTTTTGCAGTGTGAGCGCCACGCGGCCGATATCGTTCATGGTCAGGTTGTGCCGATCGATCGTGTGCTCGAGCGTATGCACGTCGAGCACTTCCTTCACGGCGCCGATGCGCGCGAATACGGTACTCGTCGTCTGCTTCAGCAGGTACTTGCGCTGCGGCGAGAGCGGCTCTTCATCGAACCAGCAGAGGTCCGCCTCGAGCTTCTTCGCCGGCTGCGGCTGCTGCTCCGTGGATACGAACGTGTCGCCGCGCGAAACGTCGATGTCTTCCGTGAGGCGAATCGTCACCGTCTGCCCCGCGAACGCGCGCTCGACCTGAGCCGTGCCGCCCGGCACCGGCGCGATGATTTCCGCCACCGTCGCTTCGCGCCCCGCCGGCAGGACGACGATCGCGTCGCCGACCCGCACTTCGCCCGACTCGACGCGGCCCATGTAGCCGCGGAAATCGTCGGCGCTCGCACCGTCTTGGCGCGCCACCCACTGGACCGGGAAGCGCAGAGCCTCACCCGTCGGCTGCTCGACCGGCAGCGCCTCGAGCAAGTCGAGCAGCGGCTCGCCCGCATACCACGGCATACGCTCGCTTGCGAGCACGATGTTGTCGCCCTTCAAGGCCGAGACCGGGACGAACCGCACGTTCGAAAGCCCGAGCTGCTGCGCAAGCTGCACATATGCATCGCGGATTTCGTTGAAGCGCGCCTCGCTGTAATCGACGAGATCCATCTTGTTGATCGCGACGATCACATGCTGGAGCCCGAGCAGCTTCACGATCGCACTATGGCGCTTCGTCTGCGGCAACAATACCGCGCGGCCGTTCTCGAACGTCACGCGCGTCGCGTCGATCAGAATGATCGCCGCGTGGGCCGTCGATGCGCCCGTCACCATGTTGCGCGTGTACTGCTCGTGGCCCGGCGTATCGGCGATGATGAACTTGCGCTTGGCGGTGGCGAAATAGCGATACGCCACGTCGATCGTGATGCCCTGTTCGCGTTCGGCTTCGAGGCCGTCCGTCAGCAGCGACAGATCGATCTCGTCGCCGACCGTGCGCTTGTTCTTCGCGCGCGACAGCGCCGAGAGCTGGTCCGAAAGCACGGCCTTGCTGTCGTAGAGGAGGCGCCCGATCAGCGTGCTTTTGCCGTCGTCGACGCTGCCTGCCGTGATAAAACGCAGCACGCCGAGGTCAGCCGGCTGATGAGTGGTGGTGATTTCCTGCATTCGATACTCCATCGGAATTCGGTCGAAGACCTGACGGCTTCAAGAAGGTGCCGAAGCTTCGAAGACGTGACGGCTTAGAAATAGCCTTGCTTCTTGCGCTGCTCCATTGCCGCCTCCGACGTTTGGTCGTCCATACGCGTGGCGCCACGCTCGGTGATGTCAGTCACGGCCGTCTCCGCAATGATCTTCTCGACGTCGTCCGCATCGCTTTCGACAGGGCACGTGCAGCTGATGTCACCGACCGTGCGGAATCGCACGAGCGCGGTCTCGCTGGCTTCACCTTCGCGCATCGGCGTGAGCGGCGTGACCGGCACCAGCAGCCCGTTGCGGCGCACGATTTCACGGCGGTGCGCATAGTAGATCGACGGCAACTCGAGCCCTTCACGAGCGATGTATTGCCAGACGTCGAGCTCCGTCCAGTTCGAAATCGGGAACACGCGTAGATGCTCGCCTGCATGCAAGCGCGCGTTATAGAGGCTCCAGAGCTCGGGGCGCTGGGCCTTCGGATCCCATTGACCGAATTCGTCGCGGAACGAAAAGATGCGCTCCTTGGCGCGCGCCTTTTCCTCGTCGCGCCGCGCGCCGCCGACCAGCGCCGTGTAGCCGTGCGCTTCGATCGTCTCGAGCAGCGTGACGGCCTGTGCGGCGTTGCGCGAATCGGTTTCGCGGCGCAGCCGTACCGTGCCGCGCTTGATCGAATCTTCGACATGTCCGACGACGAGCTCCGCGCCGATCTCGGCCGCGCGCCGGTCGCGGAAATCGATGACCTCGGGGTAGTTGTGGCCCGTGTCGATATGCACGAGCGGAAACGGCAGCGACGTCTTGCGATTCGGGCCGAGGCCGAATGCCTTCAACGCCAGGTGCAGTACGACGACCGAATCCTTGCCGCCCGAAAACAACAGGGCCGGCTTGCTGCATTCGGCCACGAGCTCACGCAGGATGTGGATCGACTCGGCTTCGAGCCAATCGAGATGGTCCATGCGGTTCGATACGACCGTGAGCGGGGTCGTCGCGGAAGATTCGAAAATCGTGCTCATGTTCAGTCTTTTCCTGTCGGTTGCCGCGAACGATACGGCGTTAGCGCGGCGGCCCGCGGTATTCGGGTCCTGCATAGGTTGGGCTCGGTTACCTGTGGGGCCTTTAGCTTACGCCTGGTTGCTACGCCGTCGCCTTGTCGGCGTCCGATACCATGCGGATCGGCGTGATGGGGGTGATATGCAGGCCGCATTCCTTCGTGTCGCGCGACTCCCACCACCAGCGCCCAGCCCGGCTGTCCTCGCCGGGACGGATCGCGCGCGTGCAAGGCTCGCAGCCGATGCTCGGGTAACCGCGCGCGTGCAGCGGATTGACCGGCACCTCGTACTTCGTCAAATACGCCCAGACTTCGCTTTCCGTCCACTCGGCGAGCGGGTTGTATTTCGCCACGCCGCGCGCCGTGTCTTGCTCCTCTTCGGCAAGCTCCGCGCGCGTCACCGACTGCTCCCGGCGCTGGCCCGTCACCCAGGCGTCGACGTCCTCAAGCGCCCGATTGAGCGGCTCGACCTTGCGGATCTCGCAGCAGCGCTTGCGCTGCTCGACGCTCTCATAGAACGCGTTCAGACCGTGCTCGGAGACATAGGCCTCCACCGCCTGCGGCTGCGGGTGAAACTGCTCGATCTCGTAGCCGTAGCGCTCGCGCACGCGGTCGATCATGCCGACCGTCTCGGCATGCAGGCGCCCAGTGTTCAACGAAAAGATGCCGATCGGCACGCCGCGCGAAAGGATCGCGTGCGTGAGGAGCATGTCTTCGGCGGCGAGGCTGCTTGCGAACTTGACCTTGCCGTGACGTGCAGCGATGGTGTCGATGAGCGCATTCAGCCGCTCGACCTTCGCGGCCAGCACGGTTTCCGGCACGTCGGCGCCCTGCTTGGTGAAATCGGCGACCGTGCTCATGCGCGCTCCCCTTGCGAGGCTGCCGCCGCGCGGCGGCGGAACAACGGCTGCGGAATATCGACAGCGGCCTGATATTGCACCGACAGCTCGCTGAACGCCTTCAGCGCGTCGTGGATATCCTTGTCGGCACGTACGGCGAACGCGTCGAAGCCGCAGCGTGCCATGTAGTTGAGCTGATCCCTCAGCACATCGCCAATCGCGCGCAGCTCGCCGCGCCAGCCGTAACGTTCGCGCAAAAGCCGCGCGATGCTGTAGCCGCGGCCGTCGCGAAACACCGGAAAATCGACGCCGATCAGCGAGATCTTGTCGAAATCGCCGACGAGGTCAGCCGGTTCGTCCGCGGGCGCAAGCCAGACGCCGAGCGATTCGGCCCGGCGTGCCGCAACGAGCGCCTCGCGCGCTTCCTTCCACAACGCGAGCGGCACGAGGATGCGCCCGGCGGGCAGCGCATCGACAGCCGGCAACGCGCCGTCCTCGGCCGCCCGCACGACATGCCAATCGTCCGTCACAACCTCGCGGTGCTTGATAATCGAAGTCATCTGCAAATGTTCCTTGCTCTCGTTCGCTTCGGTCAGGCGTGCGCGGGCTGGCGTGACGCGTAGACCCGCTCTTTGAAAGGGGCGATGCCGATGCGGTTGAACGTGTCGATGAAGCGCTCGCCGTCGATGCGGTTGTCGACAAACGTATCGATGACCTTCGACACGACCTCGGGCATTTCCTCGGCAGAGAACGACGGGCCGATCACGCGGCCGAGCCGCGCGCCGTTCTCGCTCGTGCCCTGCTCGCCGCCGAGCGACACCTGGTACCACTCGGCGCCGTCCTTATCGACGCCGAGCACGCCGATATTGCCGACGTGATGGTGCCCGCACGAATTCATGCAGCCCGAGATGTTGAGCGAGAGCTCGCCGAGATCGTGGACGTAATCGAGATCGTCGAAACGATGCTGGATGGCCTGGGCGATCGGAATCGACTTCGCATTCGCAAGCGAGCAGAAGTCACCACCAGGGCATGCGATGATGTCGGTCAGGAGCCCGATGTTAGGCGTGGCAAAGCCATGCTGCTTCGCGCGCTCCCAGACCGCGAACAAGTCGCGCTTTCTCACGTTGGCGAGAATCAGGTTTTGCTCGTGCGAGACGCGCAGCTCGCGGAACGAGTATTCGTCGGCCAGATCGGCCGCCGCTTCCATCTGCGCGTCCGTCACGTCGCCCGGGGCCGCGGTGCCGATCGGCTTCAGCGACAGCGTCACGGCGGCGTAGCCCGGCACCTTGTGCGGGCGCACGCTGCGTTCGACCCAGCGCGCGAATGCGCGATTCTCGAGCAGATGCTTCTCGTATGAAGCGTCCGTATCGGAGAGCTTCTCATACGCGGGCGGCTGGAAATACTGAGCGACGCGGTCGAACTCTTCCTGCGTGAGCGTCGAAGGGCCGTCTTTCAGATGCTGCCACTCTTCCTCGACCTGCTCGGCAAACTTCCGCGCGCCGAGGGCCTTCACGAGGATCTTGATGCGCGCCTTGAAGAGGTTGTCGCGCCGGCCGAAGCGGTTATAGACGCGCAGCACCGCTTCGCAGTACGTGAGCAGGTGCTGCCACGGGAGGTTTTCGCGGATCACCGGGCCGATGATCGGCGTGCGGCCGAGCCCGCCGCCGGCGAGAATGGCGCAGACGACTTCGCCGGCCTCGTTCTTCGACAGATAGACGCCGAGATCGTGGATTTGAAGGGCGACGCGGTCTTCCTTGGAGGCGGAAACGGCGATCTTGAACTTGCGCGGCAGCCACGCGAATTCGGGGTGGAACGTCGACCATTGACGCAGAATTTCTGCCCATGGGCGCGGATCGACGATTTCGTCGGGCGCGACGCCCGCGAACTGATCAGCCGTGATGTTGCGAATGCAGTTGCCCGACGTCTGGATCGCGTGCATCTGCACCGAAGCGAGCTTCGCGAGGATCTCCGGCGTTTCCTCGAGCTTGATCCAATTGAACTGCATGTTCGTGCGCGTCGAGAAGTGGCCGTAGCCGCGGTCGTGCTCACGGGCGATCCGCGCCAGCATCCGCAACTGGTCGCTGCGGAGGTTGCCGTACGGAATCGCGATGCGGTGCATGTAGGCATGCCGCTGCATGTAAAGACCATTCTGCAAGCGCAGCGGACGGAACTCCTCCTCGCTCAATTCGCCCGACAGCCGGCGGCGAACTTGGTCGCGATACTGCGCGACGCGCTCGTCGACGAGAGTCTGGTCGTACTGATCGTATTGATACATTCGGGACCCCAGGTTGTTCTGCGCCGCGCCCTGGTACGCGGCGCCCGAATCGCTATCGACACGCAAAGAGCGGCATGGCATAGGCCACCCACTCATTTGCTAATGACCGGAACTGCTATACATATTGAAAAACCTGCGCAGATCGTAATAAACTCGTCTTATATTTCAAACGACTAAAAAATTTTGCTCTTATGCCGAAGGGTTATAAATGAACCTGCACCAATTCCGGTTCGTGCGCGAGGCTGTGCGGCAGAACTTCAACCTGACCGAGGCGGCCAAGGCGCTCTACACATCGCAGCCGGGCGTCTCTAAGGCAATCATTGAGCTCGAGGACGAGCTGGGCGTCGAAATCTTCACACGACATGGCAAACGCGTTCGCTCACTGACGGAGCCGGGACGAATCATCCTCGCCTCCGTCGAACGGATCCTGCAGGAAGTGGAGAGCTTGAAGCGCGTCGGCAAGGACTTCGCCGCCCAGGACCAGGGCAACCTGGTGATCGCCGCGACCCACACGCAGGCCCGGTACTCGCTGCCGGGCGCCATCGCCGAGTTCAAAAAACGGTACCCGAAGGTGCACCTTTCAATTCTGCAAGGTAGCCCGACGCAAGTTGCCGAAATGGTCATGCATGATCAAGCCGACATCGGCATCGCCACGGAAGCCATCGGCAACTACAAAGAGTTGGTTTCGCTGCCCTGCTTCCAATGGCACCACGTGGCCGTCATGCCCGAAGGCCATCCGCTGCTCGAACGCAAGACGCTCTCGCTCGAGGATCTCGCGCAATATCCTCTGATCACTTACGAAGCGGCATTCGCCGGCAGGACCAAGATCAACGAAGCCTTCCATCGACGCAGCCTGACGCCGGACGTCGTGCTCGAGGCGATCGATGCCGACGTGATCAAGACTTACGTCGAGTTAGGGCTCGGCGTCGGCATCCTCGCCGACATCGCCTTCAACGGCGAGCGCGACAAGCACCTGAGGGGAATGCCGGTCGGGCACCTGTTCGGGACAAACCTCACTCGGATCGCGCTGAAGCAAGGCGCTTACCTGCGCAGCTATGTGTATACGCTCGTCGAGCTGCTGTCGCCGACGCTGACTCGCAAGCTCATCGAGCAGGCGCTCAAGGGCGAGCACGAGAACTACGAGCTTTGAACTCTGCAAGCCTCGATTGAGCGTCTTGCCGCCCTGTTTGCGCTACGTTTTTTCACCTGCCGGGAGACACTGAATGCGGTTGTCTTGCCAACTGCGCCGCGCGCTTACGCTTGCCCTCTTCGCGCTGGCCGGTATCGCACATGCCGAAATCAAGGTCGGCATCGATCTATCATCGACGGGCCCTGCCGCCGCGATCGGCATTACTAGCAAGAACGCGATCCTGATGTGGCCGCCGACGATCGCGAGGCAGAAGGCGCAATACATCGTGCTCAACGACGGGACCGATCCGGGCGCCGCCGTTGCCAACATTCGCAAGCTGATTGACGAAGACCATGTCGACGTGATCGTCGGCCCCAACATCACGCCTGCTGCGCTAGCCGCGCTCGACCCCGTTGCACGCGCGCAAACGCCGATGATCACGTTGATCGGCTCGGCGAGCGTTGTGGAGCCGCAGGAAGGCAATCGCGTCTGGGCGTTCAAGATGGCGCAGACCGATGCCGCGATGGCCGACGTGATGACGCGGTACATGTCGAATCACGGGGTGAAGACTGTCGGATTCATCGGGTTTGCCGACAGTTACGGCGAAAGCTGGCTCAAGGAGTTCACGAAGTTCGCCGAGCTGCGGCACATCAGCGTCGTGGCAACGGAGCGGTTCAATCGCAACGACGCGAGCGTGACCGGGCAGGTCCTCAAGCTCATGGCGGCCAAACCCGACGCGATCCTCGTTGCGGGCGCCGGGACGCCCGCCGTGCTCCCGCAACGAACGCTGGTCGAGCGGGGGTTCAGGGGGCCGATCTATCAGACGCACGGGATCGCGACGCCCGAGTTCATTAAGCTCGGCGGGAAGGATGTCGAAGGGACGCTGTTCCCGACTCAACCCGTCGTCGTTGCGCGGACGCTGCCGGCTGATCATCCGGCAAAGAAGGCGGCGCTTGCGTTTGTCGAGGCTTATGAAGCCAAGTACGGCGCGGGAACGGTCACGCAGTTCGCCGGCGATGCGGCCGGTGTTTATCCGCGGCTCGAGGATGCGGTGGCGCGTGCGCTCAAGACGGCGCAGCCCGGGACCCTGCAGTTCAGGGCCGCGCTGCGCGAAGCGCTGGAGCAAGCGCATGAGCTCGTCGTGCCGAACGGCGTCGTCAATACGAGTGCCAAAGATCACGTGGGGCTCGATCAGCGCGCAAGTGTGATGGGCGTTATAAAGGGTGGGAAGTTCGTTTATTTGAGTCAGTGAGGGCAAGCACTGCGGTGCAGAGGCTCGTCGTCCGCCGGCTGGGCCGGAAGGTATGCGCAGAACCATTCCGAAGCCATTTG
>CAYPWK010000005.1:0-38072 GCA_964414365.1 uncultured Burkholderia sp.
CATGAAGATGAACGCTTGCAGCAAGACGATCAGGATGTGGAAGATCGCCCAGACGCTGCCGGCGATCACGTGCCCGACGAAACCGAGCACGGTCGAATCGGCGCCGAACGTCCAGAGGCTGCCGAGCAACGCGATGAGCAGGAAGAGCAGCTCGCCCGCGTACATGTTGCCGAAGAGTCGCAGGGCCAAGGAGACCGTCTTGGCGACGAATTCGATGATGTTCAGCGCAAGGTTCGGGATCCAGAGCAGCGGGTGCGCGCCGAACGGAGCGGACAGCAGCTCATGGATGAAGCCACCGGGGCCCTTGATCTTGAAGTTGTAATACATCATCAGCACGAACACGCCGAGCGCGATGCCGAACGTGCCGTTGAGGTCCGCCGTCGGCACGATGCGATGATGCGAGATCACATCCGACAAGCCGAGCCAGCCGATGACGCGCCCGGGCAGATCGACGGGAATGAAGTCGAGCGAGTTCATCAGCGCGACCCAGATGAAGACCGTCAGCGCTAGCGGTGCGATGAAGGTGCGGTTACCGTGGATGATCGACTTCGATTGATCCTCGACCATCTCGACGAGCATCTCGACCGCGCATTGGAAGCGTCCGGGAACACCGGGCGTTGCCTTGCGCGCCGCGAGCCGCAGCACGAGGATTGTGACGAAACCGCAGACGATCGACCAGAACAGCGTGTCGATATTCCAGACGTGGAAGTCGATGATGGACGTCTGGTGTCCGGTGGACAGGTTCTGCAAGTGGTGCGCAATGTACTCGGACGGATCCAAGTGCGTGCCTTCGTTCGCTGCCATATCGTTAATGCCACCCAAATTGTCGAAAATCGTTCGGGCGGGGCGTCGGCACAGGCCGCCCCCGCTGGAGAGGCACGGCCTCGCGCTCGCTCGGGAGCGGCGACAGCCGGCGTCACCCTGCCTTCAATCCTTCCAGTACCGCTTCAATCTTCAATGCCAGGCGAGCGCGACCCAGTACGTCTTCAGCGCGATGAGATAGGTCACAATGAGCGGCAGCCACCGCACCTCGTGATACCAAAGGCCGATTGCGACGAACATCGCAACCGTCACCCCCATCTTCAGCGCTTCCCCGATCATCCATGTCAGGATCGATGCGGATGCGCCTGCCTTTTTGAGACGTGCCGCGAACAACGCGCTCGGCACCCAACAAATCGCCCCGCCCAGGAACGCTGACAGCGCAGCAGCGCCCGGCGGCTCGTAAAACAGCCACCAACACAACGACGCGACCAGGGACAAAACCATTTGCGCCATCACGACCTTGAACGGCGTGACGCGCGATGGGCGGCTCACCTTCGGACCGAACAGCTTCTCAGCTTCGGCCCGCGTGAGCGGAACGGTATTTATTTCATGCTGCTCGGCATCCCACGCATCGTCAAAATTTGCGCCGTGACCGACGCTCGCGGTGTTGGGCGCGCGGTTGGGCGCGGTCTCGGGCGAGCGTGTCTCCTGCCTTTTGTTTGGCTTTTGATCCGCCATCGCCGTCATCCTGCAAAGACCCTTTCTACCCGCCACTACCGCCGCTTGCATCGCGCGCACTGTGACTTCCCGCAGTGTGACATCACGTCGCCTTTCGCCGTGCTTACGGGCTGCCTAGCTGATAAATCCGGGCGATTGTAAGCGATAGTTGCAAGTGATTCAAGACTTTAGCCGCGACGAAAATGTGCGGTGAAGCGACGTTCCGATGAGGGCCGCGCGACTATCAATCGACTTTCAGTGTGCGTGCGAGATGCGGCGTCAATGCAAGCTGAGCAACCAGGCGCCCAGCGCGCAAGCGACGACCCAGAATGGAATCGAGACGAGATGAAAGCCGAGCCAGACACCGCGCTCTTTAGCAAGCCTGACGGCGATCAGATTCGCGAGCGAGCCGATGGCGATGCCAAAGCCCCCGACGCTGACGCCGAAGGCAAGCGCTCGCCAGTCCTTGGTGAATTCGGCCAGCATGATCGCAGCCGGCACGTTGCTGATGCCTTGCGAGAGCACGGCCGCTGAGAGGTAGGCCGAAAGCGGCTTGGCGAGCTCGAAGGTTGCGATCGTCTCGCGTATCGACGGCAATGCGGCGACGCTGCGAAGCACGATGAACATCAGCACGAAAACGAGCAGCAGGACCCAGTCGATTTTCAGCACGGCATCGCGCCGCCAGACGAGAAAGCCCATCGCGACGCCGGCAAGGCCGATGCCGGGATGATGGGAATCGGCGAGCAGCACGAACGCGACGAAAAGCAGCGCCGCCGTGCCGGCGTAAGCGCGATCGACGGGCTCCGTGGGCGCGTCGCGCGAGAGATCGAGCGGCTTGCCCGCGAACGCAAAGGCGGCGATACAGTAGAGCATCGCCATCAATAGGGCGCAAAGCGGCGCGAGCGCGAGCACGAAGCGCCCGAACGACACGCCGCTCGTTTGCCAGAGGAACAGATTCTGCGGATTGCCGAGCGGCGTCAGGACCGAGCCCGCATTCACGGCGAGCGCCGTGAAGATCGCAAGCCGCTTGACGGGCAACGGCGTCAGCCGGTTCAGCGACAGCACGAGCGGGACGACGACGAAGAGCGCGACATCGTTCGTGACGAGCATCGAGAGGACGGCCGCAAGCCCGATCAGGAGGAACGCAAGCGCGCGCTCGGAATGCACGCGGTGCACGACACGATGCGCAAGCCACATCAGAAAGCCCGACAACTCGACCGCTTTCGTCAGTATCAGCAGACCCGCGAGCGTCAGAACGGTCGGCCAGTCGACGAGGTGCGGCAATTTGTCCCATGGGCGCGGATGGAGCCATTGCAGCGCGAGCAGCGCGACAACGAGGATCGACAGGATCGGCTCCCGCGCGGCGAACGAGAGCCATTGCAGAAAGCGGGTCGGGCCGCTCGCGCGGGCTGGCCGCGCCTTGTCAGCTGTTGTCATGATCTCGCGCGAATGAGCGTTCTACGGCGACGATCGGTGAACCGGAGCGGCATTTGCCCCGGCGCCGCGAGAGGCGTGCCGCGGCTCACGCAGCCGGGCCACCGCGCAAGCGCACGAGGATTCCTTCGAGGGCGTCCAGATCGCCGAAATCGATCTGCAGCTGGCCGCGCCCTCGCCGCCCCAGCTTGATCTTCACAGAGGCCGCCAGCAAATCGGAAAGCTCCTCCTCGAGCCTCCGAGTGTCGCGGCCGCCGTCATGATCATTGACGCGCGCCTTGACGGCCGGAGCCGCCTTCGTCGTCGCGGCGACAAGCCGCTCGGTCTCGCGCACCGACATCCCCTTGTTCACGACCTGATTCGCCAGCGTGATTTGCGACGCGGCGTCCACCGCAAGCAGCGCACGCGCGTGGCCCATGTCGAGATCGCCGGCAAGCAGCATCGTCTGCACCGGTGTGGCGAGGTTCAGCAGCCGCAGCAGGTTCGAGACGGCGCTGCGCGAGCGCCCCACCGATTCGGCGGCCTGCTCGTGCGTGAAGTTGAACTCGTCAAGCAGCCGCTGGATGCCCTGCGCCTCTTCGAGCGGATTCAAATCCTCGCGCTGAATGTTCTCGATCAGCGCCATCGCGGCGGCGGCCTGGTCCGGCACGTCCTTGACGAGCACCGGCACCTCTTCCAGACCCGCGAGATGCGCCGCGCGAAAGCGCCGCTCGCCCGCAATGATTTCGTACTTCTCGGCCGATACGGGGCGAACGAGGATCGGCTGCATGAGGCCTTGCGCGCGGATGCTGGCCGCAAGCTCCTGCAGGCTGCCTTCGTCCATGCGCGTGCGCGGCTGGTACTTGCCCGCCTGCAACCGCGCGAGCGGCAACACGTGCGGAGCACCCTCGCTTTTCACAGCGGCCGTGATATCGGTGCTGCCGCCGAGGAGCGCCTCGAGACCACGCCCCAACCCTTTCTTCTTCGCCACCGCATTCATTTCGTTTCCTCGCGATCCGCTTTCCGTACCGCGCCGCGCGTCAAAGCGCGCGCACGCGTTCAATCATCTCCGCGCCAAACTGCACATAGGCTTGCGCGCCGCGCGACGCCCTATCGAACACGACGCCCGGCAATCCGTAGCTCGGCGCTTCCGCGAGCCTCACGTTACGTGGGATCACGGCGTCGAACACTTTGTCGCCGAAGTGCTCTTTCAATTGATCGGAAACCTGCTGCTGCAGCGTGATTCGAGGGTCGAACATCACGCGCAAAAGGCCAATCACTTTGAGATCGCGATTGAGATTCGCGTGCACCGTCTTGATCGTGTTGACGAGGTCCGAAAGCCCTTCGAGCGCGAAATATTCGCACTGCATGGGGATAACGACGCCGTGCGCCGCGCAGAGGCCGTTCAGCGTCAAAAGTGAGAGCGCCGGCGGACAGTCGATCAAGATGAAGTCGTAGTCGTTCGCGACGTGTGTGAGCGCTTCCTTCAGCTGGCGTTCGCGATTTTCTACGTCGACGAGTTCGATTTCAGCGCCGGCAAGTTCACGGTTCGCCGGCAAAACGTGGTAGCCGACCGCCTCCGGCTTCTTGCGCGCATCGGCCACCGAGACACCGTCGACGAGCACTTCGTAGACCGTGTGCTCGCATTCGGCCTTGTTGATGCCGCTGCCCATCGTTGCATTGCCCTGCGGATCGAGATCGATAAGCAGGACGCGCTGCTCCTGCGAAACGAGACTCGCGGCGAGGTTGACTGCCGTCGTCGTCTTGCCGACACCGCCCTTCTGATTCGCGACGCAGAAGATTTTTGCCATCGTTTTCCTGGATCCTCGAAGCTACCTGAGTTCTTATGCCGCGCTGTTTGCCGCGAGCCCGTGCTGCATACGCCTACCGCGAGCCGGTTGGCTCCCTGCGGTCGATGATGACTTCGACCAGATGCCGCTCCGCATCGAGCGACGGCACCGCCAACCGAACGACCTGCGCCGCATGCGCATCAGCGGGCAAACGTGAAATCTCCTCGTCCGGACGCACGCCCTTCATCGCCCAAATCGATCCGCGCTCGCTGACCAGGTGCCGCGAAAGTGTAACGAAATCGGCGAGCTCTGCGAATGCGCGCGAAACAATAGCGTCGAATTTTCCCGACACTTCAATGCCGGGATGCAAGTTTTCAACGCGCCCCGTCACTACCGAGAGATTAGCAAGCCTGAGCTCGGCCTTTGCCTGCGCCTGAAAGGCCGTTTTTTTCTGGACGATGTCATTGAGCGTAATCGCCCGCTCAGGAAATGCGATGGCTAACACGATCCCTGGCAATCCGCCGCCCGATCCGACGTCAAGAACCGACGCGCCCTCGCGCGCAGCCAAATGCGGAACGATCGAAAGTGAATCCAGAATGTGCTGCACGAGCATCTGGCGCGGATCGCGAATGGCCGTCAGGTTATAGACGGCGTTCCATTTGGCGAGCAACGCCACGTAATCGAGCAGCCGCTCCACTTGTTCGTCGCGGAGATCGACGCCGAGGGCGGCCGCCCCACTGCGCAGCGGCTCCTCGAGGGCGCTTCGGTCGATCGCTTGTCGCGAGTTCTGCCGCGATGCCGTCATCGCGCAGCCGGTGCGGCATCCGAGCCACAATCGTCGGTGGTGACGGGCGCTGCACGCCGACCGAGCCCTTTCTTCAGATGAACCATCAGCAGCGAGATCGTCGCGGGGGTGATCCCCGAGATCCGCGACGCTTGGCCAATCGTCTCAGGCCGGAATTGATTGAGCTTTTGACGCGCTTCGAACGATAGCCCTCGAACTGCCATGTAATCGATGCCTTCCGGCAGACGCGTGTTCTCGTTGGCCTCGTTGCGCTCGATCTCGTCGGCCTGACGTTCGATGTACCCCTGATACTTGACGCCGATCTCGATCTGCTCCTTGATCTGCGCGAGCAGAACGGGATCGTCTGCCAGCGGCTCGTCCGGCCCGCACTCGCCACCGCGAAGCCCGCAAATACCGTCATACGTTACGCCGGGGCGCCGCAGCAGGTCTGCGAGGCTGTATTCGTGGTCAATCGGCTTGCCGAGCAGCGCAGTCGCCTCGTCGGCGGCAAGCGTCTTAGGATTGACCCACGTCGCGCGGAGCCGCTCTGTTTCACGTGAAACAGCATCGCGCTTGCGGCAAAACGCATCCCAGCGGGCGTCATCGACGACCCCAAGCTCTCGCCCAACTTCGGTCAGCCGCATGTCCGCGTTGTCCTCTCGAAGGCTGAGCCGGTACTCGGCGCGGCTCGTGAACATCCGATACGGCTCAGAGACGCCGCGCGTCACGAGGTCGTCGACGAGAACCCCGAGGTACGCCTGATCGCGCCGCGGCGACCACGGCGCCTTGTCGAGCACGTAGCAACCCGCGTTGATGCCGGCGAGGAGCCCTTGCGCGGCAGCCTCTTCATAGCCCGTGGTGCCGTTGATCTGCCCCGCAAAAAAGAGGCCCTGGATCGCCTTCGTCTCGAGCGACGCCTTCAGCGCGCGCGGATCGAAATAGTCGTATTCGATCGCATAGCCGGGGCGCAAGATGTGCGCGTTTTCGAGTCCACGCATCGAGTGCACGAGTTCCAACTGCACGTCGAAAGGCAGACTGGTGGAAATCCCATTCGGGTAGAACTCGTTCGTCGTCAGCCCTTCGGGTTCAAGGAAGATCTGATGCGACGTCTTCGATGCAAACCGATGAATTTTGTCTTCGATCGACGGGCAATAGCGCGGCCCCACTCCCTCGATGACGCCGGTATACATCGGTGACCGATCGAGCCCGCCGCGAATGATATCGTGCGTCCTCTCATTGGTATGCGTCACCCAGCACGGCAACTGCTGCGGGTGCTGCTCTACGCGACCGAGAAACGAAAAGACCGGGATCGGATCAAGATCGCCGGGTTGCTCTTCGAGCATCGAGAAATCGATCGAGCGCCCGTCGATACGCGGCGGTGTCCCCGTCTTTAGCCGTCCCTGCGGAAGCTTCAGCTCTTTCAGCCGAGCCGAAAGCGTCACGGCGGCCGGATCGCCTGCGCGGCCACCGGTGTAATTGTTGAGCCCGACGTGAATCTTGCCGTCGAGGAACGTGCCGGCCGTCAGAACGACAGCGCGCGAACTAAAGCGGATCCCGATCTGCGTCACGGCACCGACGACACGGTCCCCTTCGACGATCAAGTCCTCGACAGCCTGCTGGAACAGCCAGAGATTCGGCTGGTTTTCGAGCCGATGGCGAATCGCCTTCTTATAGAGGACTCGGTCGGCTTGCGCTCGCGTGGCGCGGACCGCAGGGCCCTTCGACGAATTGAGGATGCGGAACTGAATGCCGGCCTCGTCCGTCGCGGCTGCCATCGCACCGCCCAGCGCGTCGACCTCCTTGACCAGATGGCCCTTGCCGATCCCCCCGATCGAGGGGTTGCAGCTCATTTGGCCGAGCGTTTCGATATTGTGCGTAAGCAGCAGGGTCTTTGCGCCCATGCGCGCGGACGCCAAAGCGGCTTCAGTGCCGGCGTGACCGCCGCCGACCACGATGACGTCGAATTCAGTGGGATAAAGCATTGCGGATCCCGCGCAACGCGCGTGCGCCTGCGCGGGCCTTTCAGGAGAAGTGGATGCGAAATTATAGCGGGTTCACCCGCTTCCCACGCCTGTGCCGAATGGGCGGGAGCCGCCTGACATCGAAAAAAACGGCGGATCAAGTCTCGAGCAGTTCGCCGAGCGGCCTTAGCCGGGTTTGGCGAACGCTATGGGGAGGGGTTACGCCACTCGCACACACTCGCCGAGATCCCAGCCCTTCAGGCGGGCTCCCCTTCCAGGCGGGGTTTCAAAGTAAGTCGGTCTTAGGATGAAGGCCGTCGAGCGCGCGATCGATTCGGGCAAGCTTGGATCGAGCGACCCTCTCCTTCAGTGACCTGATGTATGACGGCCGCAGCGTTTCACGTGAAACACTTCACGGTTTCACAGCGATCCGCATCCCGCATCTGGCCCGCGGCGGTCTGCCTCGTCGCGCTAGGCAGTTTTCTTGACCAAGCCAAGATAGGTTTCGATGATGCGCGGGTTATTCGCGAGCTCGGTTGCCGGCCCCTCGATTGCAAGCTCTCCCGTCTCGAGCACATAGCCGTAATCGGATATCTGCAGTGCGGCGCGCGCATTCTGCTCGATCAGAAGCGTCGCCACGCCTGTCGCCTTCAGTGCGCTGATGACATGGAAGATCTCTTTTACGATGAGCGGGGCCAAACCGAGGCTTGGCTCGTCGAGCATGAGGATGTCCGGCTTGGCCATGAGCGCGCGCCCGAGCGCCAGCATTTGCCGCTCGCCGCCCGACAGCGTGCCCGCGGCCTGCTTCCGACGTTCCTTGAGGCGCGGAAACAGGTCGAAGACGGGCCCCAATTGGCCGAGGAAGTCGCGGTCGCCGGCGCGTTTGCGGCGATAGGCGCCGAGCACGAGGTTGTCCTCGACCGTCATCGACGCGAACAGCTCGCGTTTTTCCGGCACGAGGCACATACCGCGAGCGACGCGTGCCTCTATCGGCAGCATCGCGACCTCTTCGCCGCGGTACCGGACCTGCCCCGTTGCGTACCCGCCCGGCGGCAAGGCCCCCATGACCGCGTTCAGCAGCGTCGACTTGCCCGCACCGTTGGGCCCAATTACGCTGACGATTTGACCGGGACGTACTTCGATCGAGACCCCATGTAGCGCCTCCACCTTCCCGTAGCGCACTGCGAGCCCTGATGCCGCGAGAATCGGCTCTTTCATCGCAAATCTATGCCTCGGTTGGAAGCCCGGCCTTTTGGCCGGTGAGCCGGGGCCCCGGCCTGAAGGCCTGGAGTTTCGGCGATTCTTTGGGAGCGTGCAAACCCCTCCCAAAAGTGTTATGCCAAACCGGCCGCAATGCCGGTTGTGGATAACTGCTGATTTCGCTCATCGTCATTCCACCCCGCCAAGATAGGCTTCGACGACGGCTGGATCGTTCTGGACGTCCTGAGGCAGACCGTGCGCAATACGTGTCCCGAACTCCATGACGACGATCCGATCCGCCAGATTCATGACGAAGTCCATATCATGCTCGACGAGCAGCACGCTCATTCCTTCGGATTTGAGTTTCCGCAGCAACTCGGCGAGCTGCTGCTTTTCCTGGTAGCGAAGCCCGGCGGCCGGCTCGTCCAGCAACAGCAGCACCGGGTCGCAGCAAAGCGCGCGTGCGATCTCGAGGATGCGCTGTTGCCCGAGGGCAAGGCTGCCTGCCTCGTCGTACGTATGCTGCGCGAGCCCGACGCGCTCCAGCTGGCTGGCGGCTTCTGTCATCAGGCGGCCCTCCTCCGCTGCGTTCAGGCGCGCGATGCTGCGCCAGACGCCCGTCGATCCGCGCAGATGAGCGCCGAGCGCGACATTCTCGAGCACCGTCATCCCAGGCAGCAGCTTCACGTGCTGGAACGTGCGACCGATGCCGCGCCGCACGATTTCACGTGAACGGAGCGTATCGACCCGCTCGCCGGCGAAGCGGATCGTTCCGCTCGTCGCACGCAGGACGCCCGTGACCAGATTGAACGTCGTCGATTTGCCGGCGCCGTTTGGCCCGATCAGAGCGACGATTTCGCCCGATGCAACTTCGAAGCTGACGTCGTTGACCGCGACGAGCCCACCGAACTCCTTGCGAGCCTTCTCGACGACGAGCAAGGTCTCGCCGGCTGCGGGTTTTGTGCGCCGCGGCAAAGGGGTCCCCACCGCGCCGGTCGTATTCCCGCCCACATCGGGTGCATGCGCGGGTGCATGCGCGGAGGGCTCGCGTGGAAACCAGCGCGCAACGAACGGCCAGACGCCACGCCGCGCGTATTGCAGCAGCAGCACCATCAGCACCCCGAAGACGATGATTTCGAAGTTCCCGCTCTGGCCGAGCAGCCCGGGCAACAGATTCTGCAAATAGTCCTGAAGCACGGTGAGGATCGCGGCACCGAGAACCGCACCCCAGACGTGCGCGACGCCGCCCACGACAGCCATGAATAGATATTCGATCCCGTGATTAAGGCCGAAAGGCGTCGGATTCACGGCTCGCTGCAGGTGCGCGTAGAGGAAGCCGGAAATGGCCGCGAGCACGGCGGCGTAGACGAAAATGACGATCCGCATCCAGACCGTGTCTACGCCCATTGCTTCTGCCATCACGCTTGCGCCGCGCAATGCGCGGATCGCGCGGCCTGGGCGGCTGTTGAGCAGGTTCTGCACGGAGACGACCGACGCGAGCGCCACGGCCCAGATGAGGTAGTAGATGGTGCGGCCTGACGCGAGCGAGAGGCCGAAGACGGAAAGTGCCGGAATGCCGTTGATGCCGTCGTATTTGCCGAGCCAGTCGACGTTGCCAAAGAGGTAATAGAGCGAGAGGCCCCAGGCGATCGTGCCGAGCGGCAGAAAATGCCCTGAGAGACGCATCGTTACTCCGCCGATGACCAGCGCGACGGCCGCTATCAGCACGATGCCGACGATGAGCGCAAGCCATGGCGACAGCGAAAAATGCGTCGTCAGGTACGCCGTGACATAAGCACCGATTCCGACGAACGCCGCCTGCCCGAAGCTCGTCATCCCGCCGATGCCCGTTAGCAGAACGAGGCCGACTGCAACGATCGAATAGAGCCCGATATAGTTGAAGAGCGTGATCCAGTACTCGGGGACGCGAATCGGCGCCGGCAAGACGGGCAGCACGAAGATAGCCACGAGAAAGAGCCAGAACGGCTTCTTGAGCGGTTGCAGACGGTTCGCGCTCAACGCTTCACTCCTCTTCTTCTTCCACGCGCGGGCTCGCGACGCTACGCCAAAGCAGCACCGGGATGATCAGCGTGAAGACGATGACTTCCTTGTAGGCGCTCGCCCAGAATGACGAGTACGATTCGAGCAGCCCGACGAGCAACGATCCGGCCGCGGCGAGCGGATAACTGACGAGGCCGCCGATGATCGCGCCGACGAAGCCTTTCAAGCCGATCAGAAAGCCGGAGTCGTAGTAGACCGTGGTGAGTGGCGCGACGAGCACGCCCGAAAGCGCGCCGAGCCCCGCCGCAAGCGTAAATGCGAGCCGCCCGGCCTGCGCCGTGCCGATGCCGACAAGACGTGCGCCGAGGCGGTTGATCGACGTCGCTCGCAATGCCTTGCCCGAAATCGACCGCTCGAAATAGACGTAGAGCGCGATCATCAACACGAGCGCGGTCACGACGACCCATAGGCTCTGCCCGGCCACCGAGAGGCTGCCCACGCTCAACGACGCGTCGGAAAACGGCGTCGTGCGGGAGCCCTCGGCGCCGAACATGAGGAGCCCGAGCCCGACCATCACGAAATGAACGGCCACGGCCACGATCAGCAGCAAGAGCGTCGTCGCTTCGGCTATCGGCTCGTAAGCGAGCCGATAGATGAAGGGGCCCATCGGCACGACGATCGCGAGCGTGAGCGCGATCTGCGCGCTCATCGGCAACGCGAGCGGCGCGAGGCGAGTGCTTAACGCATAGACCGCGAGAGGAAACAGCAGATCGCGGCCGGCGATCAGCGCGAGCGTGCGCGGCCAATGCCGCCGCCGTTCGGGCCGCCGCGCCATGGCGATTGTCTCGGCGACGAAAGCGGCCCCACCGAGCGCCATCAAAAGGACCGCGGTGGGCGGGGCCTTGTTCGCTTGCAGCATCGCAAGCGTCAGCGCGCCGTAGGAGACGAACTCGCCTTGCGGGATGAAGATGACGCGCGTGACAGAAAAGACGAGCACGAGCGCCAGCGCAAGCAACGCGTAGACCGCGCCCGTCGTGATGCCGTCTTGCGCGAGAATGGCCGCGATCGATAGATCCATGCTCTCACTCGCCGATCAGCTTCCACTTGCCGTCGACGATTTGCACAAAGACGCGTGCGCGCTTGTCGAGGCCGTTGTGATCGGTAGCCGAGATCGTCATGATGCCGTGCGAGACCGGCAGGTCCTTGAGATCCTCGAGCGCCCCGCGCAATGCGGCGCGAAATGCCTCGCTACCCGGCTGCGCCGACTTCAGCGCGACGGGGATTGCCTTTTGCAGCATCTGGCCCGCGTCCCAGGCATGGCCGCCGAACGTGACGACCGAGCCCTTGCCGTATTTCGCCTCATACGCCGTTTTGTATGCAAGAGCGGACTGCTTGACCGGGTTCGAGGCCGGCAATTGATCGGCGACGAGGATCGGGCCGGTAGGCAGGATTTCGCCGTCGCAATCCTTTCCGCAGACGCGCAGAAAGTCGTTGTTGGCGACGCCGTGCGTCTGATAGACCTTGCCCTTGTAGCCTCGCTCCTTGAGCTCCTTCGCCGGCAGCGCCGCAGGCGTGCCCGACGCCGCGATCAGCACCGCGTCGGGGTGCGCCGCGACGAGCTTGAGCACCTGGCCCGTCGTCGACGTGTCGGTGCGGTTGTACTTCTCCTCGGCCACGACCGTAAGCCCATGCGTGCTCGCCGCGCGCTTGAACTCGCCGAGCCAGCTCTGCCCGTAGCCATCCGCGAAGCCGATGAAGCCGACCGTCTTCACGCCCGCCTTCTGCATGTGCTCGGCGATGGCATCGGCCATGAGGCTATCGTTTTGCGGTGTCTTGAAGACCCACTTGCGCTTGTCGTCCATCGGCTCGACGATCTTGGCCGATGCGGCGAGCGAAATCATCGGCGTCTTGCTTTGTGCGACCACATCGATCATCGCGAGCGAGTTCGGCGTGACTGTCGAGCCCACAATTGCATCGACATGGTCTTCGTCGATGAGCTTGTGCGCGTCTTGCACTGCCTTGGTGGTATCGGAGGCGTCATCGAGCACGATGTACTGCACGCTCTTGCCGCCGATCTCCTTCGGCAGCAGATCGATCGTGTTCTTTTCGGGGATGCCGAGCGAAGCCGCAGGCCCGGTCGTAGAAAGCACCACGCCGACCTTTACTTGCGCGAAGGCCGCGCCCGCTCCGCACATCAAAGCTATGGCGAAGCCGCCACGTACCCACTGTCTTATCGTCATTCTTCAATCTCCAGATGCTTCAACACGAAAGCGTTTCGTCGTTGCCGGCCGGCACGCCGCTGAATTCGTTGTTTCGGATTCCGAACAAAAAAGGAATCGTATCGCGCGATGAGCATGCACCGACAATGGTCGGATAAAAATCGGGGGCACTCGTGAAAGGGGTGACCGCGCGAGAGACGAATCCACCGGGCGAGCCGCAATACTGAACGAAAGGAGAGGCGAAACGATCGAAAGAGCCGATGAGATCGGACGCCGTACAAGCGGCGGGAGCGCCCTTGAAAAGGGCGGACGCGAGGCGCGAATATCCGAATGCACGAATCGAAGGCACAAATGAAAAGCGCTGTTGGATTCCGTCCAACAGCGCTTTTTCGTGGGCACTTTGTGCCTCAAATGTCTCCTCGTTCTCCACCTGCAAATTCGGTGCATCAGAACTGGAACGAAGATTAAACGCCCCAGCCAGATGCCACAACCTAGCACTTTCCCTAGTGGTGCAAGCCCGCACGGAATTAGCGCATTTCAAGGCGAGACGTGCGCAAATAGAGCGCTTTTCGCCGACACTATGCTAAGGCCTCGTCGACGGCATAACCGCCCTACGCTCGCAATGTCCGAACGCGTGCGACGACTTCGCCGACGATGCCGCGCCGGAATGCAAGCACACAGGCAATGAAGATGAAGCCGATCACGATCGTCGTCGATTCGCCGAGCGTGCCGAACCACGTGATGCCCGTGGCCGATGCGATGAACGAGCCAATATCGCCGAGCCTGTCTTCGAGCGTCACGATGAGCGTGGCACCGAGTAAAGGTCCGAACAGCGTGCCCATGCCTCCGACGAGTGTCATTAGGATGACGAGCCCCGACATCGTCCAATGCGCGTCGCTGAGCGTTTCAAACCCGAGCACGAGCACTTTCATCGAACCTGCCAGACCGGCGAGGCCGGCCGAGAGCACGAAGGCGAGCAGCTTGAAGCGATCCGTGTCGTAGCCGAGCGAGATCGCGCGCGGCTCGTTTTCGCGGATCGCCGTCATGAGCTCGCCGAACGGCGAATGCACGACGCGCACGATGAGGAGAAACGCAAGCGTGATCACCACGAGCACGAAGTAATAAAGGGCGATGTCGGACGAGAGATCGACCAGGCCGAAGAGCGTCCCGCGCGGCACGCCTTGCAGGCCGTCCTCGCCGTGCGTGAAAGGCGCCTGCAGATAGATGAAGTAGACCATCTGCGCGAACGCGAGCGTCACCATCGCGAAGTAGATGCCCTGCCGCCTGATCGCAAAGAGACCGACGACGAGACCGAGCAGCGTCGCGCTCGCGATGCCGGCGAGGATTCCGAGGATCGGCGAAAGACCGATCGACTGCATCGTGTAGCCGGTGACGTAGCCCGCCGTCGCGAGAAACATCGCATGACCGAACGAGAGCAGTCCCGTATAACCGATGAGCAGGTTGAAGGCCGCCGCGAAGAGCGCGAAACAAAGCACCTTCATGACGAAAATCGGGTAGACGCCTGCCCACGGCGCGACGACAAGGCCCAAAAGCAAAAGGCCGTATAGCGCTTTTCTCTGCATCACCGTTCCTTGCCGAAAAGACCCGCGGGCCGAACGAGCAGCACGATCGCCATGATGACGAACACGACCGTGGCGGACGCCTGCGGATAAAAAACGCGCGTGAAGCCTTCGATTACGCCGAGCATCAAGCCCGTCACGATCGAGCCCATGATCGAGCCCATCCCGCCGATCACGACGACGGCGAAGACCGTGATGATCATCGACTGGCCCATCAGCGGCGAAACCTGAATCACGGGTGCGGCAAGCACGCCCGCGAATGCGGCGAGCGCCACCCCGAAGCCGTAGGTGAGCGTGATCATCACGGGCACGTTGACGCCGAACGCTTCGACGAGCTTCGGATTTTCCGTGCCAGCACGAAGATACGAACCGATTCGTGTCTTCTCGATCACGAACCAGGTCGCGAAGCAGACGACGAGCGAAGCCACGACCACCCAGGCGCGATAGTTCGGCAAATACATAAAGCCGAGATTCGTTGCGCCCGCAAGCAATTCCGGCACATCGTAGGGCTGGCCAGAGGATCCATAGACCGAGCGGAAGATGCCTTCGATCACGAGCGTCAGGCCGAACGTCAGCAAGAGCCCGTAAAGATGATCGAGCCGATAGAGCCAGCGCAGCATCGAGCGTTCGATCACGATGCCGAATGCGCCGATGACGAGCGGAGCGAGCACGAGCATCGCCCAGTACGGCAGGCCCAGATAGTTGAAGCCGATCCAGGCGAGCATCGCCCCGAGCATGAACAATGCGCCATGGGCGAAGTTGATCACGTTGAGCATGCCGAAGATGACAGCCAGCCCCAGACTCAGGATCGCGTAGAACGATCCGTTGACGAGCCCGAGCAGAAGCTGGCTCAGCAAGGCCTGCAAGGGGATGCCGAAGATGTCCATTGAACCTGCCGTCAAAGTGAGATCGATGCAGACGCTCGCGCCGCCGCAGTTCCCGCAATCATTTCCAGAGATCGCACTGCGTCTCCGCCTTGGTGCCGAATGCTTGGTCGCCCGAAATCGTCGACTTCAGCGTGTAGTAGTCCCACGGTTTCTTCGACTCGGACGGCGTCTTCACCTGGTAAAGGTACATGTCGTGGATCATCACGCCGTCGGGACGAACCTCGCCTTTCGCGAAGAAATCGTCGACCTTCTGCTTCCGGACTTGCTCGATCACCTTATCAGGGTCCGTCGAGCCGGCTGCCTTCACAGCATTCAGGTAATGCATCGTGGCAGAGTAATCGGCAGCCTGCAGGCTCGACGGCATCTTGCCGCCAGCCTTCTTGGCGTACTTTTCAGCCCACGCGCGCGTCTTCTCGTTCGTATCCCAGTACCAGCTATCGGTGAGCAAGAGGCCCTGCGCGGTCGGCAAGCCAACGCTGTGTACGTCGTCGATGAACATCAGCAGCGCGGCGATCTTCATCGTCTTCGTGATGCCGAATTCCTTCGCGGCCTTCAGCGAGTTGACGGTATCGTTGCCCGCATTGGCGAGACCGAGCACCTGCGCCTTCGACGACTGGGCCTGCAGCAGGAACGACGAGAAGTCCGACGCCGATAGCGGATGGAAGGCATGACCGAGCACTTTGCCGCCGTTCTTCTCGACGACTTCGGTCGTATTCTTGTCGAGCGACTTGCCGAACGCATAATCGGCGGTCAGGAAGTACCAGTTCTTCAACCCCTCTTTCACGATCGCGGCACCGGTTCCCCTCGCCAGCGCAGTGGTGTCATACGCATAGTGAACCGTGTAAGGCGTGCACTGCTTGTTGGTAAGCGCATCGGTGCCGGCGCCAATGGCGAAGAACGGACGCTTCTTTTCTTTGACGACGTCGTTCATCGACAGCGCCGTCGCCGAATTCGTTCCCCCGATCAGCATGTCGAGGCCTTGAGTGTCGATCCACTTGCGCGCCGTCGTCGCGGCGATGTCGGCCTTGTTCTGGTGATCGGCGGTCAAAAGCTTGATTGGCTTGCCATTCACCTTGCCGCCGAAATCGTCGATGGCCATTTGAATAGCCGTCGCACCGCCTTTGCCATCAATGTCGGCATAAAGACCCGACATATCGGTAATGAAACCGATCGTGACTGCGTTCTCGTCGGCCGCGGCATGTTGCACGGGCAAGGCCGCGGCGCATGCCGCGCTTGTCATCGCGAGAGTTCGTACCACGCGTGCGAGGAACTTCGTCTTCATTCGTATCTCCTTCTCTGCGTTATTGGTTCTGGCGTGCAACGTAAGACGTAAGATATGCGATGTGGCAACCGCCGTAAGACGACGCACGGCAAGAAGTGCGAGCAGCAAGTGCAAACTAAGCGCGCCCCCTCTCCCTGCGCTTTCCGATGCCGCTCAAACGCCGAGCAGATCGTGCAGCACCGGCATCTTGCTTTCGAGCTCGCTCGCGACGAAGCGCTCGACGATGCGGCCGTGCTCCATTACATAGAAGCGGTCTGCAAGCGGCGCGGCAAAGCGAAAGTTCTGCTCGACCATCACGATGGTGTAGCCGCGCGCCTTCAGCGTCAGGATCATGCGGGCGAGCGTCTGGACGATCACGGGCGCGAGACCCTCGGAAATCTCGTCGAGCAAGAGCAGATTCGCGCCCGTGCGCAGTATCCGCGCGACGGCAAGCATCTGCTGCTCGCCGCCGGAAAGGCGCGTGCCCTGACTCGCGCGGCGCTCCTTGAGATTCGGGAACATCTCGTAGATCTCGTCGATCGACATGGCATCCTTCGCGCTGCCCACCATCGGCGGAAGAATCAGGTTCTCCTCGCACGAGAGGCTCGAAAAAATGCCGCGCTCCTCGGGACAAAAGCCGACGCCGCAGTGCGCGATCTTATGCGTGGGCAGCCCGATCGTCTCGCGCTCGCCGATCTTCACCGAGCCCGTGCGGCGGCCCGTGAGCCCCATGATCGCGCGCAGTGTCGTCGTGCGCCCCGCTCCGTTTCGCCCGAGCAACGTCACGACCTCGCCGCGATTCACGGTCAGATCGACGCCGTGCAGAATGTGGGATTCGCCGTACCAGGCCTGCAACCCTGTGATCGTCAGCGCCGGAGTGCCTTGCTGAATTTCCTCGATCACGCCGCCCGCCTCGATGTTTTCGCGTTGCATGTCGTTCATCCGTGCGCCCCCGTCAATGCGGCGTCCGCGCTGCCCATATAGGCCTGCATCACGAGCGGGTTCTTCGATACCTCCGCATAGCTGCCTTCGGCAAGTACCTCGCCGCGCTGCAACACCGTGATCGTATCGGAGATGCCCGCGATGACGTTCATGTTGTGCTCGACCATCAAGATCGTTCGGCCGGCGGAGACTTTCTTGATCAGCGCTGTTACACGATCGACATCTTCGTGGCCCATTCCCTGCGTCGGCTCATCGAGCAACATGAGCTCGGGCTCCATCGCAAGCGTCGTCGCGATCTCGAGCGCACGCTTGCGACCGTACGAGAGCTCGACCGTCAGCGCGTCCGCAAAATCCGTCAGACCGACCTGTCCGAGCAGTTCCCTCGCGCGCTCGTCGAGTTGGCGCAGCACGCGGTCGCTGCGCCAAAAGTGATAAGCGGTGCCGAGCGTGCGCTGCAACCCGACGCGCACGTTTTGCAAGACGGTCAGATGCGGAAAGACGGCGGAGATCTGGAACGAGCGGATGATGCCGCGCCGCGCGATTTGCGCGGGCCGCTCACGCGTGATGTCGATATGGTTAAAAACGATTTGCCCGGCCGTCGGCTCGAGGAACTTCGTAAGTAGATTGAAACAGGTCGTCTTGCCGGCGCCGTTGGGACCGATCAATGCGTGGATCGAACCGCGGCGCACGCGCAGATTCACCCCGTTGACGGCCGTGAACCCCTTGAACTCTTTGGTGAGGCCGCGCGTTTCGAGAATCGTATCGCCCAGGTTCATGTCCCCTTCCATGCGAAGTGACGAAGCATGCCGTTCTTGGAGCGCGCCGCGTCGGCGTCGCCATTCGTGACGGGGCCTAGATGTCGTGCCAAGCCCCGCTTCTTCGGCATGGTGCACCATTGCGGGGAGGTCGGCCCCGCACCATGCGGCACCGCGCATTGTCGCGCCGTTGATGCAGCGCAATCATTGGGATTTGCACTTAGGTCTGATTACGTAATCGGCGTGGAAATGGCGCCCTGCGCGGACACAACGGGAATGCCCCTCGTTCGTGCACGGCGGTCCGCGCGAATCATCTCGCTTGCGCGCTCAGCGATCATCAGTGTGGGCGAGTTTGTATTGCCCGACGTAATCGTCGGCATCACCGAAGCGTCGACAACGCGCAAGCCCTCCACACCGATCACGGAAAGACGTGCGTCGACCACGGCGCCCGGGTCGTCGATCGCTCCCATTCGGCATGTGCCGACCGGATGAAAGATCGTGGTGCCGATCGCGCCGGCCGCTTTCACGAGCTCATCTTCGGTTTGAAACTCGATGCCGGGCAGAATCTCCTGTGGCGCGTAGCGCGCGAGCGCGGGCGATGCCACGATGCGACGTGTGAGACGCAAGGCATTGGCCGCCACGTGCCGGTCATAATCAGTCGAGAGGTAGTTCGGCGCGATGAGCGGCGGGGCATGCGGATCGGACGATTCGATATGAATGCTGCCGCGCGAAGTCGGCCTCAAAGGGCACGCCGATGCCGTGAATGCGTTGAAGCGATGCAGCGGCTCGCCGAAACGATCGAGCGTGAGCGGCTGCACGTGGTATTCGATGTCGGGACGTGTGATCGATTTGTCGTCGGTCGAGGACTTCGCAAATGCGCCCAGTTGCGATGGCGACATCGACATCGGACCGCTCCGCGAAAGCGCATATTGCGCGGCGATCCAAAGTTTGCCCCACCAGTGCGCCGAAAGCGTGTTGAGCGTGCGCACGCCCTCGACACGATATGCCATGCGCAATTGCAGATGATCCTGCAGATTCTCGCCGACGCCGCGCAGGTCCTGGACAACCTCGATGCCGAGGCGTTGCAGCCGTTCGCCGTTGCCGATGCCTGAGAGTTCCAGCAACTGCGGCGAATTGACGGCACCGGCCGCGACGATCACCTCGCAGCGTGCACGCGCGATGAACCTGCGAGCATCGTTGTTGCCTCGCCGATACTCGATCCCCGTGCAGCGTTTGTCTTCGATGGCGAGCCGGTGCACATGGGCGTCCGTGACTATCGTCAGATTCGGACGTGAGAGCGCGGGCCGCAAGAACGCTTTCGATGCGTTCCAGCGCACGCCGCGTTTCTGATTGACTTCGAAGTAGCCGACGCCTTCATTGTTGCCGCGATTGAAGTCGTCAGTCGCCGGAATGCCCGCCTGCTGCGCCGCTTCGTGGAACGCCTCGAGTATCTTCCATTTAAGGCGCTGTTTTTCGACGCGCCACGGACCGCCGGCCCCGTGCCATTGGTTGGCGCCGCCATGATGATCTTCGCTGCGCTTGAAAACAGGCAGGACAGCGTCCCACGACCATGACGGATCGCCCGTGACGCGCGCCCACTCGTCGTAGTCCTCGCGCTGCCCGCGCATATAGATCATGCCGTTGATCGACGAACTGCCGCCGAGCACGCGTCCGCGAGGATACGACAGCGCGCGCCCGTTAAGGCCCGACTCATTGCACGTCCGGTAAAGCCAGTCCGTGCGCGGATTGCCGATGCAATAGAGATAGCCGACGGGCACATGGATCCACGGATAGTTGTCCTTGCCCCCCGCCTCGAGCAGCAGCACGGTCACGTCGCGATCCTCGGAGAGCCGGTTGGCCAGCACACAGCCGGCCGTGCCTGCGCCGACGATCACGTAGTCGAATTCGCCTTCGAGGATCGTTTCCTCATGCCTGTTCATCTTGGATCCAGCCTCGGTTTGAAACCCCGGCTTTTAGGCCATTGAGCCGGGGCCCCGGCCTGAAAGGCCCGGGGTTTCGGCGATTCTTTGCTCAAAAGGCCCCCGCTCACTTCGCCACCGGCATCGTGAACTCGGCGCCCTTCGCGATGCTGTCGGGCCACCGCTGCATGACGCTCTTGTAGCGCGTGTAAAACCGCACACCCTCTTGGCCATAGGCGTGATGATCGCCGAAGAGTGAGCGCTTCCACCCGCCGAACGAGTGCCACGCCATCGGCACGGGAATCGGCACATTGATGCCCACCATGCCGACATGAATCTGGCGCGAGAACGCGCGCGCAATGCCGCCATCGGTCGTATAGCACGAGACGCCATTCGCCAATTCATGTGCGTTGATCAGCTCGACAGCGCTCGCGAAGTCGGGCACGCGGACGACGGAAAGCACCGGGCCGAAGATTTCCTCGCGATAAATGCTCATGTCTTTCTTGACGTGATCGAAGAGCGTTCCGCCGAGGAAGAAGCCGCC
Organism: uncultured Burkholderia sp.; assembly: GCA_964414365.1. GTDB lineage: Bacteria > Pseudomonadota > Gammaproteobacteria > Burkholderiales > Burkholderiaceae > Trinickia. The sequence goes on from CAYPWK010000005.1 coordinate 20,736, forward strand.
CTCGTGGCCGGGCACCGTCAGTCCTCGCCCGTCGACGACGAGCCTCGCGCCCTCGGCCACGCCCGCGTCGATATAAGCCGACACCTTCGCGCGATGCGCGGCCGTCACCAGCGGCCCCATCTCCGCATCGCGCTCCATCCCGTTGCCGATCTTGAGCGCCTTTACGCGCGGCACGAGCCGCTCGACGAGCTCGTCGGCAATATGGCCGACCGCCACCGCGACCGATATCGCCATGCAGCGCTCGCCGGCCGAGCCGTAGGCCGCGCCGATCAGCGCGTCGACCGCTTGATCGAGGTCGGCGTCGGGCATCACGACGAGATGATTCTTCGCGCCGCCCAATGCCTGCACGCGCTTGCCGCGCTTCGCGCCTTCGGTATGAATGTATTCGGCGATCGACGTCGAGCCGACGAATGAAAGCGCCGCGACGTCGCGATGCTCGATCAGTGCATCGACAGCTTGCTTGTCGCCGTGCACGACGTTGAAGACACCGTCGGGCAATCCTGCTTCCTTCAGCAGTTCGCCGAGACGGATCGAAGGCGACGGGTCGCGCTCCGAGGGCTTCAGGATGAACGTGTTGCCGCACGCGATCGCGATCGGGAACATCCAGCACGGCACCATCATCGGAAAATTGAACGGCGTGATGCCCGCCACGACGCCGAGCGGCTGCCGCAGGTTCCAGTTATCGATGCCGCCGCCGATCTGATCGGTGAAGTCCGTCTTGAGCAGGTTCGGAATGCCGCAGGCGAACTCGACGACCTCGATGCCACGCATCACCTCGCCCTTCGCATCGGAAAACACCTTGCCGTGCTCGCGCGTCACGATCTCGGCGAGCTCGTCATGATGCTCGTCGAGCAGCTGCTTGAACTTGAACATAACGCGTGCGCGCTTGAGCGGCGCCATCTCGCTCCAAGCCGGAAAGGCGGCCTTCGCGGCGGCCACGGCCGCGTCCACATCGGCCCTGTTGGCAAGCGGCACGCGCGCGGCTACCTCGCCCGTCGCCGGATTGAACACATCGCCGAACCGCCCGCTCGCGCCGCTCACGCGTTCGCCGCCTATAAAGTGAGAAAGCTCGCGCACGCGAGCATCTTGATCTGCTTCGCTCATGAATGTCCTCGCTCGTGATGTCCCGGTGACCTGACTGGATCGTCCCTTTCCGCCGACGGATGAACTGCCCGTTTTCGCGAAACGCGCCGCAGTCGTTGCTGCGCCGCCGTGTAGGGCCTTCGCGCTTCTTTTGCATCGAAGCGTACCCACGCCGACGCGCTGAAATCCAATCAGTAATGCTCAATTGCGATATAAGCAGCGCTAATATCGGGCATGGACCTGACACTGCTGCGTGCTTTCGTGACGGTGGCGCACGTCGGCAATCTGACGCGCGCCGCCGCCCAATTGCACTTGACGCAACCGGCCGTCAGCCTGCAGGTCAAGAACCTGCAGGAGACGCTCGGCGTCGCGCTCTTCGCGCGCACGGCGCACGGGCTCGTGCTGACGCGCGACGGACAGGCGCTGCTGCCGCATGCCGAGCGCGCGCTCGCGGCGGCAAGCGATGTCGAGCGCGCGGCCGCCGCGTTGCGTCAGGAGGTGCGCGGCAAGCTGCGCATCGGCACGATCCTGGATCCCGACTTCCTGCGGCTCGGCGGTTTTCTAAAGCAGCTGGTCGAGACCTATCCGCAGATCGAGCCGGCGCTCAGGCACGGTATGTCGGGCTGGGTGGCCGAGCAGGTGCGCGCGGGCGAGCTCGACGTCGGTTATTACATCGGACGTCCGGCCGAGGAAGGCATGCCTGCCGGACTCTTTCACGCCGCCACGCTGACGCGCTTCCAATACCGCGTGCTCGCGCCGGCGGGATGGAAAGATCGCGTGAGCGGCGCGCGCGACTGGCGTGCGCTTGCCGCGCTGCCTTGGATTTGGACGCCGCCTGCATCGGCGCACCAGCGCCTTTTATCGCGCCGTTTCGCCGAAGCCGGTGCCAGCCCGGTCAAAGTGGCGGAAGTCGATCAGGAAACGTCGATGCTCGACCTCGTGAAATCGGGCGTCGGCTTGACGCTTGCGCGCGACGCGATCGCGATCGCCGAGGCGCATGCGCATGCGCTGACGATCGTCGAAGGTGTGACGGTGCCGACCGAACTCGCCTTCATCGCGCTCGCGGCCCGTATGGAAGAGCCGGCCATCGCCGCCGCGTTCAAGCTCATCGAAGCGCAGTGGATGGCATGAGGTTGAAAGGACCCGTGCTCGCTTCGTTCGACTTCATTCTGTAACGGCCCGTAACGAAGACGATTTACGAGCCGATTTTCTGAAACGGCCGATCGCGATGCCGCGTTGCGGCCCCTATGAACCGGCCCGGATGCCCCGCCGCTGCTAGCTCAGTCGCGGTGCGCCTGCCGATAAGCCTCCCACGCCGCGCGCGCAGCCGGCTCCAGACCTTCCTCCGGCAATGTCGTCCGACGCTGTACAATCAGCAACGCATACGGCTTGGAGAGCGCGCTTGCCTCCTTGCACAAGCTCAGTTCATCGCCTGTCGAAGGCGACCGGGCTCGCCAGAAGTTGATCGCGGCTTCCAGCTCGTTGATCGTGATTTCGGACATGATTCTCGTGATGGATATCCGCCGCTTTCGGTCGATCGCTTGTGGCGGCACGCGCTCGATATGGCGGAGGGGCCCCGCAAACGGAGTGCCAGCCTTGCGAGTCGCGTGCTGAACGCTAACCCATTGTACTTGAGCGACTTACATGCGACTTCTCCTGATCGAAGACGACCGCCCCATCGCGCGCGGTATCCAAAGTAGTCTCGAACAAGTCGGCTTCACCGTCGACATGGTTCACGACGGTATCTTCGCCGAGCAAGCTCTGACGCAAAACCGCCATGAGCTCGTCATTCTCGATTTGGGCTTGCCCGGCATCGACGGCATGACGCTGCTCTCGCGATTCCGTCAAGGCAACCGCCATACGCCCGTGATCGTCCTGACAGCGCGCGACGAACTGAACGACCGCGTCCAAGGACTCAACGCCGGCGCCGACGACTACATGTTGAAGCCGTTCGAACCCGCCGAGCTGGAAGCGCGCATTCGCGCCGTGATGCGCCGAAGCGGCCCCGCGCACGACATGCCGCGGCCCGAAGTCTCGTTGGGCGGCGTGCGTCTTTCGGGCGTCGATCGCCGCATCTTCAACGACGACAAGCCGCTCGAGCTCTCGCCGCGCGAGTTCGCCGTGCTCGAGATGCTGCTGTTACGCCATGGCCGCGTCGTCAGCAAGGCACAGCTGCAGGACCACCTGACGCATTTCGGCGGCGATCTCGGCGACACGGCCATTGAGGTCTATGTCCACCGCGTTCGCAAGAAGCTTGAAAACTGTCGCGTCGAAATCGTGACCGTGCGCGGCTTCGGCTATCTGCTGCAGGAAATTCGTCAGCTGTCCTAAGGATCGCGTCTCAACCGATCATGCACGACCCCGTTGCAATCAGTCTGCGCCGTTCGCTGCTGCGGCGCCTCGCGGGGCCGCTCTCGCTGCTCGCCTTGATGAGCGGCCTCATCGCCTACTGGCTCGCCTGGCAGTACACGCAGCATGTAATCGACCGGTCGCTCGTGGATCTGGCGGCGGCCATGTCGAAGCAGATTCAGATCGCGGGACCGAATGCGCGCACTTCGGTGCCGCCGCTCGCACAAGCGATGTTCTCCGACCCGAAGCAGCACTTGATCTATCGGATCAACGATGGCGAGCGCGAACTCGCCGGCGACCCGGACCTTCCGCTATTCGGTAAGAGCGTGCGTCTGATGCACTACGCGTACGTTTTCGAGGCGCAGTATCGCAACATGACTGTGCGCGTCGCGCAAGTCCGTTTCACGCAGCCCAACGGCCGTCCGATGGTGGTCGAAGTGGCGCAACAGCTACGCCATCGATATCGGATCGCGGCCGAGTTCCTCGTCGCGATCATGATGCCGCTGCTGTTGCTGCTGTTAGCCGGTTGGGGGATCGTCTGGAGCGTCGTCAATCAGCAGCTCGGCCCGCTGACGGCGCTTGCCGATTCGCTGAACCGGCAGACGCACATGTCGCTCGAGAAAGTCGACGAAACACTCGTGCCGACCGAGATCCGTCCGCTCACGAGCGCATTGAACGCGCTGCTTGAACGACTGAAGGCAGCACTCGAGGCCCAGCGCAAGTTCATTGCGGATGCCGCGCATCAGTTGCGCACACCATTGACGGCGGTGAAGCTGCACGCCGAACAGGCGGCCAGCGCGCGTGATCCGTACCAGACCCTCGCGGCCGTTCGCGAATTGCGCGCGGCGGCCGACCGGGCCGTCCGGCTCTCCAACCAGCTACTTTCACTCGCGCGAGCAGAACCGGGGGCACAGACGGCCCGTTTCGTCGACGTCGATATTGCCGCGCTCGCGTTCGAAACCGGCGCCGAATGGGTGCCGAGAGCGCTGGCCGCTCACGTCGATCTCGGCTTTCAGCGGCTCGACGATCCGAGCAATGACACGCCGCTCATCGTGCGCGGGAATCCGATCCTGTTGCGGGAAGTCGTCGGCAATCTGCTTGACAATGCGCTCAAGTATGCGCCTTCGGCTGGCCGCGACGGCGCGCGTGTGACGGTAACGGTCACGCGGATCGAGGCTGCCGATGGGGTACCGCTTGCGCAGATCGTCGTCGAAGACAACGGCGCGGGCGTCCCTATCGCATTGCAAGCCGATCTCTTCAAGCGGTTCTTCCGCGGCGACAGGAACGACTCGGAGGACGCCGGCGTCGATGCGGGTGCGGGCCTCGGCCTTGCCATCGTCCACGACATCATGAATTTGCATGGCGGCAAGGTGCAATATGCCGATGCGCCCGATGGCGGCGCTCAATTCATCCTACGCATTCCCCTTGCCGCACAGGCGCAGGTACCGGCACCGACCGACGCAAAATGTCACGACGAAGCGACTTCGTCGCTTCGCGATAACTAGAAAAATAGAAGCCGACCTCAGGCCTTGCCGTTGCGCTTGGGCGCGAGCATCGTGCCTCGGCATTTACGCGCGCCACAGCGGCAGGCGTACTCTTCCTTGAGCTTCTTCGTGAGGCGCACGTCCACTACGAGGCCGTAGTCGTAGAACAGTTCCTCGTCGGCGGCAATGTCGCGCAGCGCGCGAATGAACACGCGTCCCTCGATTTCCTCTGCCTCGCAATTCGGTGCGCATGAATGATTGATCCAGCGCGCGCTGTTGCCGCCCACGTTACCGTCGATGACGCGACCGTCCTCGAGGGCGAAATAGAACGTATGGTTCGGGTCGTCTGGATTGTGCGGATGCCGGCGCTGGGCCTCTTTCCATGAAATCCGCTCACCCTTGTATTCCATCAGCCGCTCGCCCGCGCTGAGCGGTGCGGCGGCAAACACGCCCTTGCCATGCACACCCGAACGGCGCACGACCAACTTGCGTGAACTCATTGACGAATCCTCTGAAAACCAACAATGCCGCTACCGCGCGGCGCACGTCGCCGCACATGAGAGCGCTTTCGATCACGGGATAGAAAACGCGGCGCCCATAGGGCGCCGCGTCGGCACATGACGTCATGTACGTCACAAAGCGTGATCGTACACGCTGACGATATCTTCGTTCAACGTCGCACGGCAGAATATGAAAAAAAGCGTGCAGCGGGCTGCTGAAAGCCGGTTAAGTCGACCACGGGCGACGACAAGCGCGGTCGTTGAAAGCAAGCACGCTTCGCTTAGAGGGGATTCAGCCCTGCGCGAAGATCTTCCAGATCCGCTTCTGGGCCATCGAGTCGGCTTCCTCATGCACGTCGCAGTCAAGGCGAAGCTCGACATCGCCCAACGAGGCGCCGAGCGCCAGGCACCGATGCGGCGCCTTTTTGACGTTCTTGCTCGGTTCGAAATGGCGGCACGTCATGCACATTCTGTGCGGCGGAATGTCGCCCTGCACCTGCAACTGGCGAATCATCTTCAGGAGCGTTCGATAGAAGACGGCCTGCTCGTCGCCGCCAAGCGTGTCGATCGCCGCGCTGAGAAAGTCGGGCCACTGGAGCGCCCGCTTGGCTGCCGTACGACCCTTCCCCGTCAAACGAACGGCAAGCGCGCGCCCGTCCTCGTGCGCGCGACGCTTTTCGATAAGGCCTTTCGCTTCGAGCGTGCTGACGGCGTCGCTCGTCGTTGCGGCCGTGAGTGCCGTCTCGCGCGCAATCTCCCCGAGCCGCAAGGGCGTCTTGCGCTGCATAAGCAAAACGAGAATCTCCCCTTGCGTCGGTGTCAACCCGGCGCTTTCGGCCCATTCCCACGCCTGGCTGCGCATCGCCGTGTTCAGCCGCAGCAAGCTATGGGTCACACGCCCCGTCGCTTGCTCTCCGTATGCACCTTCGCTCATGGTCTTTCTTCGCTATTTCGCCATTGACAGCATCCGCTGCTGATCCGGTCGCCAGTGTGCGCCTACCGCGCGACGCGCCGCAAGCTCCGCTGGACGACTCGCCCTCTCGAGCCTATCGAATTTTACTATTCCAGAGTCTTTCGCTTGGCCCGACAAAAATATCAAGCATCGGGACAGGATGGCGCTCGCACGGCAGTACCCTCGCAAGCCATGCACGGCGTTCGCGCTAAAACCGTTGGAAGCGACGAGTTCGCCATTTTAAGCGAGACAAGCCGCCTGTCGAGCCCACTTATTCTCGAAATTGTGTGGATAACTTTTGTATAACCGCGTGAATCTTCTGTGACGGAATGTTCGTAACCCGTCCGTCCCAAAAAATGCGGCTCAGGTTATGCGCTACACCTTCGCCCGACGCACGCGCGATCCACGCGGTTATCGTTTTCCCAACCCATTGAAGCGTCGGCAAGTTTTGCGGTTTTCCACAGCGGCGGCGGTCGCTTGTTAACTATTACTACTTTTGTATACGTATTAACGAAGACAAACCTAGAAACTGCGCCAGCGCACACACTGTTGCCGTACCGCTTCGTGGAGCGATTTTTCTTTGGCCACGACGCTGCGCAGCCACGTCGCATCGTTCATTTGTTCTCGCGCGATAACGGCGATCTGCTCGAGCGCGGCACCCGAGTGAAGGGCCCGAGCATGGGGCGCGATGGTTTCCAGTGTTTCGAGGATGTCTTCGAAGATCGTGCGGCGAGCGCCGGTTTGCGGATTGATGCAGGTTCCGCCAAGACCGAAACGACACGCTTCGAAGCGGTTGAACGTGTAGACGAGGTAGTCGTCCTCTCTCGGCATGAACGGCTTATCGACGAGCAAATGCCTCGCGAGCGTCTGGATGTAGCACGCGATCGCCGCGGCGCGGTCGATCGATAGCGGCGTATCCATGACGCGTACCTCGATCGTGCCGTAACCGGGCTTCGGCCGAATATCCCAGTAGAAGTCCTTCATGCTGTTGACGACGCCTGTCGCGACCATCTTCGAAAAGTACTCCTCGAAGCCGTCCCAGGTCAGCACGAACGGTGCGCGACCCGAAAGCGGGAATGCGAACACCGAGTTGAGACGCGCCGAGTGGAACCCCGTATCGACGCCCTGCACGTAAGGTGAGGACGCCGAGAGCGCGATGAAGTGCGGAATGAACCGCGACATGGCGTGTAGCAGAAAGAGCGCGCTGTTCGCGTCGGGGCAGCCGATATGGACGTGTTGGCCAAATACCGTGAACTGCTTTGCCAGATAGCCGTAGAGCTCGGAAAGGTACTGAAAGCGCGGCGCGTCGAAGATTTGCCGCTCCGTCCAGTGCTGGAACGCATGTGTACCGCCGCCGCAAAGACCCACGTTGAGTTGATCCGCCGCGGCGACAAGCGTGTCGCGAATCGTGCGCAACTGCGAGAGCGCTTCTTCGTGCGACGTGCAAACGCCCGTGGAAAGCTCGATCATGCTTTCGGTGATCTCGGGCGTGATGTTTCCCGGAATCTTCTGGTCCTTGACGAGACGCATCAAATCGGATGCCGCTTTCGTCAGATCGTAGTCGTGCTTGTTGACGACTTGGATCTCTAGCTCGACACCGAACGTGAACGGTTTGGAATCGACGAAGGGTTCAAGTGCCATGTTGGTGTCCTATGGTGAAACGGCCCTGCGCGCACTGAAGCGGTCCACGCGTCGGCGAAAAAAGTTTGGAATTCTGGAACGGGTGCTCATGTCACTCGCGGCGCTCACCAACGAGCGTCAGGCTGCGATAGACGATCCAGGGCCCGACGAGCTGCAAGACGACGATAGCGCTGAGCGCAACCGCCCGCAGCGTCGGATCGAACTGCGGGTAGAGCAGATAGGTGTCATCGACGAGCAGGTAAGCAAGCGCCGACATAGGCGCAAGCGACAAGCCCAGCGCAACGCCCTGCTTCCAGTCGAGCCCGCTCGGCTTCGCGAACGCGAGCACGCCAACGAGCTTGGCCACGAAGCGCGCCACGATGAGGCCGATCGCCGCGACGCCACCGATCGCGAGATCCTTCCATTGGAACGACGTAAGCGTAAGCACGAACAAAATGACGGTCAGCAGCCAGCCCGCCGTGCCGAAGTGCTGCGGCCATAGCTGCGGCTTTTCCTCGAAGTTCTTCACGATGATCCCGGCGGCAAGGAGGCTCAGGATGGTCGAGACCTTGAAGATGTTCGCGATGGCGATGGCAAGCAGCACGAGCCCGAACAGCGCGACGAAAGAATGCTCGTCTTGCATGTTGACGCGCCGGTAGAGCAACATGCACGCGCGCGCAAGCAGGTAAGCGACGACGAGCGAGCCCGCGATGAGATAGAGCGGCTGAACGATCGTAGCGAAGACATTGCCGTAGACCTCCTGATGAAGCCAGGCCGAAACGATCTTCTCGACGACGACGGCATACATGCTGTTGAGCGCGGTCAGCGTGAGAAGACGCTGCGTCACCTGCCCTTCCGCACGTAATTCCGTCTTGAGCTGAATCACCATCGCCGGCGAAGTCGACATCGAAATGGCCGCCAACACCGTCGCAACGGTTGGCGATACTTTCGCAAACAGCAAGACCACGAGCACAAGCACGAACGTCAGCGTGGCTTCGGCGAGGCTCGAGAGGATCAGCCAAGGATTGCGGCGGACCCAGCGCAAATCGAGCCGGCTACCGAGCTCGAACAGCAACAATCCCAGCCCGACGTCTAGGAGAAGTCGCGACGTTTCGATCATGTCGGCATCGATCGCACCGAAGCCGGCCGAGCCGGCGATGAGACCGATGACAGCATACCCGGACACGCGAGGCAGGCGCCATGCCCGGTAGCAGAGCTCCCCGCAAAGACCCGCGACAAACAAGGCGAGTCCCGCCCAGAAAATACCGCTCAGCGGGAACGGCCAACTCGGCAGAAACGAAAACGCCGATGTCATGAATAGCTTCTCCTTACGGACAAGCCGCTTTCGAACATCTGGGAAGCGGCCGATGTGCGTGTTCGCCCGATCGGGCGTGAAGCCGTCGGACGCAAATGGCGGCAACCGGCGAACCGGCCCGCGGGCCGCAAAGGAGTCACCAGGGCCCGGCGAGACCCGCTCGACTGCGACGGGCCAGCCTACGACGAATTGCCGGCAGCGAGTGCGCGATGAACGGCGCTCACACTGCCCGGCGCGATGAATGGGAACGGACGTAGCCGCTCAGGTCTGGGATTCCGAACTGGCTTTCGCCGTTCCACCAGTACCGGCCGTGTTTCGGGGTACCGACGTGCAAACACCTGCAGGAAGAACGCGGATTGTGCCATAACCTGCACGTTCTCGAGCTATTCGTCACCGTTATTCAGGCATTTCGGTACAAATGACGCAAAACCAGTCGCAAGCTGGAAAAATCATCCGATTTCTAGGCCTCGGGGCTGTCCGCATCCGACGCCTGTCAGCGCCAGTCCGCCAGCACCGGATGCCGTGTTCGGGAAAGCCCGTACCACTTAGCTGGGCCGATGGCTAGCGAGGACCGGGTTTACAGGTTTACGTATGTATACACGTAGTAGCAGTTAACAAACCGCGCCATTTTCTGTGCATAACGCCCATTTTTCGCTTTGAATCAAGCAGTTGGAGAACGCATAACCGTTTGCGCACGATGTGCGGGACGGTCCGGTTTCGCGGAACAACTTTTTCGCGTCCTTCGCCTGCCAGCAGGTTGTCCCGTTTACGTCCACATCGAGTTCACAGCGATTTCAGCGGCTCTTCAGGCACTTACCCACAAGCAGCGGTGGACAAGTCTCACGCGGACGAGTCCGCCAGACCGTGCCGCAACGCACGCAGCAGATAACGCGCCGGGTCGAGCGATTCGGCGAGGTCGCGTTCGAGCGGCCACGGCTCTCCCTCGATTTGAGAAGCGATGAGCTCCCCGGCGAGCGCCGCCCAGACGAGTCCGCGCGAACCGAACGCGAAAGCGCCGTAGAGTCCGTCCGCCCGCGGCAAATCGAGCGGCCACGCGCCGCGCAGGCCGGCGGCTTCGCGCTCGCCGGCTTTTTCGTCGGCGAGTTGCCCCGCCATCGGCAGGCGATCGCTCGTGACACAGCGAAAGCCGACTCGGCCGGCGAGCGTTGCCGGATCGATCGCGCTCAACGCCGATGCCCACGCCGGAATCAATTTCGAAAGCCGCATGAGGTTTTCGGCATGGCCCGACTCTCGAATCGCCTTCTCTTCATCGTCGGCTTCGTAGGTGGCGCCCGTCAGCAAGCCGTCGGCCAGCGGCACCGCATAGCCGTCACCGATCACCGGTACCGCCAAGCCGGTCGCCAAGTGTGGGGGGAGCTGCGTCAATTGGCCGCGGACGATGCGCGTCGGCGCGTGGCGCAAGCGCGCGAGACGAACCGCGTCGCGCGCGTTCGCCAGGATGACGACGGGAGCCCGCGCTACAACGTTGCCAAGCTCGTCGAAGACGGCCCAGCCTTGGCCATCGCGCTCGATGCGCGCTGCTTGCACGCCGCCGCGCCACGTCAGCGCATGCCCCGCGGCCGAGCACAGCGCGGCCACTAGCGCGGCCGGGTTAAGAGAGCCGCCCTGGGGATAAAAACAGCCGCTACCAGATAGACCTGTCAGCGCCGTTCCTGCGAGGTGTCGTGCCTCGGCCGCCGACAGGATCCGTGCGAACTCGCCGGGGTAGGCGAACGTCTCAACGGCTTCGGCGAGCGTCTGTGCTTCGCCCTCGTTGGCAGGCAAATGAAGCAGGCCGTTCAAAGTGCGTTCGAATCGATGGCCGGCGTCTTCGAGTATTCGCCAGCGACTGATCGCATAGAGGAAACCCGCGCGAGAGATTCGGGAAGCGACGCTGTCGTCGCGCGAGAGCAGCGGATGGAAGACGCCGGCGCGGTTGCCCGACGTCTCGTGCGCGACATGTGCGTGCCGTTCGATCAGCGTCACGCGCCAGCCGCGCGAGGCGAGCCGCTCGGTCGCCGCACAGCCGGCGAGACCGGCGCCGATGACGACGGCGTGTCGCTCCCCGCATTCGATCGGCATGGGCGGCTCGTGACGGCGCACGCGCCAGCGCGGCGCGAATGTGCCGACGAGCATCTCGCGTTTGCCGGCAAAACCCTGTGCTTTGGTGCATGCGAAGCCAGCCGCTTCCAGCCCGCGCCTGACATGACCGGCGCTCGTGTAAGTCGCGAGTGTGGCGTCCGTGCCGGCGAGCCGCGCGAGCGCCTTGAAGACGGGCGGCGACCAAAGGTCGGGATTCTTTGCCGGCGAGAAGCCGTCGAGATAGAAGGCGTCGGCACGCAGCCAAAGCTTCGGCAGCAGCTCGAGGGCATCGCCGAAAGCGATCGTCAAGGTGACGCGCCCTCCTTCGAACTCAAGGCGGTGAAGGCCGGAAAGCGGCAACGGCCAGGCGTCGGCGAGCTCGCGGGCGAGCCGCGAGATGGTTGCATCTGCAACGATGTGCGAGTGAAGCGCGCGCAGATCGTTAGCCGCGAACGGGTGTTTCTCGATCGAGACAAAAGCAAGACGTTCCGACCGTGCGGCATCGCTGCGCCAAGCCGCCCAGGTAGCGAGGAAATTGCCGCCAAGCCCGAAGCCCGTTTCGAGAATCGTGAAAAGACGCCTGCCGCGCCAGCGCGACGGCAGCCCGTTGCCGCCGACGAACACATGCTGCGCCTGCGCGAGCGCGCCGGCCGCGCTGTGATAGACGTCGTCATAGGTCGGCGAAAACGGCGTGCCGTCGTCGCGGAAGGCCAGCGTGGCAGGTTGCAGCGGAGCGGTCATGAAAGCCGAAAAGTGAAAATCCATCGGTGCGCGGCGAGCGTCTTGGCCCGCTCGGGCATCACATCGCCGTGCCGCGGGCCAAAAACGCCGCGCCATGCGGGTTGCCGGGCGGCTCGAGGCCGCGAAAAACGGCCCTCGAGAACGTTGGCAAAATCCAACGTCGGCGCGCTGCAATTCCGCGAAACCCTTGGCAGGCGGGGTTTTCGAGTACGACAATGCGTCAAACCCAGCAGCGACAAGGTTAAGAAGCGTTAAATTCTTTGGAAGCCTTGCCGTTATTGGGTTTGCGCTGAGCTATCATAGCAAGCGCCGCACGACCGTTGCGCCGGGGCCCGGTGCCGCAGCCGGTGGCGCTCGCTTCGCCACAACAGCTACAGGACGGCACAGCTTGCGTACGATGATCGGCGCGGTCAGCGCCGTCAGTGTGACTTCAATCTGAAAAGAGGAACGTTAATGAACAAACAGGAACTGATCGACGCCGTCGCAGGTCAGACGGGCGCCAGCAAGGCTCAGACTGGCGAAACGCTGGACACGCTGCTCGAAGTGATCAAGAAGGCGGTGTCCAAGGGGGACTCGGTTCAATTGATCGGCTTCGGCAGCTTCGGCTCGGGTAAGCGCGCAGCCCGCACGGGCCGCAACCCGAAGACGGGCGAAACGATCAAGATCCCGGCCGCGAAGACGGTGAAGTTCACGGCAGGCAAGGCCTTCAAGGATGCCGTCAACAAGCGTTGAGCCCCGCACGGCACGACGTCTGGTCGACAACCCGCCTGAGGCGGGTTTTTTTCCGCCCTTTTTTGGCGCGCCGTGCGAGGAAAGCCGTACGTCAATGCACGATCTGGCCGGTCCCGTCTTCCTCGCTGTCTTCGGCACCGAGATCCCACATGGGGAAAGGATCGGTAAAGCCGGCCCATCCGGACGGTCCGAGCGCATATTCGTCGTCGGTCAAAAGGCACGCATCGAGCTTCGTGCGCCAATATGCGGCATCGAGATCGATGCCGATCATGACGAGCTCCTGGCGCCGATCGCCGATCGAGGCGTCGGTCGCGTCGCCGTGCCAGTCGGCCGCGATCTCCGCGGCGAGCTCGGCGTCATCGGGCCATTCTTCGCGCGGCTGCGCCGCCCACCAGAAGCCTGCCGGACCATGCCGGCAGGCGCCGCCCGCCTGAGAAAGCGATCCGATTACGTCGTGACGCGTCGCAAGCCAGAAGAAGCCTTTGCTGCGCAAAACGCCGCGCCATTCCTCGTGCAGTAGCGCCCATAGCCGCTGTGGGTGAAACGGCCGTCGCGCGCGGTAGACGAAGCTGTCGATTCCGTACTTGTCGGCTTCTCCCGCGTGTTCGTGATGCCCGTGCGCATCGCCGTGTCCGTGCTCGTGCCCGAGCGACGCGAGCCAGCCCGGAGCACTTTGCGCTTCGTCGAAATCGAACCGGCGGGTGTCGAGCACTTCGCCGAGCGGCACGGCGCCGAAGCGGCTCACGATCTGGACCGCGCGCGGATTGAGGCGCGCGAGAATCCGCTGCAGCCGGTCGAGCGCCTCGGCATCGACCAGGTCGGCCTTGTTGACGACAAGGACGTCGCAGAATTCGACCTGCTCGATCAGAAGCTCGACGAGCGTGCGGTCGTCTTCTTCGCTGGCGGCGAGACCTCGCTCCGCGAGCGCGTCGGACGAGTCGTAGTCGCGCAGGAAGTTGAGGGCGTCGACGACCGTCACCATCGTGTCGAGCCGCGCGACCTCCGATAGCGTGACGCCTTCATCATCGGTCATGGCGAACGTTTCGGCGATCGGCATGGGCTCGGCAATACCCGTCGACTCGATCACGATCGCATCGAAACGGCGCTCGCCGGCAAGCTGGCGGATCTCGGTCAGCAAATCGTCGCGCAACGTGCAGCAAATGCATCCGTTCGACATCTCGACGAGCCGTTCCTCCACTTGCGACAGCGCGGCCGCATCGCGCACGAGCGAGGCGTCGATATTGACGGCCGCGAGATCGTTGACGATGACGGCCACGCGCAGGCCGGCGCGATTGGCGAGGATGTGCTTCAGTAGCGTGGTCTTGCCCGCACCGAGAAAACCCGAGAGGACGGTAACGGGCAAAGGAGGCTGATTCATGACGATCGAAGGAAGAGAAGAAAGAGGGGCGCACCGCGGGCTTTGGCGCTGCAGCGCGCATTTTGCACCAAACGCCGCAATGCCGGGCGTTTGGGTGCGCGTTCGCGCCGATAGAGGGCGCGATGAGACGAGATCGCGCCACGATCGACGCAAGTCGAGGAATTGCTGTTAGAATGCCGCCCTGCACGACATGCGCTGTATTCCGCGATTCAGCTAACGTTGCGCCTGCAACAGTTTCCAGCGGCTGAGAATATCGACGATCTGGCGCGCATAACGGTCGCGCAGGGCCGGGGTTTCAGAGTGGTACGCACCCACGGCTTCCCAAGTGTTCCCGTACTTGTTCATCTTCTGCCGCAGATGCCAGGCTGCGATGTAGACGTTCTTGCACGGCTCCATCAGCGTCTCGGTCGAAATGCCGTACTGCGATAGCGTGGGCAGATGCACCGAGTTGATCTGCATGAGGCCGTAATCGGTCGAGCCGTTGACGTTCTTGTGTAGCGCGTCCGGCGTGTTGTGTGACTCTTGCCAGGCGATCGCGCGCAGAATCAGCGGGTTCACCTTCTGGTAACGGGCCGCTTCGTCGAAGCAATCCGCGCGTGCGCCGAAGCTCGCGAGACTTGCGGACAAGCCCGCCGCAAACATCAAGATGGCTCGCGCGACGAGCCTCGTCCGTTCGTTGCGAACGGGCGCCGAATCGATCGTTCGACGAACTGTCAGTTCAGAGTCGCCTAGCATCTTCTTACCTTGTCTTGCCTATGTCTTGTTCGTATCGCCCTTTACGTCTTAGCAATGAAGCGAAGCGTACGCGGCTTCCCTCCCGGGAAAACCCGAGTCACCGGCGCATTCCACCGGAGATGCGCGCTCGTATCATACCGGCTGACCGACCGCCCGCAACCCAGCCGGACGGACATAAGCGAGCCGGACCCGGACAACTTCATGACGCGCGGCTTACAGCGGGCCTGCGGCTTACGGCCGCTCCCGGTGGCGCTCGTCGCGCGGCTTACCGTCGACGGTGCGCCCCGGTCGCAAGCCCCCTTACGCGGAAGTACCGCCTTGGGAAACGAAGCCCGGTTCGAACTTTTGTGATTATTGGGACATAAAAAGCTGCTAATGTTCGGCTTTTAAGCGGCGGCGCACCGGCGTGAAAGGGCCGCGCCCAGGGCCGCCGCGGAGACTGCCGCGACGAGCCGCCTTATCGCTTTTCGCATTCAATACTCATTCCATGACAAGAAACCCTAGGGCCTTGCGCCGCATCGCCACCGCGTTCTTGATCGCGGGCTTGATGACGACACGATTCGCGTATGCGGACGTCTCCCTCAACTTCGTCAACGCGGACATCGATCAAGTCGCGAAGGCGATCGGCGCCGCTACCGGCAAGACGATCATCGTCGATCCGCGCGTGAAGGGGCAGCTTAACCTCGTCTCGGAACACCCGGTTCCCGAGGATCAGGCGATCAAGACGCTCGAATCCGCGCTGCGGATGCAAGGCTTCGCGCTCGTGCAGGACCATGGGGTGCTCAAAGTCGTTCCCGAGGCCGACGCGAAGCTGCAAGGGGTGCCGACCTACGTCGGCAACTCCACGCCCGCGCGCGGCGATCAGGTGATCACCCAGGTCTTCCAGCTCCATAGCGAGTCGGCAAACAATCTGTTGCCGGTGCTGCGCCCTTTGATATCACCGAACAACACGATCGCCGCCTATCCCGCCAACAACACGCTAGTCGTCACCGATTACGCTGACAACGTGCGGCGAATTGCCTCGATCATCGCGGGGGTCGATAGCGCGGCCGGGCAGCAGGTCGACATCGTGCCGCTCAAAAACGCCAATGCAATCGATACGGCGCAGGCGCTATCGAAGATGCTCGATCCCGGCGCAATCGGCAGCACCGACGCGACACTGAAAGTGTCCGTTCAGGCCGACCCGCGGAGCAACGCGCTCCTCATCCGCGCTTCCAACAAGGCGCGGCTCACGATGGCGAAGAAGCTCGCGCAACAACTCGATGCGCCAAGCTCGCAGCCCGGAAACATGCACGTCGTCCGTTTGCGCAACGCCGACGCTGTGGCACTCGCGAAGACGCTGCGCGGCATGATGGGCAAAGGCGGCGCAGAAGGCGCCACGTCGAGCGCGGAAACGAGCAGCACAAGCACGTTCAACCCGGGCGGCGTGGCGGGCGGTGCGCTGTCCACTGGCACGTCGGGTACGCCGCCGTTACCCTCTTCCTATAGCGGATCGTTAGGCACCAGCGGCGGCGGATTGGGCTCGTCGTCAGGCGGCACGACCGGCGGCATGGGCAGAGCCGGTTTTCTGGGACAGCAGCAAGGCGGCGCCGCCGGCGGCACGGAAGAGAATCCGCCCGGCGGCATGATCCAGGCCGATTCGGCGACGAACTCGCTCATCGTCACCGCATCCGATCCCGTCTATCGCAACCTGCGCGCGGTCATCGACCAGCTCGACGTGC
This sequence comes from uncultured Burkholderia sp., assembly GCA_964414365.1. Lineage (GTDB taxonomy): Bacteria > Pseudomonadota > Gammaproteobacteria > Burkholderiales > Burkholderiaceae > Trinickia. The sequence continues at coordinate 37,428 of CAYPWK010000005.1, forward strand.
GGCGTCCGCAGGTCTACATCGAGGCGCTAATCGTCGAGCTGACCGCGACCCACCAGGCGAATCTCGGCATTCAATGGCAGGTCGCGACGGGGGCGCTCTACGGGGGCACCAACCTCTCGACGGGGCAGAGCGGCCTCGGCAACAGCATCGTCGACCTGACAGCTACTTCCGTTGCGAAGGGCACGCCTACTGCTCTGGCCACCTTGACCGGTGGACTGAATATCGGATGGCTGCGCAACATGTTCGGCGTGCAGGGACTTTCCGGTCTGCTGCAGTACTTTTCGGGCACGAACGACGCCAACGTGCTGTCGACACCGAACCTTGTCACGCTCGACAATCAGGAAGCTCAGATCGTCGTCGGCCAGAATGTGCCGATACCGACGGGTCAGTACACAAGCCTGACGAGCGGTACGGGAAACACCGCGTTCAACACGTTTGATCGACGCGACGTCGGTCTTACGCTGCACGTGAAGCCGCAGATTACGGATGGCGGAATCCTCAAGCTGCAGATCTATACTGAGGACTCGGCCGTCGTTGCCACCACGCTGAATTCGGCAGCCGGCCCAACCTTCACCAAGCGTTCGGTGGAGTCCACCGTGCTTGCGGACAACGGCGAGATCATCGTGCTCGGCGGCCTCATGCAGG
>CAYPWK010000006.1:0-15896 GCA_964414365.1 uncultured Burkholderia sp.
CTGCCGATCGCCGCAGAGAATTGGCTGGATTTCGCTCTGTGCGGCATCTAACCTTAGTAGCGATCCCTGCGCAAACCACGTAACAGACTGACGTGGGCGGATTCACCATAACGTTCCAGATTCCCCTCCCCGTCCCTGAATCCTCAGCGGGCCTTAACTAGCGGTCCGCGCGTTCGTCCGGCATAAGCGATCACGAGGAGAGCGCCATGTCGAATCCTCGCACTTCGGAGGCGCATGCCCGCCCAACTACCATTGGTTGGCGGGTACTGGCCAAGCGGGAGAACCTTCTTCCGGGCGCGGTTTTGTTGCTGCTGACCGCTGCGAGTTGGGCCTATACCGTCGCGCAAGCCCGTGCCATGGATGACATGGGGATGAACGGGCAAATGGACACACGTATCCTGTTTTTTCTCGCCGCTTGGGCAGCGATGATGGTCGCAATGATGCTTCCGGCCGCGATGCCACTCGTGCTCATCTATCGCCGCACAACGCGAGAACGCTTGGGGCGGACAAGCGCCTGGCAAGGTTTGACCGCGTTGCTCGCGGGCTACGTGGGGCTCTGGACGGTGGCCGGACTGCCGGTCTATGCGTATCAATCGATCGTCGACCGAATGGACGAACGAGGCATGATCGGCCCAGCCTTGCTGTTGATCGCGGGGGGCGTCTATCAATTCACAGCGCTTAAACGCAGCTGCCACTTGCGGTGCAGCAACCCTTTGTTCTTCCTGGTGCGGAACTGGCGGCCAGGCGTGCGCGGCGCCTTGCGGCTCGGCGTGCTGCATGGGGCAGACTGCATCGGATGTTGCGCGGGTCTGATGGCCGCGCTAGCCGCGCTCGGTGCGATGAACATTACTTGGATGCTTACTGCCTCGGTCATCATTTTCATTGAAAAAACCTTGCCCGGCGGACACCTCGTGGCTCGACCCCTTGGTGCGGCGCTGATCGCGGGCGGGCTCGCCACGTTGGCGATGCCCTGGCTCGGCGGCAGCGTGTAGTCGGGAAGGATGGCGGCGACACGACCCGCGAGCGCGCCATGTCGCGTTGGATAACCGGCGAGTATAAGGAGGGATGCTATGGCCTGGCATATCGTAGGAACCTATTACGCGCCCTGCAGTTGCAAGGTCGGTTGCCCTTGCGTCCTGGGTGAGCAGGAAGGAGACCAAGTCTGGTGCTCCGGCGGCCAGTGGGTCGATATCGAGAGTGGTGACGTCGATGGCCTCGACGTTGGGGGCGCCAAACTGGCGTGGGTAGCCGACTGGCCGAAGGGCTTCCTCGGCGGCGAGGGCGTCGGGCGCATCTATTTCGACTCGTCGGTATCGGCTGAACAGCGCGAGGCGCTCGAGCCGCTGTTCAAGGGGCAACGCGGCGGCGTGTACGAGGTCGTCGGGCAGTTGGTCACTCGATGGCTGCCGACGCTGGAGGCTCCGATCGAGATTCAGCAAGATGGGGAGGCGACGCGAATCACGGTGGGGGATTTCGGGGTTGCGGTCGCCAAACCACTAAAGGGTGCGAGTGGTGAAGTCACGCGCCTGCTGCACGGCGCAGCCGCATTCCGTGACGACATTGGACTTGCCAACGGCAACGGCACTTCGTGGCGCGATCCCGATATGCGGCAATGGGAGAGCTTGGGACATGCCGAAATTACCGAGTTCGACTGGAGCGCGGCCTGATGAGGGGCGCGGCAAGTCTCCGTCACGCGTGCGAAGTGCAGTCATTTCATCCCGAGCCCGCGTTTGGCCAACAATGTGACGAATTGCAACGCAGAACGGTGCAGGAACCGCTGATTTCAGTGTTGACGCGGAGGATACCTATGCATGCTGTTGCTTCGCGATACATCCCGTAACGTGTGCAGCGGCCTCGCGTTCATAGAATGGCCTCACCACAACTTGTTTTGAGGGAGGTGCATCATGAAGACGAAACGCTTGGCTCTTTGGGCAGCTACGGGTGTGACCGCGCTTGCGTCGTCGATTGCGTTGGCCGCGGGCAGTGCAGACACGGGTACGGCTACGGGAGGCACGGGTGCCACCGCCGGCAGCACCAGCAATTTGAGCGCCGGCACGAGCACCGACACTCGCGCCGGGGGCACGTCGTCTAACCAGATGAGCAACGAAGGCATGACGAATTCGAATGGCATCAATGCGACCGACCGCGACAAGGGCGCAGCACGCGCTGAAGATCGTTCGGCTGTGAAAGGCGGAGTGGGTGGCGCTCAATCCGACGAAGCACAGGGGCAGGGGCGTTCGCCGTCCACTACGCAGCGCCATCACGGGAAAATGGGCAAGCCGGCATCAGAAAGTAAGGGCTACTAATCGTCAGTCGTACTGATAGTCTGTCAAAGCGACGGGCTCGGCGGGTCGACAGTGTCGTCGGCTCGCCGAGCCCGATTTTTCTTCTTCAACGTCCCGCACCATCGCACTGAGCTTCCTAACGCCCGCTGCACGTCGAGCTCCCACGGTTTCCGCAAGCAAAATCGCCCGTTTAAAAAAAACGAAACGATCCGCAATCAATAATCTCCGCTGCCAGTCGGGGCGATCGCTTGCTCGGACACGGGGCTTGGCAAACGTCGTTTCGCAATCGCAAATGGCGGGTACAACAACCGCGGACGGGAGGGCAGCGAGAGTATGCGTTTCGGAAAGGTTCCAACGCGAGCGTCGACAATTGACGCGGCTTCGGTTAGCGCTTGGTCGGCGCTCTTCGTTTCGCTCACGCTCACGCAGACGGTGCAGGCACAGCAGCCGCAACAGGCGGGCAATGACAATGCCGGCGCTGTCGCCGCCGTGACGTTGCCGCCTGTCCACGTAACGGCGTCGAGCGCGACCGCGCAGGACGACGGTCTAAACGATCCTAACGATGTCGCAGACGTCAGCAAGACCGGGACGGCGCTGAAGGACTTGCCGGCAAGCGTGCAGGTGATCCCTCGTGCTTTGCTGACCGAGCAGGGCGCGACGATGCTGCGGCAAGGCATCGACAACGCAAGCGGCGTTAACGTCGGCGGCCCTGATTCGAAGGGCTTTTTCGATCACTTCATGATCCGCGGGCTGCAGGCGCAGGTCTACAGCGACGGATTTTCGGACGGCGATCAGGTCAACGGCGTCTCGCATTCGTTGAACGGCGTCGCGCGCATCGAGGTGCTAGAAGGCCCGGGATCGGCGCTCTTCGGGAGCGGCCCCCCCGGCGGCACGATCAACATCGTGCACTACAGGGCGTCGTCGACGTTCCACATAGGCGGCGATGTTCAATCCGGCTCGTTCGGCACAGTCTCGAGCAGCGTCTACATAACGGGACCGACGGGTGTTGCCGGCTTGAATTACCGCATCGATGCGACGGCGGGGCGTTCCGACGGATTCCGCGGCTTGTCTAGCTGGGACGAGGAAATCAGACCAGCCTTGGAATGGAGAGTCGGCAATCACAAGATTGAGTTCTCGCTCGAAGCGCAAAAAATTCGGGAAACGCCTGACTCGTACGGCCTCATCTATTTCCATGGCTCGCCGATCACCAGCGTCCCGATCGACTCAAAATATTCGACGCCGTTTGCCGCCGCCCATAGCGACTACGTTCGCCCGACGCTGACCGACGAGTGGAAGATCAACGATTTTCTGACGATCAACAATCGTTTCTCCTATCTCCATCGAAGCCTGGACTTTTACAGCAATGGAGACAGCGCGAGCACGAAAGTTGTCGGCAGCCAGGTGACGAGAAGGCAGCTTCGGCACCAAACCGATTCGGACAACACGTTCGACTACCAGATGGAGCCTGTGTGGAAATTCGCAACAGGCGGCGTCGGCCACACGTTGCTCACAGGGTTCGAGTATCAGCGTCAGACTATCGACACTGCTCGCGCGACGGCGGACTTGCCGAATATTCCAAATGTGTTTGCGCCAATGCCGCCCGAAACATCGCTTGCGGGCCTCACGTTTCAATGCGACGCGCGGCACTCGTGCGATAACGATCGGCTGCTTGCCAACTTCTACAGCGTCTACGCAACGGATCAGATGGACGTGACGGACAAGCTGAAAGTCCGCGCAGGCGTGCGAAAGGACTGGTGGGAAACGTCGCTGACACCGAATATCACGGTCCCGGGCCGGTTCGACTCGGAGGGGCAGGCGCTCGTAGCCGGCAAGAACTACATGCGCAACGATGCGCCGGTCAGCTGGAACCTGGGCTTGCTTTACAAACTGCTACCGTGGATGTCTCCGTATTTTGGGGTCTCAAAGAGCTATCTCGCGAACTTCAATTCGGAAAGCACACAGAGCGGCATTGGCGCGCCGGAATCCGCATTGCAATACGAGGCCGGCGTTAAGTTTTCGTTCCTCGATGGCCAATATGTGCTGAATACGGCACTGTTCGATGTCTCGCGCGACAACGTCGCCGCACTTTTGGCGATCGGCACGGTCGAAAGCGTCGTGTTCGACAGTCAGAGGACGAAAGGCGCTGAAGCCACGCTCGATGCGAGCATCACGCCGCAATGGCATCTCATCGCCAACTTCACCGCCCAACATGCGGTCATTACTAGCAACCCGCAAGGCATCACATCGGTGGGCAATCATCCGCAGGGTGTGCCCGCCTATATGGCGAAGCTCTGGACTACCTATGACTTTTCGATCGCCGGCGTTTCCGGTTTTCACGTCGGAGCCGGTATCGACTATATGAGCAGGACGTACAGCGATATCACGAACGTGAACTCGATCCCGTCCTATGTGATTGCGAATGCCGCGTTCGGATACCGGATGCGCCGTTGGGGCGTGGACGTCAATGTTCACAACCTGACGAACCGCCGCTATTTCATCGCGGCCAATAGCGCCGGGGCATATGTCGGCGAGCCGCTCAGCGCATTCGTCACCTTGCACGCCGATTTCTAAGCGGCGGTGAAAGAGCTGGCAGAGACTTTCGAAGCGAAGCGGAACGACTAGCGGCGACCTCGAAAGAATGCAGCAGGCAGGCTCGAAAGTGCGAGAGCGCTGCCTGCTGACGGGGGACCTCCGATTGCTTTAGGCTCTACCGGTCAATCGTCATCCTTGACGCTCGCGACGACTTGATGGGCGCCGTGGATCGCAGGATAGGGCTTCTCGCCCATCATGCCTTTCCAGAGCACTCGGTTGAATTGATCCGGCGGGACTTCATCGGCATCGGAGAAATCGAACTTCGCCGTCGCCTTGGCCCAATATGAGGCGCTGTGCGTAGGCCGGATATCGGGCCCGGCAGCGTACTTCACATCCTGCGGCACGGCAGCAAGCGTCAGCCCCGTCGTCTTTAGCACCGTCGACGCAACGGCGGTGTAGTTCCAATTGCCGGACGAGTGAACGTCGAACACTTCGGCCATCGGACGCTGAAAGGCGGTGTTCAGGTTCATATGCTGCGTGCCGAGGATGTCTTCGATCGTGCGCAGCGCGTTCACCTGGCTGTACCGTGCGCTGACGACCTGGCCCTGCTTCACATAAGGACCGACGACATAGACGGGGCCGCGATGCGAGTCCACGTGATCGGGACCGTCCTGAACGTCGTCCTCGGTGACAATGATGAGGGTGTTCGAAGCGTAAGGACTCTTCGATACTGCCTCCACGAGCGCTCCGACCGACAGGTCGTCGTCCGCCTGCTGCGTCTCCGGCGTGTTCACGCCGGCGAGCGCGGTCCCGAAAGAGCCCATGTGATCGTGGCTCAGCCGGACCAGCGACAAGCTCGGCAGGTTGCCGTTTGTGACGTACTGGTCGAACTCCCGTTTCCATTCCTGGTAACGCCAGAGGTCCGGATAGTTCTGGTCGAAGCCGCGGAAGTAAACATCGGTTATCGGTGCCAGTTTCGGGTCGAGCAGTGCGACTTGGACGATTCCCGCCGCGTACGGTGAGACGACGGGAGAGCTCTTGGTACCGATGCTGCCGATGTTATTGACGAGGAAGCCGTAATTGCGGACCGTGCCGCCCGCCGCTAGCACGGCGTCGAAGATGTAGCCTTGCTGCTCGCCGAGCGGTGAATCGGACGACGCGTGGTTGCCCGTTCCCGTCAGCAGATTGTCCGTGCCGCCAGGCAGGCTCGCCGACTGCGTGCTGTAGTTGGTCGTGCCGGCCGGCCCCGCCGCCGCATCGCGCTCGGCAACCGTCGCCCAATTGACCGGCACGCTGCGGTTCGCGCCCTCCGATTCATAAGACATCCCGCGGTTGACCGCGGCGTAGTTCAACTGCTGCGAGAGCGTTTCGGTGTTGGTGACGCGGCCCTGCAACGCCCATGACCAGCCGTCCATGCTGCCGTCGCCCGGATTCATGAAGTTGTCGATCGTCACGAATTGCGATGCTAGGCGGTGAAAGTTCGGCGTGATGCTCGCGCCGAACTGCGCCAACGCGGGGTCGCCGTTCGCGCCATTACTGAGATCGCCCAGGATTTGATCGTAGGTGCGATTTTCCTTGACGATGTAAATGACATGCTTGATATGGTCGCGAACGAAGTTCATCGTCTCGCGGTCCTGAGCGTTGGCTTCCGGACGATAGAAGTTGTTGTTGGCGACTTGCTGCGTCAATTGCGCGAAATCGCTCACGGCCGGCACCGGAGCGCTAACGAGCGATGCGCGCTCGAGTTGGAACTGGTACTCGTTCGACGCCCTCGCCGATGTCGCGGCGGCGGAATTGCCGCCCGGATAAGTGGTGCTCGTCATGCTGCCCGTGCTCCCCGACAAATGGTCGGGGTTAGGGCCGGTCACGCTCTTGCCGTTGACCACATAGAGCCAGCTGCCGTCGGCGCTGAACGTGACGTCGTGCGGCTCGAACGCGGTCGGGATCAAAGCGGCAACCCTGTACGCGTGCGGTCCGGTGAGCGGGATAACCGCGATCGAGTTGGTGCCGGCATTGACGGCGTAGAGCGTGCCGCCGTCGCGCGAAAGCGTCACGGCGAACGTCGCGGCGCCCGTGTTCTTGGCCTGCGGCAACACGTCACGCGGAGCGCGGGCATCGATCTTTGCCCTGACCGTGTTGCTGTTCGTGTCGATGACGGCTACCTGGTCGGCATTGTCTTGAGCGACATACAGCGTCGACTGGGACGCGTCGAGCGTCATTCCGAGCGCATTGCCATCTAGCTTGATGCGCTTCACGAGGCGGCCGCCCGCGGCAGAGGAAATGTCGATGGCGACGACCTCGCGATCGCGATCCGACGACACATAGGCGATATTGTTGCCCTTCACAGCGACGGCGAACGGGAAAGTCCCTCCTACGCCGCCGGCGGTGCCCTCATTGCCCGGGAAGAAAGGGCGCAGGTCATGCTCATAGCGTACCGTGCGAGTTGCCGTATCGATCACGCTGATCGAATCGTTGTAGTTGTTCGAGACGACGAGCGTCTTGCCGTCGGCGGAAATGCCGAGGCCGCCGGCATTCGGCTGAACGCCAAGGCCCACGCCCTTGCCGTTGTGGCCGAGGGGGATCGTCCCGGACAGCGACCACGTGCCGCCGTTCTTCGTGTAGGCATAGACGGCGTCGTCATTGCCACCGGCTGCGTAGAGCGTGCTTCCGTCGGGAGCAAAGACCAGACCCACATAGGCATTCGTCTGTTGCAGGACCTGCGAGAGCGCCGGCCGCTTTTTGTTCTCTCCCGAGACGTCATAAAGGAAGATGTATTGCGTCGAATTCGCCTTGTCGACCGTTCCATCGGGCTTGTAAAGCGAGTTCTGGCCCGCGGTGATGACCGCGAGTGTTTTGCCGTCGGGGCTCAGTTGCGAGCGCACGGCCTCGCCGGCCACGAAATTCGGATAGGCGGACAGGCGCGGGTTGAGGTATTGCTGAACGGCACCGCGCATGAAAGTCGGCGTCACGTACTGCCCGCTTGGCAGTTGAGCGACATCGACGGCGTTCGCGTCGGCGCGGACATGAAATGCGAGAAGTACGGAGGACATGATCGCTCCGAGACGGAGCACATGCTTCAAATCGTAGTTCTTCATCGTGTTCCTTCCTCTGGGGTGGGGGCCGACTAATTAAGTCATCGCAGAGTGTCAATGCGATGACGAGGAAGGTGGGCTGTGCGTCGAACCGGCGGCGTGCATGGCGGGCACGCGCATTGCTAACTTTCCGTTGCCAAGAAACGGCTGACGCAAATGAAGAAGGGAATGCAGCAGGACGGCGTCGCCGACGATCGCATAGCCGCGTCGGGTAGTCGCATCGCGCGTCAGATCAAGTTATCAACCTGCCAAGGGAGAAGGCTCATGAAACGACTCATCGCGCTCTTTCTGCTTATCGGTACCGTCACGCTGACGGCCTGTCATACCGTCGCCGGAGCGGGCCAGGACATTTCGCGGGGCGGCCACGCGATCACGAACTCAGCGGAGAAACATGAATAGATCGGCCGTCTGATCCGCGCTCCCATGTGGGCGCGGGTAGAGCCGCCGCGTTGCGCGGCGGCTCTACCGCCTCGACGGGAGGCATTTGACTTGACGCTGCCCTGGAGCAGCGTGCCCGTCAGAAGTCATTTCCGAGCGTGTGCAGCAGGCAGCGCGGCGATTGATGCGTATTGACCGCGTTGATTATGTCGGTGAGAAACCAAGGAAGATTCAGCTGCGTATCGGGATAGCTGACGCCGACACTGATCCGCGGCGGCTTCGACGTCGAATCCGCATGCGCGGCCGAGCTGCCGGGACTTGCGACACATTTGTCCGTGTCACCCCGGTGCTGTTGTACGGGCTGCTCGTTGGCGTGAGACCACGTCGGCGGGGAATTGAGCGCACACACGGTCAACGCTACGACACAGAAAAAGGCCTTCATTTTGGTTCTCCTGCGACTTTGCTTCGACAGGTCTGCCGTCAGCGAGTTCGGTACGGTCTCATAGCCACTTGCGCTATGCTGGCGCACCGATCGACAACGCGAAGCAGGATGTTGCCTACGCACAATGAAATCCGTCTTCAGACCGCTTACCGTCATCTGGCTCGCCGCCGCGGCACTCGCGCTTGCCGGCTGTGACGATCAAGAGGGCAAGCGCGCCATGGAAAAACTCAAGGCATTCTTCAATGCGATCAAGCCCGATGCCCTGTTGCTCAGGGGGCTGAAGCCCGGCATCACCACCGAACAGGAGATTCGCGATCAAATGGGCAAGCCTGAAACGGAGCGCATGTTCACGGACGGCTCAAAGCGCCTCGAATATCCGCGCGGGCCCCAAGGCGTGACTACCTACATGGTCGACATCGGCCCGAACGGCACGCTGAAAAGCGTCACGCAGGTGCTGACTGCGGCAAACTTCGCGAAGATTCGCCCCGGCATGACTCAGGACGAAGTCAGGCAGCTGCTCGGCAAGCCCGGAGAGGTGGCCGTTTATCGTCTGAAGCCGGAGACGGTGTGGAGCTGGAAGTGGGAAGAGGGTCCGCCGACGGGCGAGGCATTCTTCAACGTCCATTTCGACGAGTCGGGCCACGTCTATACGACCTCGCGCTCGGACATCATACGTGGCCACTAGAACGGCCACTAGAAAGAAGCGCGCAGTTTCTCGTGCGACCAAACAGCCGATACGGTCGGAGTAGACTGGCATCCGCGGTCTTCACTGAGTGCGCCGTTGCGCGTGCTCGAATCACAGGAGAGCCGACGTGTCACCGAAACCGAGATACCTCTTGATGCTTGGCCTTGTCGTGGCGGCCAGCACGGTATCGCTCACACCTCATCGGGCCTGGGCCCAGGCGGCGAACGCGGGCCAGGACGGCCTTTTTTCCGGGCAGACGACGAAGCACACGGCCGCGACCGTGGTCAAGATCGATCCCGCGACGAATACCGTGACCGTACGTGACGATAGCGGCGCACTCAACGATGTCGTCGTCGACAGAGCCGTCGGCGATGTCAAAAAGCTGAGGATTGGCGATCGCCTCGACATGACGTACACGCGGGCGTTGGTGCTCGGGGCCGAGAAGGCCGCCTCGAGCTCGATACGCAAGCGCGTCGATACTCAAACGATCACGCCTGCGCCGGGCGGCTCCACAACCTCGACGCATCGCGTACAAGCGGTCGCGACGGTGCTCGGCATCGATAGGGTGAATCGCAAGCTGACCCTGCGCGGCCCGACGGGCACGATGACGCTGCAGGCCAACGACGATCGCTTCCTCAACGGACTCAACGTCGGAGACAACGTCCGCGTGGACTATCTCGAGGCGACCGCCTTGCAGGTGATGCGCGACGGCGCTCCTGTGCAATAGCCCGAGCGATCACTGCGCCGTTGTGCATTGCCGCATAAGACCGGCGAAGCGACTTCATATTTCGGGTTTTGCTCTATGCAAAACGACGTTTTCCCGCCGTTAAAGCAGCTGCTGTAAAGCAGCTGCTATCGCCGCTGTCACGCACGATGACCCCGGGGAGACGTCCGAATGGGAATACTCAGTTTCAGGCAAAAACTCTGGCTGCCGTTGATCGTCAGCATGATCGCGCTGCTATTGGTCTCGGTCGCGGCGGCGCTTTTACTGCGAAGCACGCGCATCGAAGAGCGCAAGAACGATCTCGTGAACGTGGGCCATGTCGGCCTGGCAATCGTTCAGGAATACGCCGATATGGCGAAAAGCGGTGCGCTCTCCGTCGACGAGGCGCGAACGCAGGCACTGGCGCGTCTGCGGGACGTACGCTATGGCGAGGACGGCTACTTCCTCGTCATCGACTCGACACCGCGGATGATCATGCATCCGATGAAGCCCGCGACCGAGGGCAAGGAACTCGCCAGCGTGGCCGACGCCGACGGCCGGCATCACTACGCCACGTTCGCGAAAGCGGCGCAGTCGCCGGAGGGGGGCTTCGTCGATTATGTCTTTCCGCGCCCGCATACGACAGAGCCGGTGCCGAAGCTCGGCTATGTCGTCCGCTATGCGCCTTGGGACTGGATCGTTGCGACAGGTGTCTACCTCGACGATATCGACGACGCGTTCGTGCGCTCGCTTTACCTCGCGGGCGGACTGCTAATCGCGCTGACGGCCCTTCTCGCCTTGCTCGTAGCGGCCATCAATCGCAGCATCGTGCGCACGATCGGCGGCGATCCGCGCGATGCCGCCCGCATTGCCGACGGCATCGCGGCCGGCGATCTTGCGATAGCCATCGATGCGGACCGGACACACGGGCAGAGCCTGCTGCGCGCGATCGGCCATATGCGCGAGGCGCTGACGGGGATGATCGGCCGCATCAAGCATGCATCGGACAACGTTGCGCACGCATCGGACGAAATCGCGACGGGTAACGCGGATCTGTCGACGCGCACGGTCGAGCAAGCGTCGTCGCTTCAGCAAACCGCGGCAAGCATGACTCAGATCACGGAGCAAGTGCGTCAGGCGTCGGATCATGCCCGTGCGGCCAACGATCTCGCGAAGCGCGCGGTGACGATCACCGACCGAGGCGGCGCCGCGGCCGCGGCCGCCGTCACGACGATGCGCGATATCTCGAGCGAGTCGCAGAAGATGGTCGAGATCATCTCGGTCATCGAGGGCATTGCCTTTCAGACGAACATTCTTGCGCTGAACGCCGCCGTCGAGGCCGCGCGTGCAGGCGAGGAGGGGCGCGGCTTCGCCGTCGTCGCCGGCGAAGTGCGCTCGCTGGCCCAGCGCAGCGCCGCGGCCGCGAAAGAGATTCGCGGTCTCATCCAGCATGCGGTGGCGCGAGTCGGCGAGGGCGCGGGGCTCGTCGAGGAGACCGGCTCGACGATCGACGAGGCGCGCGGGGCGATTGCCCAGGTCACGCGCATCGTCGAGGAGATCGCGAGCGCAGCCGCCGAGCAGACGACCGGCATCGAGGCCGTCAACGCATCCGTAGCCGAGATGGACAGCATGACGCGTCAAAATGCCGAGCTCGTGCAGCGCGCGGCCGCGGCCGTCGAAGCCCTTGAGCACGAGGCGAAGCAGCTTCAAAGGGCGATCGCCGTGTTCCATATCGGCTAGAAGCGCCGACTGGTCGACTCGCACCGTGCTTTCCCGCTGCGCCACGCCCAGGCAGGCGATGGCAGCCGCCGGAGCCCCTTTTTCGCCGCCAAGTCGGGCGGTAAAGGCCGCGCTCTCGCGGGCAAGGCAGTGGACGCTGGCTCTCAGCGGGTATATAAAAACCGGACGGACCACGCGCCGGCTATGCTTACGAGGCGCCCCCCGAACGAAAAGGAACGATGCCATGACGTCCGATCCGTCGAAAAAGCCCGTTGAAGACGAGTCGTCGAAGAATCTTCAGGAACTCGATGCCGCACTCAGTCACGTTCACACCTCGCTGACCACCGGGGACATCGCCGCAGGCGCGGCCAAGGCTATCGTCTATAGCCTGATCGAAACGCTCGGCGCGCTCGTCGGCGATCCTGATTTGCCCGAGCACAGCCGCTCCGGCTATGAAGGCTTGCTCGAAAAAGCTCGCGAGTTGCGCGCGAAGCTCGGGAGATGACGGGTTGCGCCGACGGCGGCGGCCAGCCTGCTAAAATGCCGGCGCCGCCATGTAGTGGATTTCAGATGAAATTGCTCGATGCCTTGGTCGAACAGCGCATTGCCGCCGCCGCCGCGCGCGGGGAGTTCGACGATTTGCCCGGCGCCGGCGCGCCGCAGGATTTGGACGACGATCTGCTCGTCCCCGAAGAAGTTCGTGTCGCGAACCGCATCCTGAAAAACGCAGGATTCGTTCCGCCCGCGATCGAGCAACTGCGCTCGCTGCGGCATTTGCATGACGAATTGCGGGCAACCGGCGATCGCGCCGCGCGTTGCCGCCTGCAGGCGAAGATGCTGGCGCTCGACATGGCGCTCGAGTCCCTGCGCGGCGAGCCGAGCGTCGTGCCGCGCGAATATTGCCGCCGTATTGCCGAGCGGCTGTCGGGGCGCGCACAGGAGCACGGCGCCCCGTCGACGGTGCTTGGAGCGTCCGAGTCGGCCGACGCCTTGGGGCGTTCGTGAGCGCGCTACCCGTGCCGGACGAGGCCGCTGCCGCCGGCAGGGCGGGCGCCGCCTCGGTGGATGAGGCCTGCGCCGCTGGCGTGGCGGCCGGCGGCGCCGCGGTAAGCGAGCGCGACAGTCGTTTCATGACGCTGGCGCTCGCCGCGGCCGAATCGGCCCGCGCGGCTGGCGAGGTGCCGGTCGGCGCCGTGCTCGTGCGCGGGGACGACGTCATCGCGTCGGGCTTCAACCACCCGATCGGCGCTCATGACCCGTCGGCGCATGCGGAGATGGTCGCGTTGCGTGCCGCCGCCAGGTCACTCTCGAACTACCGGATGCCGGGCTGCGAGCTTTATGTGACGCTCGAGCCTTGTTTGATGTGCGCGGGCGCGATCATGCATGCGCGCATTGCGCGGGTCGTCTTCGGCGCGCACGATCCCAAGACGGGGGCGTGCGGCAGCGTCGTCGACGCGTTTGCGGATCCTCGGCTTAACCACCACACGCGTGTGGAAGGCGGGGTGCTCGCGACCGAGTGCGGCAATGCGCTGAAGTCGTTTTTCTCGCAACGGCGCGAGGCGATCCGCGCCGCGCGCCGCGTAGCGCAATAACGAGGCGCGATAACTCCCATGACGCGCTCCCGAACCATCGAGCTCATCGCTCCGTCCGGTTATCCCCCTGATCCGGCGGCGATTGAGCGTGCCGTCACGCGGCTGCGCGATGCGGGGCACACAGTGCAAGGCGTCGAGGCGGCGTCTCGCCGCTTCCAGCGCTTTGGCGGCACCGACAGCGAGCGGGCCGCCGATCTGAATCGCCTTGCGGATCCGGCGCGTTCGCTGCCTGACGTAGTGCTTGCCGTGCGCGGCGGCTACGGCGCCGTGCGCGTGCTTCCCTCGCTCGACTACGACGGTCTTGCGCGCCGCCTCGCGGCCCAGCCGATTGCGCTCGTCGGTCATAGCGACTTCACGGCCATCCAGCTCGCGCTGCTCGCGCGATCCGGGCTCACGACGTTCGGCGGCCCGATGGTCGGCATGCATTTCGGCGCGGCGGCGCCGAGCGACTTCACGATGACGCGCTTCTGGCAGGCGTTGACGGCGCCCTCGTTCGCGCTCGATGTCCACGCCCCTCAAATCGAGGCGGTAGAGGCGCGCGGCACCCTATGGGGCGGCAATCTCTCGACGATGGTCTCGCTCGTGGGCACGCCTTACATGCCGTACGTCGACGACGGCATCCTCTTCATCGAGGACATCAACGAGCAACCGTTCCGCATCGAGCGGATGATTTACCAACTGCATCTCGCGGGCATTCTGGCGCGCCAGCAGGTGCTCGTGCTCGGCGACTTCTCCGGGATCAAGGCTTACGACTACGACAACGGCTATGGCTTGCCCGCGGTCGTCGAGCAGATTCGCACGGTGACCGGCATTCCCGTCGTCACGGGCTTGCCGTTCGGTCACATCGACGACATGGTCACGCTGCCGGTCGGCGCGAGAGCGCATCTGATCGCGCACGAGGGAGGCTTCCGCCTGACTGTCGCCGGCCATCCGCATCTACCGTAGGACGGGCGTGGCGGGCCGCGCGACGCGGCATGGACATACCTTCGCGCTGACGCGCACTATCCGGTTCGGCATATGGGCGCCGCAGCACGTTTTCGCTAAACTGGGCCGTCATTGACGATTGCATGCGAGGCTGCTGAACCATGCCGCTCGATCCCTCCTATCCGCGCGACCTGATCGGCTACGGCCGGCACCCCGTTCAGGCCGACTGGCCCGGCCGCGCGCGCGTGGCCGTCCAATTTGTCCTCAACTACGAAGAAGGCGGGGAGAACTGCGTGCTGCATGGCGATCCAGCCTCGGAGCAGTTCCTTTCCGAAATCGTCGGCGCGGCCGCTTATCGGGAGCGGCACATGAGCATGGAGTCGATCTACGAGTACGGCTCCCGCGCCGGCGTCTGGCGCATCCTGCGCGAATTCGAGAAGCGTGGTCTGCCGTTGACGGTATTCGGCGTCGGCATGGCGATCGAGCGCCACCCCGAGCTGGGGCGCGCATTCGTCGAGCTCGGTCATGAGATCGCCTGCCACGGCTGGCGATGGATTCATTATCAGGACATCGCACCCGAAGTCGAAGCCGAGCATATCCGGCTCGGCATGGAGGCGATCGAGCGCGTGACGGGCGTGCGTCCACTTGGCTGGTACACGGGGCGGGACAGTCCCAACACGCGTCGGCTGGTGGCCGAGTACGGCGGCTTCCTCTACGACTCCGACTACTACGGCGACGATCTGCCGTTCTGGACCGAGGTCGAAGTGACGGGCGGCGAAAAGCGAGCGCAGCTGATCGTGCCTTATACGCTCGATACGAACGACATGCGATTCGCAACCCCTCAGGGCTTCAACACGGCCGATCATTTCTTCGCATACCTGCGCGACGCCTTCGATGTGCTCTACGAAGAAGGCGACGAGGCGCCGAAGATGCTCTCTGTCGGCATGCATTGCCGCCTGCTCGGGCGGCCGGGGCGCTTTCGCGCGCTCCAGCGGTTTCTCGATCACATCGAGAAGCACGATCGCGTGTGGGTCGCGCGGCGCGTCGAGATTGCGCGGCACTGGCGCGCACGCCATCCGCACGAGGTCCGGACGGCACGGACGTGAAGGAGCAAAAGCGGCATGAGCCGATACACGATTGATCAATTGAATGCAATGTCGGAAGACGCGTTCATCGCCGCGCTATCCGGTATCTTCGAGCATTCACCGTGGGTGGCGCGCGAGGCGGCGCCGCAGCGTCCGTTCGCGAGCGTCGATGCCCTTTACGATGCGATGGTGGCCGCTGTCGCTCGTGCAGGCAGCGAGCGCCAACTTGCCCTCATCAATGCCCACCCCGAGCTTGCCGGCAAGGCGGCGGTGCGCGGCGAGCTGACAGCCGAATCGACACGCGAGCAAAGCGGTGCGGGCCTCACACAATGCACGCAGGCCGAATTCGACAAGCTGCAGCGGCTGAACCGCGAATACCGCGAGAAATTCGGTTTCCCATTCATTCTCGCCGTGCGCGGCCATGATCGTGCGACCATCCTCGCCAACTTCGAGGCGCGT
>CAYPWK010000006.1:15996-37519 GCA_964414365.1 uncultured Burkholderia sp.
GCGGCCTCCAATGGACATCGTCGTCTTGGCGACTGCTCCGCGTAGGAAATTGCTGACAAGCGCGCCGCCACGTATTACGCAAGCTTCAGCGCGCGCTGATTTCGGACGCCGGTCCGTTGACCGATACTTTCCTCACGCCAGGCGGTTTCGTCATTAAAGACGGTAGCGAAAGCAAACGATCCACGGAGAGTTCCAAATGAGCCTCATTGCGAAAGACCTGATCGAACTGAAGCGCCTCAGCGAAGGTGGGGCAGGTGCGTTGACGCAACACCTGCTGCGCGAAATCGCCGCGAGCCTGATAGCGTTCGGCGTTGCGGACCAACGTCAAGGCCTTTGAGCTGCCCGCGAACGCAAACGTTTGCGTGTGTGAGCCGAAGCCGTTAATGAGCCGTCGACAAAAGAGGTTAACAATGAGCTGCGACATTCACCAATCGATTCGAGAAATCAACCTGTCATATCTGGCGCTCGTGCAACGCATGCTGCGCGACGATCGTGTGCAAGGCATGACCACACTGGGTCTTTCGGCGCCGCTCGCGGAACTGCTCGAGGGGCTTTCCGAGGATCAGGCCGACAAGCTCGCGGCGCGTGACCAACTAATTTGCCAGTTTCGCTTCAGCGATCGTGCGGTGCTCGGGGGCCTCGCGGAACGCGGACGACAGCTGACGCAAACGGCCACGGCCATTGCCGCGGCCGCATGACTTAGCGCCGAGACACCCGCTTCATCGCAGTGTCCGAACACGCCTCGGTCGAGGCAGTCGGCCGGCAAGCCCCTGCAACCAGCGCCTATCGGAACGGCCCGTCAACTGAGTGGGCCGAGTTTCCTCCGCTCTCTCCCCTCGTTCAGCGCCGCGCGCCCGACTCGAACCAGGCCGCGATCTTCATTCGCTCGTCGTCGCTCATATGCGTCACGTTGCCGAGCGGCATGGCCTTGAGTTGAACGGCCTGCTGGTAGATGCGCTGCGCATTGCTCGCAATCTGATCGGGCGTGTCGAACATCACGCCGGCCGGTGCACTGCCCATCAACGTCGGATGGGCCGAGTGACAGGCCACGCAGCGTTGCTGCAAAACCGGTGCGATGTCGGCGATGCGGACCTGCGGCGCGTTGGCCGCTTCAGCTTGCGGCGCGAGCGGCCGCGGCAGCGTAAAGGCGAGGGCAGCCGCGAGCAACGCGGCGCCGGCCGCCGGGAGGTACCAGAGCACCTGCCCCCGATGACGCATGACGAAGAACTGCCTGATCAGCGCGCCCGCGAGCATGATGATGACAAGCACGGCCCAGTTGTGCGGATGCGTGTAGGTGATCGCATAGTGATTCGACAACATCGCGAAGACGACCGGCAGCGTGAAGTAGGTGTTGTGCACCGAGCGCTGCTTGCCGCGCTTGCCATAAGTCGGGTCGGGCGCTTCGCCCCTCAACATGGCGTCGACCATCTTTCGCTGGCCAGGAATGATGACGAAGAAGACGTTGGCCGACATGATCGTCGCGAGCATTGCGCCCACGATCAGGTAGGCCGCGCGGCCCGCGAAGACATGGCAGGCGAGCCAGGCAGCCGCGAGTACGTAAAGGCCGACGCAGATGCCGAGCAGCCTGTCGTTCGCGCCGAGCAAGCGGCAAAGCGAGTCGTAGACGATCCAACCGGCGGCGAGGAAGCCGAGGGCCGCGGCGATCGCGACGACGGGGCCCATGTCGAGCACGTTCTTGTCAATGAGGTAGGTGCCGGGCGAAAAGAGGTAAAGCACGGTAAAGAGGGCGAAGCCCGACATCCAGGTCGTATAGGACGGCCATTTGGACCAGTGCAGGTCCTCCGGCATCTCCGGTGGCGCGACCATGTACTTCTGCATGTTGTAAAAACCGCCGCCGTGAACATGCCAGAGTTCGCCGAATACGCCGCGCGAGACGAGCACCGGATCGCGCGGCTTTTTCAGGCTATTGTCGAGCGCGACGAAATAGAACGACTCGCCGATCCAGGCGATTGCCACAACGACATGCAGCCAGCGAATCGCGAGACTGAGCCAATCGGTGATGAAGCCTTCCATGAAATCTCCCCAGCCGCCGGTATCGGAGTTCAGCTGCCGCGATAGGTGCTGTACGCCCACGGAGAGACGAGCAGCGGTACGTGATAATGCGCCTGAGCGTCGGCCACGCCGAAGCGCAGCGCCACGCGATCGACGAACGGCGGCTTAGGCAGCGCTACGCCGGCCGCAGCGAAGTAGTCGCCGGCATGAAAGACCAGTTCATACTGGCCCGTCATGAACGCGGCGCCTTCGAGAAGCGGGGCGTCGCAACGACCGTCGCTGTTCGTGACGAAGGTCCCAAGTGCCCGGCGCGCCTCGCCCTCGAGCGCGAAGAGTTCTATCCGGATGCCCGCGCCGGGGCGGCCGTGAGCGGTGTCCAGCACGTGTGTGGTGAGCTTTCCCATTCGAAGTGGGTCCTGGTTGCCATCGCCCCGGGCGAGGATTTTGGGCCGCGGGACGCTAAAGTTTCGGTTTCGGTCGAAACCGGTCGAAAGGTACCCGCGGCGGTTCGCTGCACGGGGCCGTGAAGGCATTCTAAGAAGTCCGGGCGCAGTGCGCGTGAGCGATAGGAAAGATAAGCGCTCGCGCATGGGAGCAGAGACGAATATATGGCCGCCGTGAAGACGACTATGCCCCCCGCGCTATTGCCAGCGCGATTTTGGCCCTCGATCGTTGCGCCGACAGCCCGTCAAATCGCATGCTCGACGAGCGCACGTGTCGCTTCGGCGACGACGCCTCGTAGCCAGCGCACTTCGTCCGAGTAATGGCAGCGCTCGTGCCAGAGCTGGTAATACTGCATCGGCGGAAAGTCGAGCGGGGCGGGTAGCACCGTCAGCGGAAGGAGTTGCGCGTAGTGGTCGGCGAAGAGGCGCGTGGTCGTGAAAATGAGATCGGACTTGACGAGCACGTAGGGCGCGAGATTGAAGTACGGCAGCGTCACGACGACGTGGCGTTTGAGCCGTTCGCGTGCGAGGTGAACGTCGATCGCGCCGCGTTGGCCGACGGAGTATGGCGTCGGCGCAAGATGAGGCGCGTTCAGATACTGATCGAGGGTGAGACTGCCGCGTTTCGCGAACGGGTGCGTTTTGCTCATCACGCAGACGATTTCGTCGGTGAAGAGATTCGACAGGTGAAGCTGCTCGGGCGGCTCGGGCCAATTGCCGACCACGACGTCGAGCTTGCCTTCTTCGAGCGCGAGCTCGTAGTCGAACGCGGGACCGAGCGAATGGAATTCGAGCGTGGCGTTCGGCGCGGCCTGGCGAAAGCGCTCGACGACCGTCGGCACGAATAGCACGTTGAGGTAGTCGGGGCAGCCGATCCGATAGCAGCGGATCGACGTGGCGGGATCGAAGTTATGCTGCTGAAAGCGGATTCGCTCGATCTCGCGCAATGCGTTTTGCGTGGGCTCGAGCAGCCGCAGCCCATACTCGGTCGGCACCATGCCCGACTTGCCGCGCACGAGCAGCGGATCGCCGGTGATGTCTCGCAGGCGCCGCAGCGCGGCGCTGATTGCGGGTTGCGATTGGTTCAGCTTGACGGCCGCACGCGTCACGCTGCGCTCCATCAGCAACGTATGAAGGACGCGCAGCAGGTAGGTGTCGATCGCCTCGCGTTGCTGGCTCATGATCTCTCCGTATATATATGTAGCGGCTGATCGATCAGGCGTGGGATATCAGGCTTTTAATATGTGCATTAATTGGCGTCAAGCGAGACGTACCCCGATGACGCGAGAACGGAACAGCCCGGCGCAATGGATATTGTCGGCTCGACGCTCTCCAGCGATTTGGGTATCGTCGGACCACCACGGCCAGGGGAAACAGGCCAGGCGAAACAGGCATCTCAGTTGATGAACGATATTCCCGACAATTCTTTTTCGCGACCCGGACCGGGCGCAATAGGCGCGCGGGCTCCACGGCTCGAGCTTTCCGGCATCTGCAAGCAGTATCCGGGCGTGCGTGCGAACGACGACGTGAGCCTCGTCGTCGCGCCAGGCGAAATTCACGCCGTGCTCGGCGAGAACGGCGCCGGCAAGAGTACGCTCATGAAGATCGTCTATGGCGCGGTGCGCCCCGACGCGGGCGAGATTCGCTGGGAAGGGCAGCCGGTCGAGATCGCGAGCCCGGCGGCGGCGCGCAAGCTCGGCATCGGCATGGTGTTTCAACATTTCTCGCTGTTCGAGACGCTGACCGTGGCCGAGAATATTGCGCTCGCGCTCGACGAGCCGTTCGACCTCGCGGCGCTCGGCAAGCGCATTCGCGAAGTGTCGGGCGAATATGGCCTCGACATCGATCCGACGCGGCACGTCCATGGACTGACTGTCGGCGAGCGGCAGCGCGTCGAAATCGTGCGGTGTCTGCTGCAGCATCCGCGCCTGCTGATCATGGACGAGCCCACCTCGGTGCTGACGCCGCAGGCCGTGCGCAAGCTTTTCGAAACCCTCAGGCGTCTTGCGGCGCAAGGCTGCAGCCTGCTTTACATCAGCCATAAGCTCGACGAAATTCAGGAGCTTTGCGATACAGCCACCGTCATGCGCGGCGGCCGGGTGACGGGCCGCGTCAAGCCGGGTCAGGAGACCCATGCGTCGCTCGCACAGCTGATGGTCGGACACGCGCTGCCCGACTATACGCGCCGCGCTCACACGCCAAGGGACGTACTGCTCTCCGTTCGACAGTTGTCCGTCCAAAGCGAGGACCCATTCGGCGTCGCACTCACCGACGTCTCGTTCGACGTCCACGCAGGCGAGATCTTCGGCATTGCCGGCGTATCGGGCAACGGGCAGGCCGAGCTTTTAGCCGCGCTGTCAGGCGAGCGACCCGGTACCGGCGTCGCGGCCGATGCGGTCGCCATTTGCGGGAAGCCGGCTGCGCGATTGTCGCCGGCGGCGCGGCGCAGGCTGGGCTTCGCTTTCGTGCCCGAAGAGCGGCTCGGCCGAGGCGCGGTCCCATCGATGTCGCTCGCCGAAAATGCGCTACTGACTGCGCACCGCAAGCCGCGCATGGTGCGCCACGGCTGGATCCGCGCGCAGGCAGTGCGCGCGTTCGCCGAGCGCTGCATCGGGACTTTCGATGTACGATGCGCCGGCGCGCACGCGCCCGCCAAGTCGCTTTCGGGCGGAAACCTGCAGAAGTACATCGTCGGGCGTGAAATCCTGCAAGAGCCAAAGGTGCTCGTCGTCGCTCAGCCGACGTGGGGTGTCGACGTGGGCGCGGCGGCGTTCATTCGTCAGCAGTTGCTCGACCTGTCGGCAAAAGGTGTAGCCGTGCTCGTCATCTCGGAAGAGCTCGATGAGCTCTTTGACATCTGCGATCGCATGGCGGTCCTCGCTCGCGGCCGTCTCTCGCCCGCGCGCAGGACGGGCGAGACGAACACCGAGGAGATCGGCCGTTGGATGGCGGGGCTTTTCGGCGACCGTGACGCCGCGCCGCCGGCGCCGCAAGCTGCCCACGTGTGAGCCAGGCGCGACGATCGACGAAACCTGAACATACAATCAAAACCCGGTTCGACCATGCATTTTCCTTATCGACTCGAGGCGCGCACGACGCCCTCCGGCACGATGCAATTCGCCGTGCCGCTGATCGCGGCGGCGCTCACGCTCATCATCGGCTTTTTGATCTTCGGGCTCGTGGGACGGGATCCCGCGGACGCCATGCGCGCATTCTTCATCGATCCGCTTTCGAGCGTGAACGGCTGGTCCGAACTGTTGCTGAAGGCTTCGCCGCTTTGCCTGATCGGGCTCGGTCTCGCGATTGGCTATCGCGCCAACGTTTGGAACATCGGCGCAGAAGGGCAAATGCTCATGGGCGGCATCGCCGCTAGCGGCGTCGCCATTTATTTCGATCAGGCGAGCGGCTGGTGGATCCTGCCTCTGATGATGGCAGCGGGCGTCGTGGGCGGAATCGTCTGGGCTTCGATCCCGGCGTTCTTGAAGACTCGCTTCAACACGAATGAAATCCTCACGAGCCTCATGCTGACCTACGTCGCGACACAGCTCCTGATCTATCTCGTGAGCGGCCCGATGCGCGACCCCCAAGGGATGAACTTTCCGATCTCCGAGATGTTCACGGGCGATGCGCTCTATCCGACGTTCGGCTCGGATTGGCATTGGAACCTCATGCGCGGCACGCGCCTCAATGCCTCGATTTTCATCACGCTCGTCGCGGTACCGCTCGTATGGCTCTTCATGCGAAAGAGCTTTGCGGGCTTTCGCATGAACGTCGGCGGGCTCGCGCCGCTCGCCGCGCGCTATGCCGGATTTTCCGACAAGCGGTCGATCTGGACGTCGCTCATCGTGAGCGGCGCGCTCGCCGGGCTCGCCGGCATGGGCGAGATCGCCGGGCCGATCGGCCAGCTGCAGGCAAGCTGGTCCCCGGGATACGGTTTCACCGCGATCATCGTTGTCTTCGTCGGGCGGCTGCACCCGATCGGCATCGCGCTCGCAAGCTTGCTGATGGCGTTGCTTTATCTCGGCGGCGAGGCCGTGCAAACCTCGCTGCAATTGCCCCAGGCCCTCTCCGGCGTTTTCCAAGGGCTACTGCTCTTTTGCCTGCTCGGCGCCGACCTCTTCGTGAACTACCGAGTGCGGCGCGTTGCCCATGTTGCATAGAGAGACCCGAGCAATATGAACATCGAACAACTCAGCGCGCTCGCATCGAGCGCAGTGATCGCCGCCATTCCGCTCATGTACGCCGGGCTCGGCGAACTCGTCACCGAACGATCGGGCGTGCTCAATCTGGGCGTCGAAGGGATGATGTTGATGGGCGCCGTAAGCGGCTACGCCGTCACCGTCTCCACTGGCAGCCCCTGGCTCGGCATCGCGGCGGCGACCGCCGCCGGCGCGGCGATGGCGCTCCTTTTCGGCTTCCTCACGCTGACGATGCTTGCGAATCAGGTCGCCACGGGTCTTTCTCTGACGATCTTCGGCATCGGCCTCTCAGCTTACGTTGGCAAGCCGTATACATCGGCGTCCGTCGGCACGGCGATCGGCGCGTGGCCGATTCCCGGCCTCTCGCGGATTCCCGTGCTCGGCCCGGCGATTTTCTCGCTGACGCCGCTCGGCTATCTCGCCTTCGCGATGTTCGGCCTCGTCGGCTGGTTTCTTTATCGTACGCGCGCGGGCCTCGTGCTGCGTTCGGTCGGCGAATCGCCCGAGGTCGCACACTCGGTCGGCTTTTCGGTCGTCGGCGTGCGCTACGGCGCGACGCTCTTCGGCGGCGGCATGGCCGGCCTCGCAGGCGGCTATTACTCCATCGTCTATCTGCAACTCTGGCAGGAGCAGCTCACATCGGGGCGAGGCTGGATCGCGCTTGCGCTTGTCGTTTTCGCGACCTGGCGGCCGGGCCGGCTGCTGCTCGGCGCGCTGCTCTTCGGCGCGGTAACGGGGCTGCAGTTCTACGCGCAAGCCGTTGGCGTGCCGGTGCCGACCCAATTTCTCGCAATGTTGCCGTACGTTGCGACGATCGTCGTGCTCGCCGCAATCTCGCGCAATCCGAACACGATCAAGCTGAATGCACCCGCATCGCTCGGCAAGCCGTTTTTCGCCGCGGGCTGAGCGCGATGCGCGAAAACGCCGCGGCGCCTTGGGCCAACGCCCCGCGCCGCTATTCGGACCTTACCCGTTAAACCCACTGCACTGGAGAAGCACAATGAAAAGAAGAACGTCGTCCCTACTGGCCGGAACCGCTGCGCTCGCGCTCGCCCTGGCGTTCGGCGGCGCGGGGCAGCCGGCCCGAGCGGCCGATGCGCCCGGCGTCGCATTCGTCTATCTCGGCAATCCCGGCGATGCCGGCTGGACCTACGCGCACGATCAGGGCTCCAAGGAAGCGGAGGCCAAGTTCGGCAACAAGATCAAGGTGACGCGTGTGGAAAACGTGCCGGAATCGGCCGATTCCGAGCGCGTCTTCCGGGATCTTGCCAGTAAGGGCAATAAGATCATCGTCGGCACGAGCTTCGGTTACCAGGATTTCGAACTCAAGGTCGCGAAAGACTTCCCCGATACCGTGTTCCTCCATGCGACTGGCTTCAAAAAAGCACCGAATTTCGGCACCTACGACGTGCGCATGTACCAGGGCGCTTACCTCGCGGGTGTCGTCGCGGGCTATGTCACGAAGACGAACACGCTCGGCTTCGTTGCCTCGGTGCCGATCCCCGAAGTCGTCCGCAACATCGACGCCTACACGCTCGGCGCGCGCTCGGTGAATCCGAAGGTGCATACGAAGGTGATCTGGATCAACAGCTGGTTCGATCCGGGCAAGGAGAAGCAGGCTGCCGAGACACTGATTGGCCAGGGCGCCGACGTGCTGCTGCAAAACACCGATTCGAGCGCGACGCTTGCAACGGCGCAAGCCAAGAACGTGCATGCGTTCGGCTGGGACTCCGACATGAAGAAGTTCGGGCCCGCCGCCCATCTTGGGTCCGTCGTCGGACACTGGGGCGTCTATTACACCGCGGCCGTGCAGGAGGTGGTCGACGGCAAGTGGAAGAACGAGCCTGTCTGGTGGGGCATTCCGAAAAAGGCGGTCGATCTGGAGGACCTCAATTCCGCGGCGATTCCCGCCGACGGACAGAAGAAAGTCGACGCGATGCGTAGCGATCTGGCAAGCGGCAAGTGGGATGTCTTTACGGGCCCTATCAAGGATCAGTCGGGTGCGGTCAAAGTGCCGGCCGGCAAGACGCTGACCGATGCGGAGTTGCAGCGGATCAACTGGTACGTCGAAGGTGTCGACGGCAGTCTGCCGAAGTGAGCTGGCCCTTGCGTTCGTGACGGGTGGAGCGGGTGGGCGAACGAGGCGGCCCTCGAACAAGACGGGGCCGCCCCATCCGCACGACTGCCGCAGCGGCGCGGCCTCCTCAGTCAGCGCGCCGACGCGTTTCAACCTTCGAGGCGCATCCCCACTTTCAGGGTGACCTGCCAATGCGCGACGATTCCGTTCTCGATCCGTCCGCGCGTTTCCGTGACCTCGAACCAGTCGAGGTTGCGAAGCGTCTGCGAGGCACGTTCGAGGGCGGTGCGAATCGCGTCATCGCTCGACTTCGTCGACGAACCGGTCAGCTCGATCTGCTTATAGACGTGGTTGCTCATGAGCGGCTCCGTTCTCGGGGTGGAACAGAAAGTATAGGCAACGTTGCTTTGCGGCGCCCGACGGAGGCTCGCCGGGAATGGCCGCCATAGGGCGTGCGGACGGCAAGGGAAACCAACGGCGGCGTCCTCGTCGAAGGGCGCCCGCCTGTCAGCGGTTATGCGCGATGCGGTGAGCGGTATGACGCGAATCAGCGTAGGGACCGCGGCGTGGCGTCCCCGGCGTTCTGCCGTCGCGCCCCCCGCGTTGCGGCACCGGCGCCGAACTCGGGAAGGATCCGCGAGCGCGCACGGCTTGCGAAAACAAGGAACCCGAAACCGTTCGCCTCGTACCAGTAACCGCCATTCTCGAGACCGTCCAGCGGTTGCTCGAGCGCGTTGGCGATCGATTCCATGCAGCGCCGGCGCAATTCGTCGACGGCGGGATACGGCGGCTGCGCACCGCGTACGCTGCAAAGCAAGACGTCGAGGCCGGGCAGCACGTGTGCGTAGAGCACGGGTTCGTCTTGCGCGCGAGCGCGCGCAATCTTCGTGTCTAGCTGAGCGAACGGCTTGAATTGACGCAAGACGGCCAGAAACGACTCCTCGCTCTGCGCGCTAGCGCGCCTGCGCTTTTTCGGGAAGGACATAAACATTCGCCTGAAAAAGAATTGCAAGAAACACAGCGTCCTCATGCGACCACTCCCGGCTCTCGCGCGCCGCACGTCGATCTTTTATAGCATACGAACGCGTTGCGTTCATGCTGCTCGGCTTCGACTACAGTCCGGTCCGTATGCAGTGGAGGGCGGGCGCCGCGCTGCGCGGCCGGCTTCCGCTCGCCATCTACGTCAATAATAGGCCTGACTTCCGCTCGCGTGCTGATCGAGCGCACAAAAAATGACGATTTTGTGTGCGTCGACGCCTGCTCCCGTCATGCCGGGCTTCGTTGAAATATCCCGGAACTGCAACGATAATGGGGCAGCTTGACGTTCCGCACGATGAAGCGGCGCAAGGGCCGTGCCGTGGCGCTCGCCTGGGCCTCGGTGCGCAACTGAGGAAGCAAGAGGGCCGCCAAGGACACATGAAACTGTTCACCAAGGGGCTGCTGCTGATCGCCGTGCCAAGCGTCGTCGAACTGGCGCTGCTCGGCATGCTGTCGAAGACACAGGAGCAGACAACCCAGGCTGCGCAATGGGCCGCCCACAGCAAGCAGGTGCTCTACCAGGCGTCGGTCATCATCGATCCGCTTCTGCGCGAAGCGGCGCGCACCAGAGCGGGGCTCATTGTCGGCAATCCGTCGTTTTTCGACGAGCGTGCGGTCTGGGCCGAGCTCGACGGCCAGCTTTCGCAGCTGGAAAAATTCGTTGCCGACGATCCCCTGCAGGTCGCACGCCTGTCGAGCATGCGTGAAGCGGTGCACGCGTATCGTGCACAGGTGGATGCCCAGTATGCTGCCGTAAGAAGCGGGCGCCGGGCGCAGTTCACGGCCTTCGAGGATGCGCCGCTGCCTGCGCCGATCGTGACGTTTCGCGATGAGCTGGACGCGTTTGTCGCCGCGGAGTCGCGCCTCGATGAGCAGCGCAGCGCCGAGCTCGCCGCGACGAGGGCGGGGCAGCGTCATGCGCTCATTGCCGCAATCGCCGGCTCGATGCTGATTTGGGCCATCGCGGCGCTCGGCTTCGCGAGCAATATCGGACGGCGGCTTGCCGCGTTGACGGCCAATGCCGAGCGTCTCGGCCGCGCACAGTCGCTGGGCGCGCCGCTCGGGGGAGGCGATGAAATTGCCGCACTGGACGCGGTGCTGCATCAGACGAGCGCACGGCTTGTCGAAGCGGAGCACGAGCAGGCTACGCTTCAGGCTTCGCTCGAAGAGCGCGCGCGGGAGCTGACGGCCGCCAACGAGAGTCTGCGCCAGCAGAAGCAGGACAACGATATGTTCATCTATAGCGTGTCGCACGACCTGCGCTCGCCGCTCGTGAACTTGCAAGGGTTTTCCCGAGAGCTTCAGGTATCGTGCGAGGAATTGCGCGCGAGGCTCGACGGTTCGCGCCTGGCCGAGGCCGAGCGCGAGCGTATCATGCAAGTGCTCGACGGCAACTTGAGCGAGGCGCTGCATTTCTTACGAACGGCGGTCGCACGGTCGGCATCGATCATCGACGCTCTGTTGCGTATCTCGCGCGCCGGGCGTCTCGAGTACCAGTGGCAACGCGTGAGCGTCGCGCGGACGGTGGCTCGCGTGATCGAAGCGCTGCATGCGACGATTGACGAGCGCGGTATTTCGGTGTCGGTCGGAGAATTGCCGCCCGCATGGGGTGACCCAACCGCGATCGAGCAGATCTTCGGGAACTTGATCGGCAATGCGATCAGCTATCTCGACCCGGCGCGCCCTGGCCGCATCGAGATCGGCGCGGCCGAGCAGTCGGAAGGTGACGCGCTCGCGCGAGGACCGCGCATGCGCACCTATTTTGTAAAGGACAATGGGCTCGGCATACCGG
Source organism: uncultured Burkholderia sp. (assembly GCA_964414365.1). Classification (GTDB taxonomy): domain Bacteria; phylum Pseudomonadota; class Gammaproteobacteria; order Burkholderiales; family Burkholderiaceae; genus Trinickia. The sequence goes on from CAYPWK010000006.1 coordinate 27,559, forward strand.
CCGCCTACATGTCGAAAATGTTCAGCGCATTCCAGCGGCTCCACGGCGACCGCTCGAAAGGCGACGGCATCGGTCTCGCGCTCGTGCGACGCGTTACTGAGCGGCACGGCGGGCGGGCCTGGGTCGAGTCCGTCGAAGGCGTCGGCTCGACGTTTTACGTGACGCTGCCCGAACAACCCCTTCGCGTTTCATAACCTGTGGAATACGTGGACAGAAAAACGAAAGCACCGATCGCACCAGCAAACTCAAGAACTAGCATGACCGAAGTCGCATCTCGCCCAGAACCGGCCCGTGTGCTCCTCGTGGATGACGACGAGGGCATCTTGCGGCTCGCGCGCAAATCGCTCGAGCGCGCGGGATGCCTTGTATTCGCGAGCGCGACGCTCGCGGAGGCGCGCGAGAGCATAGGGCGCGATCGGCCCGATCTGCTCGTGCTTGACTATCAGCTTGATGGCGCCGAGACTGGGCTCGACTTTTTACGCCGGCTGCGCGATGAGCAGGTTGTGCTGCCCGCCATCCTCGTGACCGGCTTTACCGACGAATCGCGTGTGATCGAGGCGTTGCGCGCCGGCGTATCGGACGTCGTGCCCAAGTCGAGCGGCTATCTCGAATACCTGCCCGAGGCCGTCGAGCGCGTGCTCGCGCAAATCCGTCTGCAACGAGCGTCGGCCGAGGCGCTCCTGCTGCGGGACCGCGAAGCGCATTACCGGAGCTTGTCAGAGGCACTGCCTCATCTCGTGTTCACGAGCAATACGCAGGGCGAGTGCGACTTCTTCTCGAAGCAGTGGTACGCCTACACCGGGCTTGGCGACGCGGCCTCGCACGGTCTCGGCTGGCTCACCGCCATCCATCCCGACGATCGGGACACCCTGCGCCGGAAATGGCTCGATGCCGTGCACGGCGCGGCCGCCGACTATCGCCACGAGCTGCGCATTCGTTCCCGTGACGGCATCTACCGGTGGTTCGACGTGCATATCGCGCCCGTGCGCAATGCAAGCGGTGGCGTCGGCAAATGGTTCGCCAGCTGCACGGATATTCAGTCGCAACGCGAGGCGCTGGAGGAGCGCGAGCGGCTGCTTGCCGCCGAACAGTGCGCGCGCCAGACGGCCGAAGAGGCGAATCGCGCAAAGGACCGCTTCCTCGCGATGCTTTCCCACGAGCTGCGGACTCCACTTACGCCGGTGCTAGCGGGCACGCGCGTGCTGGAGACGATGCCCGACCTGCCGGATACGGCGCAAGCAAGCGTCAGGATGATTCGCCGCAACATCGAGCTGGAGGCGCGGTTGATCGACGACTTGCTCGATCTCACCCGCGTCGCGAACGGCAAGCTGCGATTGTCGCTTGAGACGGTGGACGTGCACGACGTCATCGACAGCGTGCTCGAGCTGTTCGGCAGCGAGATTCGCGTGAAGCAGCAGGAAGCGCATATCGAGAAAATGGCCGAGAACCACTATGTGATGGCCGATCGCGCCCGGTTGCAACAAATGCTCTGGAACCTCGTGCGCAACGCATCGAAGTTTACGCCGGAGGGTGGCCACATCTACGTGCGCACGCGCGATGCGCGCATGCAGATCGAAATATCCATCGAAGACACGGGCATCGGAATCGCGCAGGACCAGATCGGCAAGCTCTTCAATGCGTTCGAGCAGGGCAGCCAGCGAATGACTCAGCAATTCGGCGGCCTCGGCCTCGGTCTTGCAATCACGAAGGCATTGACCGACGCGCACGGCGGCACCGTCAGCGCGCAAAGCCCGGGCCCTCATTGCGGCGCCACGTTCACGATCTCGCTGCCGACCGTGGCGGCGCCGGTGGCCGAGCCCATCGCCGCGCCGCCGGCTGCCGCCGGTGCGGAGGAACGGCTTGCGATCCTGCTCGTGGAGGACCACGCCGATACAGCCGAGGTCATGGCGCAACTGATGCGCGGGCTCGGCCATGAGGTGACGGTGGCCTCGAGCGTTGCCACCGCGCTGGCCGCCGCGCAACGTGCGCCGTTCGACCTGGTCGTCAGTGACATCGGGTTGCCCGACGGCACCGGAATCGACTTCATCGAGGTATTCCGTCAGCGCTCGCATGTGCCGGCCGTCGCGTTGACGGGGTTCGGCACGGATGAGGACGTCCGGCGCTGTCTGGCCGCCGGCTTCACCTCGCACCTGACAAAGCCGGTCAACTTCGGCCAACTCGAAGAGCTGATTCAGCGCGCAGCCGCTATCAAATCACGAGGCAGCAACGGCGCGCGTTCCGCGCAGGCATGAGCTGCGCGCGGCTTTCGGGACGTTCGAGGATCGTCGAAGCTAAGGCAGTGCGGTGGCGATGAAGCTCAGCGCGGCGCGCGCTTGAGCTCGTCGCGAATCTCCCTTAGCAACACGACATCCTCGGGCGTCGGCGCGGGCGCGGGAGCCTCGGTCGGCTCTGGCCTGCGCAGCGTATTGATGAACTTGACCATCGCGAACACGATGATCGCGAGAATCACGAAGTTGATCAAAACCGTAATGAACGAACCGTAGCCGAAAACGGCGACTCCCGCCTGCAGGAGGTCCTTGTACGAATCGGGGTTGCCTTTGAACGAGGGGGGAATGGCACCGAGGCGGATGAACTTGTTCGAGAAGTCGAGGCCGCCCGTGGCAACGCCGACGATCGGCATGATGAGATCCTTGACGATCGAATTGACGATTGCCGAAAAGGCGCCGCCGATGATGACGCCGATCGCGAGATCCATTACGTTGCCCTTGACGGCGAATTCCTTAAATTCTTTTACGATGCCCATTCGCTTTCCCTCCTTGTAGACGGCGCGCACGGCGGCAAGATTGCGCCCGCCGCAATGATAGCGAACGGTCCACACGTTCGCATAGCGCGGGCATGCCTTTTTGTCTTCCTTGCAGGGCAAGGATAGCGGAGAAAGAGGGCGCAGGACAGGACTTGTTCTCTGTGTTTACGGCGCCGCGACGCATAGCTTGATAGTGCCGGCCGTAGTGAGTTACCTCCATTGCGCGCGTGCGGCGCCACGTTAAGATGCCTGCGCGCCTTCGCACGCACGACGCGCCCAAAAGACCGCTCGCAGCAGGCCGGGTAGTAAAGACGCTCCATCAGAGAGCGATCCGTGCGCGCTTCACACCACTACGGAGGGACCGTGCGCGTCTATTTTGCCGCGCACGCGCTGATACCATGCTGAATCGCTTAACGATACGCGGGGGGCTCACGCTCACGATCGCGGGCTATACGCTCGCGCTGGTTGCGACGATGATCGTTGCAATGCTCGGGCTCAACCAAAGCAACGACGCGTTAAAGCAGATGTACGCCACCGATTCGGCGGCGCTCACGCATCTGAAGACAAGCTCCGAGCGCATGCTGCAGGTAAGGCTTGCGCTCAGCAGTTATGAAACGCTTTTTGCGATGGGCGAGGCGTCCGACGACATGTTGCCGAAGGCGCATGACGTCATCAAAGAAAGCGACGCCGAATGGGCCGAATATCTGAAAAAGCAGCGCGATGCCGAGGAGGCGCAGCTTGCCGACGCGGTCGGCGCTGCCCGGTCCGCGCTCCTTTCCCAAGCCGTCGAACCCGAATTCAAGGCACTGCAGGATAACGACTTCAACGCGTTCCGGAATTTGCAAGGCCGCACGGCGAACGCGCTCTACAAGCACTACGACGCGACGATCCATGCGCTTGAAGCGGTGCAGGTCCGACACCAGCAGGCACGCTACGAGCGCGCACAGCAGGCGTTCCACACCCTTGCGGTGGGCGCTGTCATCATCGCAATTGCCGCGCTCATCGTCGGCGTGCTCGCACGGACGGCGCTCGTCGCGGCCGTCGTGCGGCCGATCGACAGCGTGATTCGTCATTTCGAGCGAATCGCTTCCGGCGATCTGACGGGCGAAATCAAGGCGACGCGCCACAACGAGATGGGGCGCTTGCTCACGGGGCTGCAGCGGATGCAGACGGCACTGGCCGCGACGGTGGCGCGCGTGCGCAGCGGCTCGGAGGCGATCATGCACGGAGCGCGCGAAATCGCCTCGGGCAACGCCGATCTTTCGCAGCGAACGGAGCAGCAAGCCGCTTCGCTTGCCGAAACCGCCGCGAGCATGGAACAGCTGACGGCGACCGTCAAGCAGAACGCGGACCATGCACGCGAGGCGAGCGGTCTCGCCGACGATGCGTCGCGTACGGCGACGCGCGGCGGCGAGGTCGTCGGCGACGTCGTGCGGACGATGGAAGATATCGCGTCGAGCTCGCACCAGATCGGCGACATCAGCGGCGTTATCGAAGGCATCGCGTTCCAGACGAACATTCTTGCGCTCAACGCGGCCGTCGAGGCGGCACGCGCCGGCGAACAGGGGCGCGGCTTCGCCGTTGTCGCGGGCGAGGTGCGTAGCCTCGCTCAACGCAGCGCCAGTGCGGCGAAGGAGATCAAGGCGCTCATCGCCGAGTCGGCCGATAAGGTCCAGGCCGGCTCGACGCTCGTTGCGCGCGCGGGCTCCACGATGGAAGAAGTCGTCACCGCGGTGCGCCGCGTGACCGACATCATCGGCAAGATCAGCGCAGCGTCGGGCGAGCAGTCGAGCGGCATCGAGCAAATCGGGCGCGCGGTGATGCAGATGGACACCGTCACGCAGCAAAATGCCGCTCTCGTCGAAGAGGCCGCGGCTGCGGCGGCGTCACTGGAAGAGCAGGCTGCGCGGCTCGATGCGGCCGTGGCGGCATTTCGCGTCGAGGCCGCGGCGGCACGCGGCTTTTCGCGTCCCGTCGATGCAGACGGGATAGTGAATGGTACCCAACGGGAGCCTGCGTTGTCGGTATAGGCCGTGCCGGTCGATCATGGTTGTCCCGCTTACGGGCCTTAAGGGGCTTGAGGGGCCTTAAAAGGGGCGGGGCGGCTACGTGAAACGATAATCGCGAGCGCGCACGCGCCGCGTGAGCCTCCGAAATGCAAAGGTGAAGCCGGGCCAGAGCGCCGTATTCTTTCCGGTCTTCGAGAGATACCAGCTTCGGCATCCGGTTTGCCAGACAGAGCGGGCGAGCGCGCTCTGCAATCGTTCGTTGAAGAGCCGCTGCGCCTCGTCGCGAACTTCCATCGTGCGCACGCCGCACCGCTGCATCGTGCGCAGGCACTCGGCGACATAGTCGATATGCGACTCGATCATGTAGACCATCGAGTTGTGCCCAAGCCCTGTGTTCGGCCCCGTGATCATGAAGAAATTCGGAAAGCCGGCGATGCTTGCGCCGAGATAGGCTTGCGGACCGTCGCGCCGCCAGCGCGCGTCGAGATCGGCGCCATCCACCCCGATTACATCGAACGGCGCGCCGGCATCGTTGACCTTGAAACCCGTGCCGCAAATGATGGCGTCGACCGCGTGATGCTTCCCGTCGTCGGTCACGATCCCGTCGGCGACGATCTGGCGAATCGGTGTCGTGACGAGATCCACATTGGCTTGCGAAAGCGCGGGATAGTAATCGCTCGACAGCAGCACGCGCTTGCAGCCGAGCTGGTAATCGGGCGTGAGCTTCGCGCGCAGCGCCGGATCCTTTATCCGCCGCGCAAGATAGCCGAGGCTGAACGCCATGGGCCGCTTCATCAGTTTCGGGCTGACGACGAAGCCGAGCGCGCGCGCTTCGTGCTGCCAGTAAAGACCATAGCGAGCGAGACGTTGCGCGAAAGGAAAGACCCGGAACAGTGTCTTCGCACGCTCGCTGATTGCGCGGTCGCGCCGCGGCATGATCCACGGCGGCGTCCGTTGAAAGATCGAAAGGCGCGCGACGCGCGGCTGAATGCGCGGCACGAATTGCACGGCACTCGCACCCGTGCCGATCACAGCAATGCGCTTGCCCTCGAGCGCGTAGTCATGATCCCAGTTGGCCGAGTGAAAGAGCTTGCCGGCGAAACGGTCGATGCCCTCGATTTGCGGCAGTGCTGGCCGAGAAAGCGGACCGTTGGCGGCGATGACGACGTCGGCCTCGATCGTCTCCGTGACCCCGCTCGCCATGAGCTCGAGTCGCCAGCTCCGCGCGGCTTCGTCGAACCGTGCCGCCGCCACGCGCGTGTTGAAGCGGATGAACGGCGCGAGTGCGTACTTGTTCGCGCAATGCCTCAGATACGCCAGAATTTCCTGCTGAGAGGCGAACGTGCGCGACCAGGAAGGGTTGGGTTCGAACGAGAACGAGTAGAGGTGCGAGGGGATGTCGCAGGCCGCGCCGGGGTAGGTATTTTCACGCCACGTTCCCCCGACGTCAGCTCCGGCCTCATATATCGTGAACGAGGCAATGCCCATCCGCTTGAGGCGGATGGCCATGCCGATGCCCGCAAAACCGCAACCGATGATCGCAATGCGTGGCGGTGCGGCTCGGGCAACCTCGCGCGCGATGCCGGGCAAGCTCAGGTGTCGCTCCAGCCGCCGCCCGAGTCGTCGCTGCCGTAGTCGACGCCGCCGCCGCTGCTATCGTCGCTCCAGTCGTTCGAGCCCTGACCGAAGTCGACGCCGCCGCCGTTATCGCCGCGCTCGGCTCTCCGGCGCGCTTCGTCATCGTCGATATAGACGTCGCGCTCGATCACGCGGTCGCGCCCATGCGAGAGCGCTTCGCCGAGGAGCACACCCGTCAGGAGGCCGCCCATGCCGCCGCCGAGTCCTCCGCCTTGCTGAACGACGACGGTCGGTTGCTGCTGCGGCGGATAAGGCGACTGCGGCGCCTGCTGCTGAAAGCGCTCGGCTTCTTGTGCATAAGGCGACGACGCATTGGGCGCGCTGTATGCGCCCGGCGCCGATGCGGCCACGTTCGGATCCGGTCGCCCTTCGGTACGCGCTTTAAGGCTCGTGAATTGCCGCTCGAGCTCCTCGAGCCGATAGGCGGGCACGGGGTTCTTGCCGCTCGAGAGCGTTTCGACGAGCTCGCGCAGCTGCGTCTCGACGCTTTCGACTTCGGTCGCGAGCGATTCATGCCCTGGCGCCGTCGAGAGCCGTGCGTCGAGCTTGAGCGAGCGCGTTGCATTGAGCAGCTCCGTCGCGCGTTTGAGCTGCTCGCGGCGCTCGGCGTCGGCCTTGCCGTCCTCGCTCGAACGCGCCCGGCGCAGTGTCCAACGCAGCACGAATGCAATTGCGACGATAAAGAGTGCGATGCCAATCCAGGCCCCCATCGAAGGACCTTTATGAACGCTTGCCTGTGGAGCGGCCGGCGTTTGCACAAACGGATTCGCCGCGTGCGGCGCGGGAGGCGCCGTCATGGCCGTCGCGGCGCCCGCGCGATTGGCGGCGGCACGAATGCGTGCCTCGACCTGCGCGAAGTTCGACGGAGCGGTGAAGCGGATTTGCGGATCGAGCGTCTTTGCCTGCTCGATCTGCGCGAGCCCGTCGGCGAAGCGACCTTCGCGTGCGAGCACCTGGCCGTACAGATAGTGAGCATGCGCATTGTTCGGATGCGCCTGCAGCACTTGAGTCAGCTCGGTATCGGCCTGCTGCCAGTTGCCTTGCGCCATCGCCCGCTCGACCTGCTGCGCGCTCGGCACCGCGAAGGCGAGGCTGGAAATCAGCAGCAGCGATGCACCCGCGGCTGCGAAAAGTTTTTTCATGGCTGACCCGGGCGCAAGGCGCCCGTCTCCGTGGCAAATCTACTATCGATGCCGCAAGCGTCGTGCAACGAGCGCACATACGCTTGCGGACATCGTCTGCGCTTCGCTCGGCGCCAAGCGACAAACCGCTTACCCACTCGCTTGTACTATTGCGCCGGCGTGTTCAATTGCTTTTTCAGCGCTTCGAGCCGCTCGTCGACGGACGGGCCGTGATCGAGCGCGGCGAGCTTGTCGTCGAGCGCCTTGCCGTTCGCCGCATCGGCCGAGTTCAACCGTGCGTCCGAGCGCGCATTCGAGAGCGCGACCTTGTCTTCGAGCTTGCGAAAGTCCTCCGAAAGGTTCTTGCCGCCGATGCCGCCAAGGGCAGTTGCGGCCGTATCCTTGGCTTGGGCGATCTCCTGCTTCGCCTGCAGGATGTTCGAGCGCGCGTTGAGATCGTTGCGGCGCTGGCGCATGTCGGCAATCTGGCTTTTCAGCTGATCCACCGAAGGCTCGAGCGTCGCGAGCTCGTGCGCGAGGGCGTCGCGCTCCGCTTCGGCGTTGGCCTGAGCCGCGAGGGCTTCGCGCGCCAGTTCTTCGTTGCCTGCCTGCAGCGCGCGCTTGGCGCCGTCCTCGTACTTGCGGGCTTTTTCCGCGGCCGCATCGCGCTTGCTCTGCTGTGTCGCGACCTGGGCCTCGATTTCGATCAGCGAGTTTTCCGCTTTGCCGATGCTGTCGTCGAGTTCGCGCACGATCTGGCGCGCATCGCGCGAGGGATCCTGCACGGACTCGGCCGCATCGTTGAGCAGCCCCTTGACGGTGCGCGAAATGGTGTCGAATAGCGACATGAAAGCCTCCTGTTGACTCGGCGCCGGACGATTGACGTGCGGGCGGGCGTTTCATCGATACTCTACGCCGCCTCGCCGAGCGGGGGGTATCCCCGCTTCTGGCGGATGTCGGGCCAGATTCGGCAATTGCAATAGCCTGCCCGCCAAAAAACGCGGGAGCCGCGCGGCCCGTCTTTCCGCCCGCGGATATTACAACAGCGCCGTGTTAAAACGCCCTTAAAAGGAGAGAGGCATCAGGCGCCCGCAGGGCCGGCCATCCATCGGGCCGCCATCCGAGCGACGGTTTGCTCGTCCAGCGTGGGTTCTTCGCAACGAGCATCGGCATTTTCGCCGCGCAGCTCGAGCGCTTGGGCGACGGCGGCCGCGACCGAAACCGGCTGCTGTTCGTCAGGCGCGGCAACCGGCGGCGGCGCGATCGACAACTCCGGCGCAGGCTCGGGCGCCCGCGCAGGCGGGGCGAGCCCCGCCGCTGCCGTCGCTTGCGCGAGCTGCCGCAGTGTCTCGTTGAGCGCATCGACCGATTGTCCGGTGCGCCAGTTGTCGACAATGCGGGCGGCGCGTACCTGATCGGCCGTGCCGTCGTAGGCGAGCAGGGCTCGCCGCAGCAGTTCGCTGACGCTGACGCCGAGCTCACGCGCTCGCGTGCTGATGGCGTGCTTTTGTGCCGGCGTCACGAAGACGACGAGACGTTCGCTGGTGTTTTTCATAGTGTCGGCTCGCGGGCGAATGAACGGAAAGGCCGGTGGACGAGCGTGCCGTCTTGGCGGCAAGAACCCCCCATCATCATAGGATGTCGGATCGGAACATAAAATGACGCGCAAGCTCGTTGGGTTTCGCGCTCGCTCCGGCGCGGGTGCGCTCAGAAATGTGCGCTGGCGCACATTCGCTTGCGCATCAACGACTTGCGTCGCCTTTCTTCAGCTTTTCCACAGACCTTTCAACATTTTCTGTTGATAACCGGGACGGATGCCGTGCGGGAGCGAACATCGACGAGAGTCGGGGAATTTTTACAAAAAATTCCGTTGCCGGCGGGGCGATTTCATTACAATGCCGCATTGCCTCGCCCGGTGGGCCCCCGAGACGGGCGCGGCGCCTTCGCACGATTTACACTTAGAATCACGACTCGATCTCCCGAGCGTCGCCCATTCGGCGAGTTCAAACCGGTGCGGTGAGCCGCGCCGATCATGCCGTCATGCCGATCATCAAAAGACCCCCATCCTCCGAATCCGAGGCCGATGGCCGCAATGCTCCGCGAGGTAGTTCCGGCCATTCAGAGCGCCAGGGCGGCTCGTTCGGGGCGCGTATCGCGCTCACGATCGTCGGGCTTTTCGCGACGCTTGCCGTCGTCGGGGCGCTCATCGTCGGCTATGCGCTGATCGTGATGGCGCCGCAGCTCCCATCGCTCGACGCGTTGACCGACTATCGTCCGAAGGTGCCGCTGCGCGTTTATACGGCCGATCACGTGCTCATCGGCGAGTTCGGCGAAGAGCGGCGCAAGCTCGTGCGCTTCGCCGACATTCCCGATGTGATGAAGAAAGCGGTGCTCGCAATTGAAGACTATCGCTTCTACGAGCACGGCGG
>CAYPWK010000007.1:0-8178 GCA_964414365.1 uncultured Burkholderia sp.
TTCGTCACCGACTGACGCTTGGCCGGCGCGCCGACGAGAATCTCGTTGTCGTCCATGTAGGCGATGACCGAAGGCGTCGTGCGGGCGCCCTCCGAGTTCTCGATCACTTTGATCGAGTTGCCTTCCATCAGCGCCACGCACGAGTTCGTGGTGCCGAGGTCGATGCCGATGATTTTGCCCATTTTTCGTACTCTCCTGACTTTCGATCGCTTTTCGGACGCCGCCCCCTATGGGGCCACGCGTCCGCTCAATTCAAACCTGCGCACAACATGAGTGCTTTTGCATCGTTTTCAAGCCCCAAACTCAACGAAATCGATGCGGCCGTTAGCTTTTTCCAATCGCGCCTGCGGTTCCCATTCGATACCGGGCTATTCGCCGGCCGCCCGCGCCTTTGCACGGGCCGCGGCGACGGCCGCCTCGAACTGTGCCAGGCCATGCCAGCCTGTCGCCCGCCCGAGCCGCTTGCCGCGGTAAAAGAAGAACCAGGTCGGCACCCCGTGCAGCGAAAAGCGGTGCCCAAGCTCGCGTTGCTCGTAGACGTTGGCATGGAACCACTTGAGCCCGAGCGCGCGGATCGCTTCCGGCTGCGCCAACATCGCCTTCTTCGCGACTTCACAGTTGAAGCAGTCGACGCCCCAAAAGAACACCACCGCCAGCGCATCGCCGGCCGAGGCGAGCGCCGCGTCGAAGTTCGCGGCGCTGACTTCCTCCATCTCGAAAATGGAAAACGCGGTAGCGTCGACCGGATGCCCATTCATCGGCGGTCCCCCTTCGGTTAGGGCACCCGCAGTGCCGGCCTTACTTCGGCTGCGCGACGGTGACGAGCGCCGGCCGCAGCACGCGATCGGCAATCACATAGCCCTTTTGGAGCACCGACACCACCGTATTGGGCTCCTGGTCGGCCGCCACCATCGAAATAGCCTGGTGGCGGTGCGGGTCGAACTTCTCGCCAACGGGATTGATCGCCACGACGCGGCCCTTCTCGAAGGCGCTCGAGAGCTGACGCAGCGTCAGCTCGACGCCCTGGTGCAGCTTCGCCACGTCGCCCGACGTATCGGCGAGCGCCGCCTCGAGGCTGTCGACCACGGGCAGCAGATGCTCGGCAAAGCTTTCAATCGCGAATTTGCGCGCCTTCAGGACGTCTTCGTGCGCGCGCCGGCGCACGTTTTCAGTCTCGGCCTTGGCACGCAGGAAGTTCTCGTTGAGCTCGGCGATCTTCGCCTGAGCCTCGGCCAGCGCCGCTTCGGGCGTCGGCTCGGGGGCAGGCTCGGCGGCAGGCTGGGCGGCGGCGGCCGCGACTTGCTCGGCGACGTTCTCGGCAATGGGTTGCGCGGTGTCGTCGCCGGCAGGCTTCTGATTCTGGCTGGCCGGGTTGTCTTGCGTATTTTCCATGTCGCTGAATCGTCCAATAGGTGAAATGAAACCGCGGCAGGCGTCGTTCGCCGGTGCGCCGACGGCCGTGCCTCGCATATCGCCGGCAAATGAGGCCCGGCTCGGCAAATTCAAGGGGCGCCCCGCATCTTTTTTGCACCGCCCGAGTGCATCGGAAACGAGCCGTAACACCGATTACGGGGCCAATAATGAAATCGCATTGAGCACTATTATGGTTTGCCCTAAACTGGATTCATGACCGAAGCCCCGCCCGCATCAACTGGCGGTGGGGCCGAACGCCAGGTATCGCTCCATCCGAATCGCCTGTGTCCGTGTCGCCTTCCTCCGTAGGGGAGTACAGTGAAACTGACCTTTGCAATCGCGGTGGTCGCGCTGGTACTCATCGCGGGGACCACGACCATCTGCATGTCCGGTGCGGTGACCGATACGACTACCGAATACGGCGTCGTGCACGCCACGTTCGAGCAGTTGTTCAACCCCCACCACCTGAAAGTTTGTCGATGACGCGCCTGTCGCGCTTGGTCGGCCTGCCCTGCAGCGTGGCTGACGGCTCGCGGTAGGTTCTCCGCCGCTCGGCCTCGGCCTCGCGCTTCGCCCGGCTCGCGGGTGTCTCTTCATAGAGCGTATGCGCGACGGTGGCCGGGCCACGCACCTCGCACACGCCCATCACCCGCACCTCCCATACGATGCGGTCGATCTCGATTTCGACAAGGTCGCCGACACGCACGTCCTTCGCCGGCTTCACGGTTGCGCCCGCTATACGCACCCGGCCCTTCTCCACCGCGTCGGCCGCGAGCGAGCGTGTCTTGAAGAAGCGGGCGGCCCAGAGCCATTTGTCGATGCGCAGGCGGGCGCCTGGTTCGGTCGAGATCTTGTAGTTCATCGTTTAAGCTAGCCTCGGTTTTAAACCCTGGCCAAACAACGAAAGCAATGTCCCTGCCCGGCAGCCGGGCTCCGATCGCAGTGCGGCCTGTGCTCCTGCCGGTGCCGCGCCCGGGGACTCAAGCCGGCACGCCCGACGATGCGGGATGAAGCGAGCGCGCAGGCCATCCCTGCAGATGCTGCGCGACGATCTCAGCGAGCGCGGCGATCCATGCGGAGGATGCGTTGAGGCATGGGATGCGCTCGAACTGCTTGCCGCCCGCGTGCAGGAATTCGTCGCGAACCTCCAGGCCGATCTCCTCGATCGTCTCGATGCAGTCTGCAGTGAAGCCCGGGCAAAAGACGTCGACGCGCCGCACGCCGGCCGCCCCGAGCTCGCGCAGCGTCGGCGCCGTGTAGGGCTGCAGCCACTCGGCTTTGCCGAAGCGCGATTGGAACGTGACGAGGCACTCTGTGGGACTCAGTGCGAGCTCGCTCACGAGCAGTGCCGCCGTCTGTTGGCATTGATCGTGATAGGGATCGCCGAGATCGAGCGTGCGCTTCGGAACCCCGTGGAAGCTCAACACGAGCTTGTCGCCGCCGGCGAAGTCCGGACGGTCGTGCGCGGCCCAATGCTGCCGCACCTGCTCTGCCAGTGCTCGAATATACGACGGGTGATCGGCGTAGTGCCGTACCGTGCGGACTTCGGGCTGGTTCCGCATTCGCTTGAGGGCTGCAAACGCCTCATCGAAGGCCGTGGCCGTCGTCGACGCGGAGTACTGCGGATACATCGGCATCAAGAGCACGCGCTCGGCGCCGGCGAGTTTCAGCTGATTCAACATCGCACCGATGCCGGGCGTTCCGTAGCGCATCGCGTGATCGACGATGACCGGATAACCGTTCGCATGAAGCAGTGCCCGTAGCGCTTCGGCCTGCTTTTCCGTGTAGACACGCAGCGGCGAGCCCTCCGCCATCCAGATGGCCGCGTATTTTTTGGCCACTTTCGCCGCGCGCAGCGGCGCAATCACGCCTCGGAGCAGCGGCTGCCAGACGAGCGCCGGGATCTCCACGACACGCGGATCGGACAGGAACTCGACGAGATAGCGGCGAACCGCGCCCGGCGTCGGGGCATCGGGCGTGCCGAGGTTGATCAGCAAGACGGCGACTCGGTGTGACGCGGCAGGCTGCGACGGCAGCTCGAGGTCGAAACGCATGGGCTATCGATGGAGCCGGTAGAGAGACCGTATGCGGACGAGCGGGCCTCGGTTCAGGTGAGACCGATTATAGCGAGGTCGAGCGCGGCGACCATTAGGCCATCAGGCCAATGGCGGAAGCTAAGCGCGTTAAGGCATGATACGACGGGCGGGGCGGCGCGCGCGAGGCCTTGCGGGGCACTGCATTGCCCCGGCTCACTGTTCTCACTGTTGACTCAAGGCGGTCGAGAGCAGGCGCGCCGTGATGTCGACGATCGGAATCACGCGGCTGTAGGCCATGCGCGTGGGTCCGATCACGCCGAGCGTGCCCACGATCTTGCCGTTGACTTCATAGGGCGCCGTCACGACGCTCATCTGCTCGATCGGCACCAGATTCGATTCACCGCCGATGAATATTTGCACGCCTTGGGCGTGGCTCGATACGTCCAACAACTGCAGGAGGCTCGTCTTTTGATCGAATACGTCGAAGAGTTTGCGCAACCGCGCCATGTCGGACGAAAGATCCGCCACCTCGAGCAGATTGCGCTCGCCCGAGATCAGCACCGTCTCGCCCATCTCGCTTTCGTCGGTGCTCGCCGTGACGGCCGCCTGCATGAGCGCGGTCATGTCTCCGCGCAGTTGGTCGATTTCCTCGCGCAGCCGACGGCGAACCTCGTCGAACGACAGGCCCGCAAAATGCGCGTTGATGTAATTGGACGCCTCGACCAGCTGGGAAGGCGTGTAGTCGCGCTGCGTGGCCATGATGCGGTTTTGCACGTCGCCTTCGGGCGTGACGATGATGAGCAGAATGCGCTTGTCGGACAGGCGCATGAACTCGATCTGCTTGAAGACGTGGCTGCGGCGAGGCGTGAGGATGACCCCGGCGAACTGCGAGAGGTTGGAGAGTACACTCGCCGCCGCCGCGATGACCTTCTGCGGCTCCCCGGGCGTAAGCGTGCGTTCGACGACGCGGGTGACGGCCTCTTCGTCGCCGACGGGCTCGACCGTCAGCATGGTGTCGACGAAAAGACGATAGCCGCGCGGCGTCGGCACCCTGCCCGCGGACGTATGCGGGCTCGCGACGAGACCGAGCTCCTCGAGGTCCGACATCACGTTGCGAATCGTCGCCGGGCTCAGTTCGAGCCCCGAATAGCGCGACAGCGTACGCGAGCCGACCGGCTGACCTTCCGCGATATATCGCTCGATCAGGGTTTTCAGCAAAGTCTGAGCGCGTGGTTCTAGCATGACGCAAATTTTACCCGAACGCCGATGGCCCCAACGTCCGCGCCCCCGCGGATGTGCGCTGGCCGCCCCCTTCCCGCGGCCGGCCGGGAACGGCGGCTCCGCAAGATCCGCGCCGAAAGGCGGTCTGTCATCGGCACGACATCATTCTAGCGACAAATCAATCGGGAGGAAGCTGCTCGCGAACCCGTCCGCGCCGACGCAGGCGTGGCCGCCCGCCACGCGATCTCCGGCGGCGGTTCTTTTCGGACCTTAGCTATGGTGTAATGCCGGCATGGAAATTGGTCACCAATTCAAGACGGTTGCGCTCGTCGGGCGCAGCAATACGCCCGGCATCGGCGAGCCGCTGATGGCGCTTGCCGACTGCATCGCGAAGCGCGGCTTCGAAGTCGTCTTCGAAGCCGATACGGCGAGCGAGATCGGCGCGGCCGGCTATCCCGCGCTCACGCCCGCCGAAATCGGGGCGCGCGCCGATGTTGCCGTCGTGCTCGGCGGCGACGGCACGATGCTCGGCATCGGCCGTCAGCTCGCCCGGTACCGGACGCCGCTCATCGGCGTCAACCACGGGCGGCTAGGCTTCATCACCGACATCCCGGTGGCGGAGATGCAGCAACGCGTCCCGCAGATGCTCGCGGGCAGCTACGAGCGCGAGGAGCGCATGCTGCTCGAGGCGCGCATCGTGCGCGCCGACGAGCCGATCTACCATGCGCTTGCGTTCAACGACGTCGTCGTCAACCGCAGCGGCTTTTCGGGGATGGCCGAGCTGCGCGTGTTCGTCGACGGCCGCTTCATGTACGACCAGCGTTCGGATGGCCTCATCGTCGCGACGCCGACGGGCTCGACGGCCTACGCGCTTTCGTCACAGGGGCCGATTCTTCACCCGCAGCTGCAGGGCATGGTGCTCGTGCCGATCGCGCCGCACGCGCTCTCGAATCGCCCGATCGTTCTGACTGACGAGAGCAAACTCCGCATCCAGATCATCGGCGGGCGCGACGTGAACGCAAACTTCGACATGCAATCGTTCACGGCCCTCGAGCTCAACGACACGATCGAGGTGCGCCGCTCGCGCCACACGGTGCCGTTCCTGCACCCAGTCGGCTACAGCTACTTCGCCACGCTGCGCAAGAAGCTCCATTGGAACGAGCATCCGTCGAGCGCCGCCGGCGAAGACGAAAATGCAGACGACGATGCATCGCTTTGAGCAGCGCATCGCCGCAACATCGCTTTCCCAACGTGCTGTCCCCTCGGCCGGCCGCGCATGGCCGCTAAACGAACCCGCAGTCAATACGCTCCCATGCTCCGCCATCTCTCGATACGCGACTTCGTCATCGTCGCCGCGCTCGACCTCGAATTCGACCGCGGTTTTACGGTCTTTTCGGGTGAAACCGGCGCCGGCAAATCGATCTTGATCGATGCCCTCGCGCTCGCGCTGGGCGCGCGCGCCGACGTCGACGTCGTCCGCACGGGCGCAAACCGCGCCGACATCACGGCTGAATTTTCGGAGACCGCCGATGTCTCGCGCTGGCTCGACGAGCAAGCGTTGACGGGCGGCGAGCCCGACGGCGCCGAGGCGGCGACCGTTCTATTGCGTCGCGTCGTCGATGCGAACGGGCGCTCGCGCGCGTTTATCAACGGCACGGCCGCGACGCTCGTACAACTGCGCGAGCTCGGCGAGATGCTGGTCGATATTCACGGTCAACATGCGCACCAGTTGCTGATGCGGCCCGATGCGCAGCGCACCCTTTTCGATGCCCATGCCGGCCTGAGCGCGGCCGCCGCGGGCGTCGCACGCGCGCATCGCGCCTGGCGCGATGCTGCACACGCGCTCGAGCTCGCCAAGACGCGCGATCGCGAAATCCAGCTCGAGCGCGAACGGCTCGTCTGGCAGCTTGCCGAGCTCGACAAACTCGCGCCGCAGCCCGGCGAATGGGAGGAGATCGGTGCCGAGCATCGCCGGCTCGCCCATTCGGCGAACCTGATCGAAGGTGTACGCGGCGCCCTCGATGCGCTCGCCGAATCCGACGACGCCATGCTCGGCCAGCTCGGCTCCATCGTGTCGAAGCTGCGCGATCTCGCCGAGATCGACCCCGCCCTCAACGACGCGCTTGCTGCGCTCGAGCCGGCGGAGATCCAGCTGCGCGAGGCCGCCTATTCGCTCACGCACTATGCTCAAAAGCTCGAGCTCGATCCACACCGTCTCGCCCAAGTGGAAGCCCGGCTCGATGCGCTGCATTCGCTCGCGCGCAAATTCCGACTGCAGCCGGAGGCCCTTCCGGACGAGCACGAAGCGCGCCGCGCGCAGCTCGCGGCGCTCGACGCCGCGGCCGATCTCGATAAGCTTTCGGCCGCGGTCGAGGCCGCGCATGAGGCTTATATGCGTGAGGCGAAGCAGCTTTCGAAGTCGCGCGCGAAAGCGGCCAAGGCGCTCGGCGCAGCCGTGACGACGGGCATGCAGGAGCTCGCGATGGCGGGCGGAAGTTTCGAAGTCGCGCTCGTGCCGCTTGCCGAGGGTGGCGCGCACGGCCTCGAGCAAATTGAGTTCCGCGTCGCGGGCCACGCCGGCGTACCGACGAAGCCGCTCGCGAAGGTCGCGTCAGGCGGCGAGCTCGCCCGCATCAGTCTGGCTCTCTCGGTCATCGCGAGCGCCGCTAGCCCGACGCCGACGCTGATCTTCGACGAAGTCGACACGGGCATCGGGGGCGGCGTCGCGGAGGTTGTTGGCCGTCTTTTGCACCAGTTGGGCCGCGATCGTCAGGTGCTATGCGTTACACACCTGCCGCAAGTTGCGGCACGCGGCGATCATCACTTTCAGGTGGCAAAGGCGAGTACGGGCGACGGCGGCACGCTTTCGACCGTTACGGCGCTCGATCATGCGAGTCGTGTCGAAGAAGTCGCGCGCATGCTGGGCGGCCTCGAGATTACCGCTACTACGCGCCGTCACGCGAAAGAGATGCTGGCGGCGTGACGAACGGCGCCCCAGCTTGCCTAGAGCTCACTGCGAAGTCGACGGAAAGCGTGGAATTTGCACTGTGAAGCTTGTCCCGCTCTCTGAGGATTCGACCTGAATGGTGCCGTTATGCGCGTACGCGATGCACCGGCATATGTAGAGACCCAGTCCCACGCCCGAAGACGTTCCCTTTCGCCGCTCTCGTGACCTTTCCCGCGTCAATGGGTCAAAGAGGGTCGGCAGCGCCCATGCCGGTATGGGGTTGCCCCCGTTCGACACGACGAGCGTCATCTGGCCGCCGTGACCATGCGCTTTCACACTGATCTCCCCTGAGCCGTGCTGAACCGCGTTAACAAGCAGATTGACGAGCAGTTGGCCGATTCGGGCCCCGTCCCACCTGCCGGTAACCTCACCCACGACGCGCACGTCGATCCGTGCGTCGGGATGCGAGGCAAGTACCTCCTCTACCGCGTCGTTGCAGATGCGCCCGATGTCCTGCGGCGAAAAATCGACGGGAAGCGTGTCGCCAAGACGCGTGCGGGC
>CAYPWK010000007.1:8278-13234 GCA_964414365.1 uncultured Burkholderia sp.
TCTGGAAGCTCGCGCGAGCAGTTTTTGCGCCATACGGCCTTGCGGATTCAACGGCGGGAATAGGCCATGCTGACAGCTTGATGTTGTAAAGCCTACCGGAAGCGCGCGCATATGAAACCATTCCTGCACACTGCGCGATGGACGTTGCGCACGCTGTCACAGCGACAGTCAAACGGACCGCCTCGGCTGCTCGTGATCGATGACGATAGCAAAGGGGCGGAGGCCATTACGGCGTCGCTCTCTTCATCGGGATACGATACCCAATTCGCTGTCGGTGCACCCGCGGCGTTGCTCGCCGTGGCTGCATGGATGCCGGACATCGCCTTGCTCGATATCAACATGCCGGGCATGGACGGGTTTGCACTCGCGCGGCAGATTCGACGGGACACCCTGACGGAGCATATCGTCCTTTTGGCCTTTACCGCATGCGACGAGGCTACCGTCCACGCAAATGGGATCGCGGCCGGCTTTGACGGGTACTGTCAGAAAGGTACCGCCCCTCGTTCACTGCTGCGTCTACTCGGGCAGATGACCGCTTAGCGCCGATGCCCTCTATGCGAAAGAGATGATTGGCGGTAAAGGCCCTGGCGTGACGAACAGAAACGGACGACGTTTGCGCGATTGCAGTCGGAGCATTGGGGGTTTCACGCAAATACCCGGCGCCACAGCCGAAGCACAGCCTCCCGCTCGGCCCCGATGGTTTCCGGTGGCACGCGAGCGATCTCCATGCCATCGAGCCGCAGTCGGTGCTGCAGCTTCCGATAGGTGCGATAAGCTCCTCCGACGGTCTCCGCCTCCTCAGCGCTCATCAACCCGAACCGAGAAACCTCGCGCAACAGCGCAATATTGCCGGTATTGAGGACCAACTCGGGATGCCGCGCCGCATGGAGCAGCACCCAGTACTGAACGACGAACTCGATGTCGACCATGCCGCCGCGATCGTGTTTCAGATCAAAAAGCTCCGTGCGGTTCGGATGGCCCGACGCGACACGCTCGCGCATCGCCACGATCTCGGCCGCGAGCGGCGCAGCATCGCGCGGCGTCGTCAGCACCTGCTTGCGGATGGCTTCG
This sequence comes from uncultured Burkholderia sp., assembly GCA_964414365.1. Taxonomy (GTDB): domain Bacteria; phylum Pseudomonadota; class Gammaproteobacteria; order Burkholderiales; family Burkholderiaceae; genus Trinickia. Next base: position 9,350 of record CAYPWK010000007.1, read on the forward strand.
AACTGCGCCCCGATCTCGGCGTCACCCGCGCAATAACGGGCGCGCGTGAGGGCTTGATGCTCCCAGACCCAGGCCGAGTTCGCCGCGTCGCCCTCGCGCAACTGATAGCGGCGAAACGAGTCGAGATCGGTGATCAACAGCCCTGACTCCCCGTTCGGCCGCAGACGCAAGTCGACATCGAAGAGCGTGCCCGCGCCCGTGGACATCGTGAGCCAGGTAATCAGGCGCCGCGCGAACGTGGCATAGACTTCGGCCGCGGCTTCATCAGGATCGTTGTAAAGAAAGATCAGATCGAGATCCGACGCGTAACCGAGCTCCTTTCCGCCAAGCTTCCCGTAGGCAATGATCGAAAATCGCGGAACCTCGCGATGCCGCTTGGGCAAGTGCCGCCAGACGGCCTCCATCGTCACGTCGAGGACGGAATCGGCCAACTCGGACAGCCGGTCGCTCACCTGCTCGACAGTCAGCTTGCCGGCCAAATCGATCAGCAGGATGCGGAAGACCTCGGCCTGATGCGCGTGGCGCAAGAGGTCCATCTGCTGCTCGACGCCGTCGGCCGCCGCAAGCCGGGCACGCAGAGACGCGCGGAAAGCGGCCCAGTCGAACGGGCTCGCGATCGCTTCGTCGTCGAGCAACTCGTCGAGCAATTGCGGATGGCGTGTCAGGTACCCTGCCGCCCAACGCGACGCCGCGAGCACCCCCATCACGCGTTCGAGCGCCGCAGGATACTCGTCGAGCAGCGCAAGATAGGCGCTGCGCCGGCTGACCGTTTCGAGCAGATCGAAAAGCCGTATCAGCGTCGGCGCGCGCCTTTGCGCAACGTCGAGCCGAGCCGCAACATCGAGGGCACGCCGCGCGATCGTGTCGAAGCGCTCCCGGCTGCGCTCGGGCAGGCCAACATAGCGCGTCGAGCGGCGAACGGCCGTGAGCCGCGCCAGCACTTCGCCCGATTGCTCGCCGAAACCTTGCCCGGCGAGGCGAGCGGCGAGCGCTTCGTTGGCAGTATCGTCTTCGAGCGCGCCTCCCCAGATCTCGGCCGCCCCGCCTTCATCGAAGGTGTCGCCGGCGCCGCGCGCCTTGTCCGCGAAAATCTGGTCGAACTGCGCCTCGACGAACTCGCGGTAGCCGTCGAGCTTTGCCGCAAGCGTGGCGTAGTCAGAGAAGCCGAGCGAAGCCGCAAGCCGCGCGCGCTCCTCCTCGTCGACGGGCATCGCATGGGTTTGCCCGTCATGCCGGTATTGGAGGCGATGCTCGAGCGTGCGCAAGAAGAGGTAGGCCCCTGAGAGCCGCTCGCAGACGGCGGGCGCGAGCAGTCCGCGCGCCGCGGCCTGGCGCAAGACCGCGAGCGTCGGCCGGATGCGGAAGCCCGTATCCTGCCCGCCGCGGATCAGCTGAAAGACCTGCGCGCTGAATTCGATCTCGCGAATGCCGCCGCGGCCGAGCTTGATGTCGTCGGCTTTGTCCGGGCGCATCGATGCTCGCCGCCGCGCCTCCTCGCCGATCTGCCGGTGCAGTGCGCGAATCGCGCTGATCACGCCGAAGTCGAGATAGCGTCGATAGACGAAAGGCTTCACGAGCGCCTCGAGCTGTCGCGCGAGGCGCTGCGCGGCAACGCTCTCGCCCTCCGACACCAGCCGCCCCTTGATCCAGGCGTAGCGTTCCCACTCGCGCCCCTGGACATAGAAATACTCTTCGAGCATGCCGAGGCTGCAGGCGAGCGGCCCCGCATCGCCGTTCGGCCGCAGCCGCATGTCGACGCGAAAGACATAGCCGTCGGCCGTCGGCTCGGCCAGCGCGCCGATGAGCCGCCGCCCGAGCCGCGTGAAGAACTCTTGCGTCGTGATGGGCGCGCGCGTGCCGCCGGCCGTCTCACCGTCGTCCTCATAGACGAAGATGAGGTCGATGTCCGACGAGACGTTGAGCTCGCGCCCGCCCAGCTTGCCCATGGCGACGACGCCCAGCACGAGCCGCTCGCCATCGGGCCCGCGCGGCTCGCCAAAAAGCGCTTCGTGCTCGGCCGAGAGGACGTCGAGCGCATTGCGGATCGAAACTTCGGCGAGATCGGTCATCGCCGCGGTCACCTCGGCCACGTCGGCGTCCCCGCGCAAGTCGCGTTCCATGACTGTACAGAACACTTCGGTCCGCAAGCGGCGCAGCACGCGGCGCAACAGCGCTTCGTCGAGGGGCGCCGTGCCGGTCAGGTTCACGCTGGCACGGGCCTCGTCGACCAATTCGTCGAAGCGCGCCTCGATGCGCTCGCGAGTAACAGGCGCCTCGGCCCAAGCGGCCAAGAGCTCGGGCAACTCGGGCCGCGCCGCGATCGAGCGCGCAGCGTAGGTGGAATAGCTGGAACTCAACAACGAGGGTACGGTCATGAGTGGGATGGTCGCGATTTTGCCCGACAGCGTGAAAGCTTTAGAAAGCATGGCGGCGAATGTCGGGCGCGGCGGCAGGCTATTTGCAAGGGGTGCCATGATCGTCGGCGTCCGCCCCTGTGATACATTCGTCGTCCAGACGCCAAACTACCACACCCCGGCCCCCAACTTCCGCTCACGCCCGTTTGCCGCAGCATGTCCGACAGCAAGGAATCCGTCGCAAAACCCGTTGCCGGACAGACACCCCATGACCATCGGCTTCTTCGCCGCGCGCTCAAGGTCGCGCTTGCGCTAGCGGTCACGCTTTACTTCGCCGTCGCGGCCGCTTTCCTCGGCTTGCGCTACCTGCTGCTGCCGCGCGTCGACGAGTTTCGCCCGCGCATTGAGCAAGCCGTCTCGGCAACGATCCATGCCGACCTGCGCATCGAGAAGCTCGCCGCCCACTGGTCGGGCCTAGAGCCCGGCGTCGACGTGACGGGTCTCACGATCCGCGATCGCGACGGCAATCTCGCGCTCTCGGTGCCACACGCGACGGCCGTCGTGTCGTGGCGCTCGCTCGCGCGCGGCAAGCCGGCGCTCGCGAGCCTCGTCGTGGACGGGCCCAACGTGCTGGCGACGCGAGCGGCCGATGGGTCGTTGACGGTTGCGGGCGTCCAGGTGCCCACCACCCACAAGGGCAACGACACAACCTTCACGAACTGGCTGCTTTCACAGCAGGCAATCGTGCTGCGCGGCGGCACGCTGCGTTGGCGCGACGGCGTCCGCAAGGCGCCCGAGCTCGCGCTGCATGACATTCGTGCGGCCATCGTCAATCGCGGCTTCGAGCATGATGTGGCGCTGCAGGCGCCGGCAGAAGGGACCGTCCTCAAGGGCCCGCTCGATTTCCGCGCGCGCTTTCGCCATCGGCCCCTCGGCGAGCGCGGCAAGCCGCAAAACTGGACCGGCGAGGCGTACGTCTCCACAGGCCCGGTCGATCTGCCGGTGCTCGCCCGCTATATCCGCTCGCCGATTGCGCTCTACGCGGGACGCATCGACAACGCGATCTGGGCGGACTTCTCGGGCGGTCGAATTGTCTCGGCCGCGGGCGCGCTGCACGGCTATGACATCGCGCTGCGCGTACGCCCGACCCACCCGCAGCTCCAGGTGCCGGTGGCCCAGTTCGCCTGGGCCGCGGAAATCGACCCGCAGCGCGACTACCGGATCCGGCTTTCGAATCTGCGCGCCGAACTGGGCCAGCCGCCGCTCGCCGACGGCACGCCCGTCACCCGGACGCTCTCGTTCTCGAGACTGACGGGCCGCTACCGACCTGAGAGCGTGGAGCATGGGCAACTGATGAGCGTAACGGGCGATCGCGTCGATCTCGGCGTGCTCGCCGAATTCACGCGCGCGCTGCCCCTACCGGAACGCTTCCTCGACGAGCTCGTGCGCTTCGATCCGCGCGGGCTCGTTGCCAACTATACGATCGAGGCCGAGCGGGCACGGCCAGAGAACGCGCTCGCGGCAAGCGAGC